>CALVYA010000004.1 GCA_944371905.1 uncultured Bacilli bacterium | reverse complement strand
ATGTTTGTTATAATAACAAAAAACATAAAGATATCAAAATTTTAAACTTGAAATCTTTATGTTTAACATTATACATGCTATAATGAATATAGACTAAATTGAAGAAAATAAGGGTAGAATATAGAATGCATATTAAAACGGAGTTGGTAACAATGAAGAGAATAAAAAGGTTCTTTACAAAAAGGCGAATACTAGTATTGTCCTTGTGTCTTGTGGTATTTGTCATGAGTCTAGGGTATGCCGCCTTAAGTCAATATATAGAACTAGACGGAATAGCAAGTATCGATAGAAGTTGGATAGTAAAGGTAACAAAGGTAACCAATACGGTAACGAATAGTGCTACAAGTATCAGTAGTAACTATGTAAGTAATACAGTAACCTTAAATGCTAACTTACCAACGTCAAGTTCTACCATCACTTATACTATCACTTTATCTAATCAAGGGAATATTCCAGCCAAATTAAATGATATTGAAATAATTGAAGATGAAAACAGTAATATTACTTATGAGATTAGTGGAGTAGAAGAAGAAGTAACAACCTTAGCACCAGGAGAGACCAATACAGCGAAAGTAACAATTAAATATAAAAGTGGAGTAACGAATATCAGTGAAACGAAAAAAGAATTAATGTTAACGTTCATTTATATAGATAATAGTAAACCAAGTAGTTCCGGAGGAAGTAGTGGAGGACCAGAGGAAGAAGAGTACGAAGTATTTAAAGTAGGAGAGAAAGTAGAACTAATAGATGGTACTATTTGGTATGTTACTAAGAATAGTTCTAGTAATGAAGATAAAGTAACCTTAGTAAGTGAAAATACAGTAAGTAGTAATGGAAGTGTATCCACGAATGGAACTTATACGAAAGCTTTTGATAGTAACAATACGAATGAATATGATCAGTTTGATACGAATAACATAGGATATTATGTTAAGAATACGGTAGAAACATATATCAAGAATAGTATCAAGAATAGTGGAGGAAATATAACAGGAACCACAGCAAGACTATTAACGAAAGAAGAATATGATAACCTAATAAAAGAGGAAGTTCCAAGTTGGATGGAAGGCTCTTACTGGTTAATGAGTAATGAGAAAGGAAATAATGGATATTACTTTAATGGGACGAGTGTAGTAAGCACTAGTAGTTTTACTTCTAGTTATCGAGTAAGGCCAGTAATAATAATATTAAAAAGTAATGTAGAAAAAGTACCGTATTTGAATACTCAGATCTTAGAAAATAATGTAGTAAAGGTGGATACTAACATTGATTTCAGTAAAACGAGTAAAGAAGACGGAACGATGGGATTATATTATACGAGCGAGAATACAGAAGATAATAAGACAACGTATTATTATAGAGGGGCAGTAGAGAATAATTATGTATATTTTGCAGGATTTTACTGGAGGATTATAAGAATCAATGAAGATGGATCAGTAAGACTTATTTATCAAGGAGAGACACCGGATGCTATGCAAAGTGATGCTGCGATTGCTACTACAGTATTTAATACTCAATTAGATGATAATGCCTATGTAGGATACATGTACGGTAAAAAAGGAAGCACTACTTATTCAGCAACTCATGCGAATACCAATGATAGTGATGTTAAGAAAGTATTAGATTCTTGGTACGAAGATAATTTATTAAAGTATGAAGAATATATAGCAGATGCAGGATTCTGTGGAGATCGAACACTAGCAAGTTCTGCAGGATTGTGGGAACCTGATGACACAGCTTTAGGTTATGGTACGAACGTAACTTATTATGGAGCTAGAAATAGATTTACTGACATTAAACAATCTCCTAAATATAATTGTCCTCAGTCTAATGATTTATATACAACAAAAAGTAGTACCAAAGGAAATAAAGCATTGAAGTATCCTATTGGTTTAATTACTACGGATGAAGTATGGTATGCGGGAGGAAATTATTTTGGTTATAATGAAAACTATTACTTATATACGAATTCTCTTTATTGGGTAATTACTCCAACTAGGTTTTATGCAGCAAGAGCAGGTGTAGGAGGAGTTTCTAGAGAAGGAGCTCTAAATCATAATTTTGTTAATTTTGAAAGAGATGTACGACCAGTGATAAGTCTAAAGGCTAATTTAGAATTAGCTAGTGGAGATGGAACTAGTACTAATCCATATACTATATTAATAAAATAAAAAGTAAGAATCTTTTATACTTTTAGTTCTTACTTTTTATTATTTTATCTAAAATATTTATTGCAATATATTCTGTTTTATGCTGAATATCAGTTGTTGGATTGAATTCTACAATATCAATAGATTTAATATCATTTCTATATTTTAATACCTCATCGGCAATTTTATATGCTTCTTCTTCCGTAATTCCATTGATAGCTGGTATGGATACCCCGGGAGCTATTTTTGGATCGATAACATCTAGATCATAACTAATATGAACTCCGTTGGTATCTTGTAATGCAATATTCATTGCTTGTTTTATTACCTGTTCAATTCCTTGTTGTCTTATATCTTCCGTAGTAAACAAAGTGACCCCTGTTTTTTTTATATTAGGCATTTCCCAAGGATCAATATCTCTTCCGCCAACAATTACTGTATTTTTAGGATCATAATAATTTCCATGATGGAAAAAAGATAGTTTTTCTTTTGTTTGATGATTTAAACATGCTAAAGGTAATCCGTGAATATTACCGGTTTTAGTGGTTTCAAAAGTATTGTAATCTCCATGAGAGTCGATCCAAATAATTCCTAACTTTTTTTCTTTTTGAATAGAAGCTAAAGCGGACCCGATAGCTAAACTATGATCGCCTCCTAAAATAATAGGAAACTCATTGTTATTTTTAACTTCTTTAACAGCTTCGTATAGTTTTTGATTAAAGATATTAATACCATCTAAGTTTTTTTCTAAATCTTTTTTGTTTTTACTTTTAATAATATTAGGTTTATCTATATTAATTATTTTATGAATTTTAGTACTGTTTTTAAAATGATTACTAATGATTTCAGGTCCTTTATCACTTCCATCTACTATAACTCCTAAATCTGTTTTTGCATTGATTAATGTTAAATTCATTTTTATCACCTTGTACTACTATACTGTAAATATTTGTATATTTCAAGGTAATGTCTACTTTTTTTACGGATTTTACTGTATACTTATGATGTATGGAGATGAGAAAATGAAGAAACTAAATGAACTTTATAATAATGCACCGGAGATTGAAATTAAAGGTATAAAAATAAATTCTAAAGAAGTAGAACCAGGAGATTTGTTTGTCTGTACTATGGGGGTTACTGCAGACAGACATGATTTTATTCCAGATGCTATTAAAAATGGTGCAGTAGCACTAGTAGTGAGTCGTGATGTTAATTCTGATGTCCCTACTATTAAAGTAGAAGATACGAATGCAGAAGTACCTAGACTTTGTTCTTTGTTCTATGATCATCCAGAGAATAAATTGAATATGATAGGAATTACAGGTACGGATGGTAAAACGAGTGTTGCGACTATTACCCAGACTCTATTAGGAAATGACATTTGTGGTTATATTGGTACTAATGGAAGAAGTTGTAGTAAATTTAACAAAGATACTAATAATACTACACCAGACGGAGATAAATTATATGGATATTTAGATGAATTTGTTAAAGCGGGATGTAAATATGTAGCCATGGAATCTTCTAGTGAAGCTTTCTTTAGGGGTAGATTAACAGGAATTACTTATAAAATAGGGGCTATTACGAATATTACCAGAGAACATTTGAATATTCATGGTAACTTTGAAAACTATGTTGATTGCAAATGTCAATTATTTAGGCAAATTGAAAAAGATGGATATGCTATTTTAAATAAAGATGATGAATTATATGAGACTGTAAGGAAAAGTTGTGAGTGTGCACATATTTATACTTACGGAAAAGATGAGGATAACACTTTACAAATTAAAAGCTTTACTATTCGCCCTGATAAGACAATTATTACTTATCGATATAACGATCAAAATTATGAAATTGTAAGCCCATTACTAGGAGATTTTAATGTTTATAATTTAGCTTGTGCTATTCTAGTTTGTCTTGCTACGGGTAAAAAAATAGAAGAGATACTAAAAAATGTCGATAAGTTATTTGTGTCCGGGCGACTTGATATGTTACCTAATATTGGGCAAAAATTCTATGTCATGGTAGATTATGCTCATACACCTAATGGAATTAGCAAACTTTTAAACTTTGTTCATACATTAGATATCAATAGGAGTATTGTAGTTATTGGTTCTGCTGGAGAACGTGATTATTTAAAAAGACCGTTAATGGGAAAAACAGTAGTAGATAATGCTAGTTATGCTATTTTTACTTATGAAGATCCAAGAAGCGAAGAGCCAATAGATATTATTAATATGATGATTAGGGATATTAAAGAAGATCATAAAAATTTCGAAATTGTAGTAGATAGAAGTATGGCAATTAAACGTGCCATTGATATGGCAGATGAAAAGGATATTGTGTTAATTCTTGGTAAAGGAAACGAAACATATCAGAAACTAAAGAAAGAGACTATATATTTTAATGACATAGAAGAAGCCATGCGTCATTTAAAAGATAGATTAGAACGCGAAAAGATTAATGTGTAATTGACAAAAATTATAAAATCAAGTAAGATAACCACTAGTAGTAAATATTTTAGAAAATGGGGAGTTTTAAATGAAGTTAAATTTTAATGAAGAAAATATTTCTGAAGATCAAAAAATAAAACCACAAGGAGGAATGGAGGGAAAAATAGTTATTTCTTCTTATCTACCTTCTGTTCAGAAAAGACATATAAAAAGGAAAACGAACTTAGATCAGGTAATGAAAGAATTACAAGAAAAACATAATCATTCCTGGATCGAAGATATTTTAATCCGTAATAAAGATAATTTAAATGGTCCAGCTCTTTATTATCGTGGGACAACTATTAGTTATGAAGAAATGTTTGAAAATATCATAAGGGTTAGTAAAGCGTTAATAAAAATGGGTGTAAAACAAGAAGATGAGGTTCCTATGTGCGTATCTAACTGTCCAGAAATGTTATATTTTTTAGGTGCTTTGAATTTAATCGGAGCAAAAGTTAATATTTTTGGTGCTGATTTTGATAAAGAATATATTAGAGAAATTGTATCTTCTTGTAATTCAAACTTGTTGATCGCAACTGATGATAAATATGAAGAGATAAAAGATATTTTGACTGGGACAAATAAAGATAATAAAGTAATAATCTCTTTAACAGATTCCTTAAAAGATGGGAAAGATCCTTTTGCTAGTTATGATGATCGTTTTTATAAATTTATGAATAAAGTAGGTAAGTTTCAAAAAGAAGATAATACAATTTTATCTTTTAGAGAATTTTTGATCAAAGCTAACAATTATAAAGGTCCTTTATTAACTCCTAAAGTACAATTAGAAGATGAATTTATTATTACTTATACTAGTGGTTCTACTAAAAATGGTCGTCCAAAGGCTATTGTTCATACTAATAGTAGTTTAATTACTATGGCAAGATTTCATGATACAGATTTATCAGGATTACCTGAAATGCGTAATATTGTAGGTCTTGCTCATATTCCACCACATTCTAATACAGACTTAATTACTAGTATTTCGGATGTATTGTCACAAACTTGTACTGTAGCTTTAGAGCCTATTTATGATAAAGACTTCTTTGCTTATAGTCTTTTGATTAATCGTCCTAGTTTTGCTCCTGCTACTAGAAGTTTTTGGATACAAGGAATAAAGGATTTTCAGGAAAAAGAAGAGTTTCAAGGAATGAAATTACCTTTCTTATTAATTCCTGCTTCTGTAGGAGAAGCAACTTCTTTAGGGGAAGAGAAATTTATTAATAAAGGATTACGTAAACTAAAAGCGGGAAGTGATAAATTACCAATAATTACAGCTCCTTTATCTATGGGTGGAGGAGATTGTGAACATGGAGGATTATTCTTTAAATTATATAAAGCTTTATATGATAAAATTTCTTTATCTAAAGAAGGACATGGATTAACTCCTTTTCAATTAACTGAATTAGCAGTTTTAAGAGAAGATGGGACAGAATGTAAATATGGTGAATATGGAAGATTAGTATCCACTTCTCCTTGTACTATGAAACGATATAAAGATAATCCTAAAGCAACAGAAGAATTTTTTATTACAGATATTTATGGAAGAACATGGGGAGATAACAATGTTTGGGCTTATATTGATACTTATGGTGATGTTCATATCAAAGGACGTATTGGTAATGAAATTGAATTATTAACAGGAGAAAAAGTTCCTTTATTTACGGTTGCAGATGCTATTTTAAAAGATACTAAAAACGTTTTGTCATGTGAAGTAGTAGCAGTAAAAAACGAAAATAATTTAGATATCCCAGTTGCACATATTGAATTACAACCAGACAGTAAAAAGTCTATGGATAAAGTATTAGGAAGTATTGCTGATCGTGTTTATAATGAATGTCATCCAGGAGTTACTGATCTACTTTTATTAAGAGTAAGAGATCATGATGAAGCTTATCCATTAACCGGGTGTGGTAAAAGAAATAATGTGGCCTTAGAAAAAGAGGGAATTACTGAAAAATGTATTCCTGCTACTAGCTATTTATTCTTTAATAGAAAGTCTGATGAAAAATTAAAAGTAAAAAAATTATCATCTCAAAAGAAATAATGATTATTTCTTTTTTTTATGTGTTATACTATAGATAAATAATAATAGAGGTGAGTAAAAGTGAATAGTTTATTTGTTTTAATTGCTAGTTTGTTTTATAGTATTTTATTAATTACCGTTTATTTTTATAAACAAAGATTAGAAACGGATGAAAATAAAATTTTTAAAGTTTTAATTATTACGAACTTAATTGGAATTATTCTAGATATTATGAGTATTTTTACAGTAACCAATATGGAAGCTATACCGATACTGAATGTCATTGTTACTAAATCTTATTTAGTATATCTTCATGTTTGGATTTGTATATTAACATCTTATATTTTTGTTATTTCTTTTAAGAAAAATAACGAAAGTTTTAAAACCTTAGTTAGATCTCATAAAAAGTTAGTGAATATTTATATTATTTTTGCTGTTATTAGTTTATTTTTAATTATTTCGTTACCTCTTTATTACCATAATGAAAATAATCAAATCTACTCTTATGGGCCAAGTGCTAATTTATCTTATATTGTTGGTACTATGAGTGTTGTAGCGTGGGTAATATGTATGTGTTATAATATTAAAAATATTAAATCTCGTAAGTATGTTCCCATGTTTGTATTTATGATTATTGGAACGATTGTAATTATTATTCAAAGATTAAATCCTTCCTTTTTATTGATGACTTCGATGGAAACCTTTGTTACCTTTTTGATGTATTTTACTATAGAAAATCCAGATATTAGAATGATTGAAGAGTTAAATAAAGCAAAAGAGTTATCGGAAAAATATAATAATGATAAATCATTACTATTATTTAATTTTACGCAACAGATGAAACCTCGTCTTAAAAGTATTGTAGATATGAGTAATATTACATCGGAAGAAAACGATATAAAATTATTAAAGAGTAATTTATTAGAAATTAATGATTTAAGTAATCGTATTTTAAATGCATTGAGTTCTGTTTTTGATTTATCGACTTTAGATGCTAATAGGATTAAGGTAATTGAAAACGAATATAATATACGCAATTTATTAGATGAAATTGTTTTAAAAAATAAAACTACAATTCAGAATAAAGGATTAGATTTTAGAATTAATGTAGACGAAGGAATGCCAGAAGAATTGCTGGGAGATTATATTAAATTAAAGCAGGTAATTAATTCATTATTATCTAATTCTATTAAATATACCGATAAAGGATTTATTGAATTGAATATTAATTCGATAGTGAAATATGATGTTTGCCGATTGATTATTAATATCGAGGATTCCGGTAAAGGAATTAATGCGGAAGTAGTGGATAAATATCTGATGAATACTAATAAGGAAGAAGAAAAAATAGAACAAGAAGATGATAATGAAGTTCCTTTAAATGAGATTAAAAAAAGAGTGAATTCTATGGGAGGTACTATTGTTGTGAAAGGTGGAGATAGTAATGGCTCTAACATAACAGTAGTAGTCGATCAAAAAATAGTGGATCATAGTGATCGTAAAGTTATGGAAGAATTGCAAACTTATAAGCAAATTCAAGAACATAAAATTAATATTATGGTTGTAGATGACGATAGTAAAAATTTAGAAAACATTACGAAAAAGTTTGCTAATGATACTGTTAATATTATCCCTGTGAATGGGGGACAATTGTGTTTAGAGAAAATAAGAGAAAAAGAAAAATATGATTTAATTTTGATTGATGATGTATTAAAAAAATTAAGTACAATAGATACTTTACAAAAATTAAAACGAATTAAAGATTTTGATACACCAGTAGTAATTATGACAGATACTACAGATAAATTAGCTATTAATATGTACTTAAGGACGGGATTTCATGGTATTTTATCTAAACCAATCAAAAAGAAAGAATTTGAGAAACTTCTTCATCACATATTAAAAAAATAAAAAGATTTAAGGATCTTTTTATTTTGTAATAATTTTTTCGAACTCTTTGATTAATTGCTCCATTTTTATAGCGCAATTAGCAGGACTAGTAGAAGGTAAGTAAATAGACTCTATTTTAGTATTGGGATAACAATATTTTTTATATAATTTAGTAGCTGTTTTTCCTACAGTAAATATCTTCTCAATAGGACATTTTTCTAAAATTAAGTTAATGTTATTTGGCGTTACATTTTTAATAGAAGTATCTGATGCTTTTTCTATTTCACAAGAATAAATAACGTCCCATAAGGCAATATGATATTTTTTTAAAAATTCTTTTTTTTCTTCTATAGTACTAGGGAGTTTTTCTTTGAAAATTTCAGCTAGTACCCTCCAAAACCTATTTTGAGGATGAGCGTAATAAAATTGTTCTTCTCTAGATTTAGGAGAAGGGATCGATCCTAATATTAACACTGTATCATTTTTATGATATTCTGGAGGAAATTCATGATAAACAAGATTTCTCATAGCAACACCTTCTAACGAGTTACATTATAACAAATAAATAGATAATCGCAAAGAATTTTCTTGATAAAAAATTAGATTTATAAAAATGCTTATGATATAATAATAAAAGGTGATATTATGAACAGACAACACATTAGAAATTTTAGCATTATAGCTCATATTGATCATGGAAAAAGTACATTAGCGGATCGGATCTTAGAAGTTACAAATGCTGTTTCTAAAAGAGAAGCAAAAGCCCAAATGTTAGATAGTATGGATATTGAAAGAGAACGTGGTATTACGATAAAATTAAATACTGCTAGTCTAAAATATCATTATCATAAGGAAGAATATTATTTAAATTTAATAGATACACCAGGTCATGTCGATTTTTCTTATGAAGTTTCAAGAAGTCTTGCGGCTTGTGAAGGAGCTATTTTAGTTGTAGATGCTGCTCAAGGAATTGAAGCACAGACATTAGCGAACTTATATTTAGCGATGGAAAATGATTTAGTTATTATCCCTGTTATTAATAAAATAGATTTACCTAATGCTGATGTACCAAAAGTAAAAAAAGAATTACAGGATTTAATAGGTTTTAAGGAAGAAGAAATTTTATTAACAAGTGCTAAAACTGGAGAAGGAATTAAAGAGTTAGTAGATGCTATCGTCGAAAAAATTCCCTCTCCTAAAGGTGATAGTTCAAACCCATTGCAAGCATTGATCTTTGATAGTATTTTTGACCCTTATCGAGGAATTGTAGTATCGGTTCGTATTGTTGAGGGAAAAGTAAAAGTTGGGGATACCATTAAAATGATGGAAACTAATGCTAGTTATGAAGTAGTAGATATTAGTATTAATACTCCTAAAGAAGTAAAAAAACAGGAATTAATAGCCGGGGAAGTAGGTTTTATTTGTGCTAGTATTAAAAGTATTTCAGATGTCAAAGTAGGGGATACGATAACACTTGCTAATCATCCAGCAACTTCTAGATTGCCAGGATATAAACCTATGAAATCTATGGTTTTTTGTGGTATATACCCAATCGAATCTTCTAAATTTGAAGATTTAAGAGATGCCCTAAATAAATTAAAATTAAATGATGCGTCCCTTTTGTTTGAACCAGAGACATCTAGTGCATTAGGATTTGGTTTTCGTTGTGGTTTTTTAGGCCTTTTGCATATGGAAATAATTAAAGAACGAGTAACTAGAGAATTTAATATCGATTTAATTACAACAGCGCCTTCTGTTATTTATGAGGTAGTATTAACTAATAAAGAAGTAGTAATGATTGATGCTCCTAATAAATTACCAGATAAAAGTAAAATATCAGAAATAAGAGAGCCTTATATTAAAACTAATATTTTTACCCCAAGTGAATATATTGGCCCTATTATGGAATTATGTCAAGAAAAAAGAGGAATTTATATCAGTATGGATTATATTGATCCATTACGAGTCAATATTCATTATGAATTACCATTATCAGAGATTGTCTATGACTTTTTTGATAAGCTAAAGTCTTATACTAAAGGATATGCTTCTTTTGATTATGAAATTATAGGGTATAAACCAAGTGATTTGGTAAAAATGGATATTTTGTTAAATGGAGAAATCATAGATGCCTTAAGTGTTATTGTTCACAAAGATTTTGCTTATAAACGTGGTAGAAGTGTAGTAGAAAAATTAAAAGAAGTAATCCCCAGACAAATGTTTGAAGTTCCTATTCAAGCTTCTCTTGGTAATCACGTGATTGCAAGAAGTACAGTAAAAGCATTAAGAAAAGATGTATTAGCAAAATGTTATGGTGGAGATATTACAAGGAAAAGAAAACTTTTAGAAAAGCAAAAAGAAGGAAAGAAAAAAATGAAACAAATAGGTAGTGTAGAACTACCACAAGAAGCATTCATGAGTGTACTTAGTATGGAGGATGAATAATATGGCAAATAAAGAAGATATGATAAAAGAAGCAGAGTATTATTTAAACAATGATGTAACTATAGAACAAGCAAGTCATGATTTAGGTATTAGTAAAAGAACTTTTCAATTACATCTAAAAAAATTAGAAAGTAGTGCTCCAGATATCTATAAATTAGTAAAAGATAAAAAAGAAAGTCGTATTAGACAAGGACAAAGTAAAGGAGGAAGCCTTGGTAAACGTGGTCCTACTTGGACCAAGGAACAAGCCTTAGATTTAGCTCTTGATATGATTGAAAAAGGTAGAACTTATAGTGAAGAAGGAATGGTAGCAGGTATTCCTAAATCGACCTTATATGATATGATTAATAAAGGAGTTACGGATGATTATACAGTATCCTTGTTATATGCGCTATCAGAAGCTAATATTAGAGGAATGACTCTAGAAGAATATATGGAAGCCCATAAAAAAGAACATGCTATCGTAGAACAAGTATCGAAAGATATTATTAGTGAACACATAAATACTAAAGAACGAAAAAAATAAAGGAGTGTGGAAATATGACCAAAAGGAATGTTAAATCTTTATATATTCACATTCCTTTTTGTAAACATATTTGTTCTTACTGTGATTTTTGCAAAATGTATTATCATGAACAATTAGCAAGTCAATATTTAAGTAGTTTAGAAAAAGAAATCAAAACTTATTATCAAAACGATATCATTGAAACACTATATATAGGAGGAGGTACACCTTCTAGTTTAAGTAAAGATAGGTTGATACAATTATTTAATAGTTTAAAAATAATTAAGCAAAGTGATAATTTAGAATTTAGTTTTGAAGTAAATATCTCTGATATTACGGAAGAATTATTACTGTTGTTAAAACATTATCAAGTAAATCGTATTAGTATTGGGATAGAAACAGTAAATGATAAATTTTTAACTTTTTTAAACCGGGATCATACCAAAAACGATGTCTATGATAAAGTCATGCTTACTAAAAAATATTTTCATAATATTAATGTTGATTTTATGTATGGATTTTATGGACAAACATTACAAGATGTGAAAGAAGATTTATTATTTTTTAAAAGTTTAGATGTGCCTCATATTTCTATTTATTCTTTAATTCTAGAGCCAAATACTAAATTATTTATCGATAAAACAAAACCGTTAGAGGAAGAAATAGAG
Organism: uncultured Bacilli bacterium; assembly: GCA_944371905.1. Lineage (GTDB taxonomy): Bacteria > Bacillota_I > Bacilli_A > RF39 > UBA660 > RGIG3091. The sequence goes on along the minus strand of CALVYA010000004.1, from coordinate 63,596 downwards.
TCCGAGATGTATTTTTATATTATTCAATTTTTAGAAGAGTTAGGATATTGTCACTATGAATTTAGTAATTTTGCTAAAAAAGGATATGCATCGAAACATAATTTAACTTATTGGAATAATGAATTTTACTATGGATTTGGATTGGGCGCTGTGGGATATATAGATCATTATCGTATAACGAATACTAGGAGTATTAATCACTATAATAAAGGATGTTATGTTTTAACTAAAGATTATGAAGATAGAGATATAGAAATGAGTAATGAAATGATCTTAGGACTTAGAAAAATAAAAGGAGTAAATATGAACCAGTTTATTTTAAAATATGGTCAAACAATAGAAGAAGTTTTTCGTATTCACGATTTAGTAAAACAGGAAGTTTTAAAAATAGAGGGGGATTATCTTTCTATTAATCAAAAATATTTATATTTATCTAATCAAATATTGGAGAGATTTATTGATATTCGCTAATAATTAAGTTATAATTTTATAGGAAGGATATGATAATATGATAGAAATTATTTTAGATTTTATTTGTTCTAAAAGATTTTATTTACCAATTATTTTTATAGGATTAGGAATTATTGTATATAGTATTATTGCTAATTCTATTAATAAATTTAATAAAGTAAAATTAAGTAAAGGTGGAGTAAGAGCTGAGAAAAAACGTGCTACTGTAATATCCATTATTAAAAATTTGATTAAGTATTTTATTGCTATTATTGTAGTATTAGCTATTTTAAATGTTTATGGAGTAAATACAACTAGTATTATTGCTTCTTTAGGAATAGCTGGAGTAATTATTGGACTTGCTTTTCAAGATATTGCAAAAGACTTTTTAGCAGGAATATTTACTGTCTTTGATGATGCTTATTCTGTAGGAGATACGGTTAAGATAAAAGATTTTATGGGAGAAGTCATTTCTATAGGATTAAAGGATACGAAAATAAAAGCTTATACGGGAGAGATTATGACTATATCTAATAGTGCTTTTACTGAAGTTATTAATTATAGTGCGGCGAATGCTAAAGTCATTGTCGATATTAATGTAAGTTATGATACTAATATTGATAAATTAGAGAAAATTCTAGAAGGTATTAAAGGAGATATTAAAGATATTGAAAATGTAATTAAAGAACCAGAATTATTAGGAGTATCTTCTTTATCAGATTCGGCTATTACTTATAGCATCGTAATTGATTGTAAACCAATGACTTATTTTGGAGTAAAAAGAGAGGCATTAAAATTATTAAAAAATACGTTAGATAAGCATAAAGTAGAAATTCCTTATAATAAATTAGACATTTACGTAAAAGAGAAAGGACAATGGAAGTAAGTATGAATAATACAGTGATGAGTAAAGTAGACGTTTTTAATAAAGAGTATAGTTATATTAAGGATCCTAAATTAGTAAATGATGTAAAATATTTAGTTTCGATGTTACCAGATTATTTTTTTGAAGTTCCGGCTTCTTCTACGGGAAAGTATCATCCGAAGTATGCGTTAGGAGAGGGAGGACTAGTACGACATACTAAATCTGCTGTTAGAATGGCTTATGAATTACTTAGTAATCCTATTATTGGAGGAAAATATACACTTCATGAAAAAGACTTAATGATCATAGCCTTAATCTTACATGATGGATTGAAATCAGGTAAAGAGAAAAGTCAATATACAAAAGTGGAACATCCCTTATTAGTTGCGGAATTTATTAAAGATAATATGGATAATTTGGAAATGGACGATGAAGATATTGAATTTATTTGTGAGGTAATTTCATCTCATATGGGTGCATGGAATAAAGATTTTGATGGAAATGAAGTATTACCAGTACCGAGAACTAAATATCAAAGTTTTGTTCACATGTGTGATTATTTAGCTAGTAGAAAATTTATAAATGTAGAATTTGATAATAATAATGATGTCATAGGGTAATACTTATTTACTATTTATGGGGAGGTAAAATATGGAAATAAGTAATTTAAAAGTAACTTTGTTACCACATACATCTTTTTTAATGGAAGATGGAACCTTTAATCTAAAAAAAGCGATGATATATCAAGGTCAAATTGGTGGAATTTGCTATAATGAAGATGGACTTTTAGCATCGTTTCATGAAAAAGAAGAATCTACTTCTAAAAGAGTAGAAAGAACTACTAGTGGAGAACATCAAAGTGTGTTTGAACATGTCAATATTGGACTTTATTTACAAAATAGTCCTAAATTTTTGAATATGATATTAAATAATGAGCATCAATATGCTACTAGTGAAAGATCTCTTCGTTATACTACTATTAAAGAAGATGGAGTAATAACGGAAGAAATGATTCAATTATATCAGAAGTGGAATAATATTTTCTTTGTTAAAATAAAAGAAAAATATGGATCTATTAAATCGGATAAACAAATAATGAAATTAGCACAAGAAAATAGTCGCTATTTGATGCCAGTGACCATTCCCACTGAAATGGTTCATACGATTCCTTTAGCACAATTAAATAGAGTAATCAATTATATGATCGATTATAAGGAACATGGTATAAATGGGAAAAAAGATGATTTACAGGAACAGTTGTTGCCTCATATTGAAAAATTGATTGAAGAATTATATCGTGTTAATGTGATTGATGAAAGATTATTATCTAATAGAAAACATCGTAAATTATCCATATTTGGAGAACATTTATCAGAAAATAATAAAGAATATGGAGAAGTTTACTCTACTATTTATCAGGGATCTTATGCTGAACTTGCCCAAGCACATCGCCATAGAACTATATATTACAAGATGGAACGAAATAAAAATAAAGAATATTTCATTCCACCAATTATTTTGGAGGATCCTTTATTAGTAGATGAATGGTTAAATGATACAAGAACACTAATTGAAAAATATCAGTGTATTCCACAAAACGAAAAAGTAACGATTAGTGAACAGGGAACTTTTGATAATTTTGTAATGAAAATGAAAGAAAGATTGTGTAGTGCCGCTCAATTAGAAGTAGCTATGCAAACAGAGGCAACTAGAGATGAGTATTATCAAGCTTTAGTGGAAGAGGATCATCCTAAGAAAAAAGAAATGGAAAGTTATATGCATGGTGCTAGATGTACTTTTCATGATTATGATTGTCCTAAGAGTTGCAACTTTAATGATGGAATAAAATTATTAAGAAAAATATAAAGAGGTTTATATGGAAAGAGGTAAATTGATTGTTATTGAAGGAACAGATTGTTCTGGAAAAGAGACGCAGAGTAATTTGTTAGTAGAAAATTTGAAAAGCCGAGGATACAAGTGTTTTACGTTAGGGTTTCCTAATTATGATAGTCCTACGGGTAAAATAATAGGAGGTCCTTTTTTAGGAAAAGAGGAGATAGGAGAATGTTATTTTGAAGAAGGACCAACTAAAGTAGATCCGAAGGTCTCTTGTCTTTATTACACGGCTGATTTTAAATATAATATTAATATGATTCATAATTACTTAGAAAAAGGATATTATGTCATATTAGACCGTTATGTTACTAGTAGTTTAGGGCATCAGGGGAGTAAAATTATAGATAAAGAAGAACGTTTTCAAACATATCAATGGATAGACAAATTAAATTATTGGTTAATGGGATTACCTAAACCAGATATTACTATTTTTTTACATGTTCCTTTTGCTTATGCTAAAGAGTTAAAGAAAAATAGAGCATCTTTAGATAAAGCCGAAAAAGACGAAGAACACTTAAAAAATGCAGAGAGAGCTTATTTAGAATTAGTTGGTTTATATAATTGGAAGTATATTAATTGTATCAAAGATGATAAACTTAGAAGTATTCCTGACATTAATCAAGAAATTATGAATATAATATTACATAGTTAGGAGGTAATAATGAATCTCATCGCTCATAGAGGTCTTCACTCGAAAAATACTAAAGAAAATACGTTAGAAGCAATTGAATTAGGTAGTAGGCACCAAGATATCGATGGAGTAGAGATTGATGTAAGACTTACCAAGGATAACAAAGTGATAGTAATTCATGATGAATATATTGATGTAGTTAGTAACGGAAGAGGAAGAACTAACGAAATGTCTTTGGAACGATTGAAAAGATTTAATTATGGTACGGTTGTAAAACCATCCACAGTGAATAGTCTTTCCGAAGTATTAGATAAAATTAGTCCTTCTACTTTACTCATTATTGAATTGAAGGATGAACGTGAGAAAAATGATGTATTAGCAAGTAAAGTAATAGAAATCGTAAATAATTATCCATTATTAAATATCTGGTTAAAAAGTTTTTCTTTAGATATTGTTAATTATTTAAAAAGATATAGTAATCGACCTGTGGGAATATTAATTGATACTTTTAATAAAGATTTGTTAAATTTAGATTTTGATTTCTATTCGATTTCTCAATATATAATTACAAATGATATCGTAAATAATAAATTAAAGGATAAAAAAGCGATTATGGTGTGGACAATTAATACAAAAAAGCAATTTAAAGAGTTAAAAGATAAATTAAAAGCTAATATTAATAGAGTCTATCTCATTAGTGATAATCCTTTAATTTATTGTAGATAATAATTGTAAAGTAACTAGAAAATAGTTACTTTTTTTATTGTAATAAGATAGAAGATAGGGGTATAATGAATTTATAATAGGTGTGGAGAAGTGAGTGAATTAAGTGATGAAAAGGAAAATTAAAGGATTTTTTGATAAGAAAAGAATATTAGTGTTATCCTTATGTCTTGTGGTATTTGTAATGAGTCTAGGGTATGCTGCCTTAAGTCAATATGTAGAACTAGATGGAATAGCAAGTATTGATAGAAGCTGGATAGTAAAAGTAACGAACGTTACTAATACCACAAGTAATGGAGCAAGTAGTATTAGTAGTAACTATGTAAGTAATACAGTAACCTTAAATGCTAACTTACCAACGTCAAGTTCTACCATCACTTATACTATTACTTTATCTAATCAAGGGAATATTCCAGCCAAATTAAATGACATTGAAATAATTGAAGATGAGAATAGTAATATCACCTATGAAATTAGTGGGGTATTAGAAGAAGTAACGACCTTAGCCCCAGGAGAAACCAATACAGCCAAAGTAACAATTAAATATAAAAATGGAGTAACGAATATCAGTGAAACAAAAAAAGAATTAATGCTAACCTTTATTTATGTAGAAAATAGTGGGACAACAGGAGGAAATTCAGGAGATTCCACATCAGATACAGAAAATGTAGTATATCAACCAGGAGAAGCAGTGATGTATAATGCAGGGAATGGAGAGAAATTATATTACATAGTAACCACGAATGACACAACAAGTGCTACTACAGTACAAATGATAGCAGATGAAGCCGTAACGACATCGACAGCCAGTGGAGCCCAAACCGCCTTAAATAACTATGCAAATGTATACTATAACAAAAGTAAAGTATTAACAAAAAGATTACCAACGATGGAAGAGATAGCAAAGTTATCAGGGATAGCCTATGATGCAAATAAAGATTACTCGGCTTCCAGTGAGAAGTTTACTATAGCAGAATGGTTATTAGGAGAAGAACATGAATTATCATTAATAAATGGATCAAATAGTTATTATGTTATAGGTTACGTAGAAGAAGAAACTTTTATATTTAAAATAGATGATACTATTGAAAGTGGAATCAGACCAGTAATCACAGTAGCAAAGAGTAATTTGGAAAAGCATAAAAGATATGAAGTAGGAGAGAAAGTGGAACTAATAGATGGAACGATATGGTATGTAACCAAAGATAGTGGGACAGGAAATGCGATGGTAACATTAATGAGTGAGAACTTAGCAGCAAGTAATGGGAGCGTAGCAGTACCACCATCGGTAGCAGGGAGGTCTTTTGATAGTAATAATACCAACGAATATGATCCCTATGATAGTAATAATATAGGATATTATGTAAAGAATACCGTAGAAAGTTATATTAAGAATAGTATAAAAAATAATGGAGGAAAAGAAGCCAGTACGAAAGCTAGGTTATTAACCAAAGAAGAATATGATAAAATGACGAAGAAGGGAAGTGAAATACCAAGTTGGGTAAAAGTAGCCAATGGGTATGGATATTGGTTGATGACGAAAATAGGAAATAATGTATATTACTTTAATGGGAGTAGTTTATCGCAAGCAACGCCAACTTCGTATTATCGAGTAAGACCAGTAATAACCACATTAAAAGGGAATATAAAACAACCGGCATATTTAAAAGATCAAATATTAGAAGACAATAATGAACAAAGTGATAGTAATATCAATTTTAGTCAAATAAGTAGTAGTACTAATGGACAAGGATTATATTATACCAATGAAAATACAGAAGATAATAAAACCACCTATTATTTTAGGGGAGCAGTAGAAAATAACTATGTAGAATTTGCAGGATTTTACTGGAGGATTATAAGAATTAATGAAGACGGTTCTATTCGAATTATTATGGATAAACAAGACGCTGAAATTGAAACTCAAAATAGTGTGTTTAATATTGTTTATAATAATAATGCCCATGTAGGATATATGTATGGAGAGACAGGAAGTAGTAGTTATTCAGCAACACATGCTAATATCAATGATAGTAGAATCAAGACAGTATTAGATACTTGGTATGAAGAAAATCTATTGGATTATGCTTCTTATTTAGCAGATGCAGGATTTTGTGGAGATAGGAGCTTATCTAGTGGGACAGGAATTGCGGAAACTACTACTTACTATGGAGCATACAATAGATTATATAATAATAAAACACCACAGTTTGCGTGTCCACAAAGTAATGATTTATATACTACATCTAGTAGTACAAAGGGAAATAAAGCGTTAGATTATCCGGTTGGATTAATATCTTTAGATGAAGTAGCATATGCAGGAGGAGTAATAAGTAAATCAAATGATAGTTATTATTTATATTCTGAAGGTGAGTATTGGACGATGACACCAAGCAATGTTTCTTTAGAAAATGGTGGTAGTGAAATAGATCGTAATTATGCATATAATTTTACAGTAGGTAATGATGGTAATTTAGATATACGCAGATTGAACTACTTGTTAAGTGTTCGTGCCGTAATTAATTTAAAATCTAATGTAGAGTGGATATCAGGTAATGGTACAGAAAATGATCCATATATAATTCTAACGGATTAAAAAATAAAACCTTTACGATTTTTCGCAAAGGTTTTTTAAGTGCCATAATTTAATCTAAAACTATCATACATATCGATAATTTCTATTTCAACAGCATAAGCATCAATGACTTCTAATTCATACGCATCAATAATTTCATATATTTCTTTCTCTTCTTCCTCTTTTTCATATTTAGAAACAGTTTCTTCTTCCACTTCAGTTGAAATACTTTTTTCTAAATCAGCATCTACTTCAACGATACGTACCACTTCATTAAAAGTTGTATATCCTTCAATTACTTTTTCTAAAGCATCTTGTAGTAGAGTAGTAGTACTTCCATTATAAACAATTTTTCTTAATTCTTCTTTATCAATACTAGGATCACTAATAACATCTCTCAAGTGATCAGTAATATATAAAACTTCATGTACAGCCATACGGCCTCTAAATCCGTGATTACAGTGTTCACATCCCACAGGTTCGTATACTTCAGGAACATATTTATTTAACACTCTTCTAAAAAAATGTTCTTCATAAGGAGTGACAGGTCTTTTTTTACGACAATAAGGACAAAGAGTTCTTACTAATTTTTGAGAAATAATACCAGTTAATGCACTAGACAATAAATATCGTTCTACATCCATATCTAGTAATCTTTCAATAGTACTTAAAGAATCATTAGTATGGATAGTTGATAGTACTAAGTGACCAGTAATAGAAGCACGAACAGCTATTTTTGCTGTTTCTGAATCACGAATTTCTCCTATTAGAATAATATTAGGATCTTGTCTTAAAATAGATCTTAAAACGGTGGCAAAAGTTAATCCAATATCACTATTTACTTGTACTTGGTTAATTCCTTCAATATTCATTTCTATTGGGTCTTCTACGGTAATAATATTGGTTTCTTCTTTATTTAGTGCTTGTAACATGGAATAAGTAGTAGTAGATTTACCACTACCAGTAGCACCAGTAACTAAAATGATACCATTAGGTACTTCCATCATCTTACTAACTAATTTATAATTTTTAGGAGAAAAACCTAAACTATCCATTCCTGTCAAGCTTTTAGTAAAATCCAAAATACGAATAACTACTTTTTCTCCCTCATTAGTAGGTAGAGCAGATACACGCATATCTAAATCTTTTCCTTCAATACGTCCTTTAATGGCTCCATCTTGAGGTAATCTTGTTTCCGTAATATTCATATTAGATATCAGTTTTACCCTAGTAGTTAAATTACGTTCATATTCTTTAGGAATCATAGTATGGTCTCTTAATTGTCCATCCATACGCATACGAATCATTAGACAATCTTCCCTAGGATCCAAATGTATGTCACTAGCATTATGTTGTGCAGCATACAATATAATTTGGTTAACAATATCTACTATTGGTACATGTTGTAAATCATATTCTACCATACTTTTTAGCCCCTTTTTGATTTTCTCTATAGTATTTTACTCTAATTTATTATATAATAGATTCAAGATATAATCAATAAAGGTAAGTGAAAAAATGAAAAAGATTGACAACCAGGGGTTTGTAATGGTTGAAACTATTATTGTTGCAGTATTTGTAATAGGGATATGTACCTTTTTATTTACAAATTTTTTGCCATTGATCGCTGATTATGAACGGGTAAGTGATTACGATAATGTAGATACCAAATATAAAGCTCATGAAATTAGAAAAATGCTTCTAAGAGAATTTGATAAAGATGCTAATTTAACTAGTATATTTTCTAGTCATATTTCAGGTAATAGTGGCTACTATCGTTATCAAAATTATAATGAAACGGTAGGAGATGATGTTGTTACTAAAAATCGTCTTTGTTCATTATTAACTTCTCCTAATTATTGCAATAAATTATTTAGTGAAGATTATTTAAATGTCAAGGAAGTCATTGTAACGCCGTTTAAATTAGGAAGTTTTAAAAATGAAGTCAAAGACAATAAGAATTTTGATCGAGCATTGAGAGAATACGTAGATTATCTTCCTGATTATGGAAAGTATTCTAGTAGATATGATAGTTATTATAGAATGATAGTAGTATTTAATGATGGAAGATTTTCAAATATAGAGGTGCGTTATGATGTTGGATAATAATAAAGGTTTTACTGTAATTGAATTAATTTTAAGTTTTGCTCTAGTTATGTTTTTAGCAGTAGCAATGTTTGCTCTTGTCAATAATTATCGTAATAGAGAGCAAGAAGAATCTGTAAGAAGAGATCTATTGACACTACAAAATACTTTAACACAAGATATTTATCAAGATACAGTAGATCGTAAAGTAGATTCTATTGATTTTTGTAGAAATAATGATAATTCCATCATTAAACAATGTATCGATATTAAATTTCTAGATGGTGCTACTAAGCAATTAAAAGTAGTAGAAGATGTGATCATGGATGGTCACTTTGAAATACCAACATTTTATATTCTATATGGTGGAGTAAAATATGATAATCCAGATCCTAAATTTGCTAATGTGGTAGATGATTATATTTTAACTTCTTCTGTTAGTACTGATAATTTAGAATATGGAGTAATATATCATATAAAATTACGTATTGATCATCAAGATTTGGATGATGAATTTGTAATAGATGTCGTAACTACTGGGGTTAAATAACTAGGGTTAAAAGGATGAAAATAATACTACTAGCAATGATAGCATGAACTAGTCTTGCTAAAAGGTAAGGAAGATACTTTATTTTATAATTAGATAAAATAGAAAGTACTTGCATATGGATGCTAAATCCCCCAAAAGAAATAAAAAAAGTAATAATACTAGCTTTGATACTAAGAGATATATCTAATAAAGATATATTTTTTATTCCTTGTGTCATTTCTAAAAGACCGCTTAAAATAGAAAAGGACATACTATCTAAGTTTAAAACCTTTTTTAATAACGTAGTAATAATTAAAAAACTAGTAATGATTCCCAATAGTAATAATAAAGTTTGAAATATCTTAAAAATACTTTCAGTAAGAAAGGAAGCGAAGGAAGTATTATTATCTATTCTTTTTTTATGCATGCGACTAATTCCTATAAAAAAAGATGATTTTGCAGGGGTATCATTACAATATTTAGGACGATAAATCATTGCTACGATAAAATTGGATAATATATGTATGATTAAAATTAAGATCCCAATACTTTTGTTATTTAACATTAAGGTACCTACAGTTCCAATTACAAATAAAGGATTAGAAAAATGATTAAATTTTAATAAATAAGAAGCTTGTTGAATATTAATTTTCCCATCATCTAATAGTCCACTAATATATTTACTACTACTAGGGAACCCTGATATTAAACTTCCAATTAAGACGAAAGATGCTTCCCCCGGTAAATGAAATACTTTATTCATAAAACCTCTTAATCCTTCACCTAATAATTCAATAAACCCATAATGAATTAATAATTCAGAAATTAAAAAGAAAGGAAATAAAGATGGAATTAGCGTATCTTTCCAAATAGAAATAGAAAAGCTAACTGAAGACATGACATCTTCTGGAAAAGTTAAAAATAATATAGTAGTAATTACTAATAGTACAACAATAAGTAAACTTGTTATTTTTGTTTTCATAATTATCAGTCTTTCTGTTATAATTAAATAAGGATGTGATTTCATTGATTAATAAAATATATGAGAAAGTAAAAAAATTTATAAAAGAAAACTATAAAGAGATTATATTTTTAATTATTTTTTATATTATAATGACGTTTCCACTACCTTACTATATATGTGTATCTGGAGGAACGATCGATGTAGGGGATCGTGTTAGTATCGAGAATAGTTATCCTGAGGAAGGATCTTTTAATCTTGCTTATGTCTCAGAATTACGTGCTACTATTCCCACATATTTATTAAGTTTTATTATTCCTACTTGGGAGAGAATTGAAATTGATAGTTATCAAATTAATGAAGAAGAGACAATAGAGGATATTAATAATAGAGATAAGATGTATTTACAAGAGGCAAATCAGTCAGCGATTTATGTTGCCTATCAAAAAGCAGGGAAAGAATTCGAAATAAATGAGCATCATTATTATGTATATTTTGTTGATGAAAGAGCAAGTGAAGAGATTAGAGTAGGGGATGAATTGCTTGGAGTAGATGATTTAGATACAGTAGATCTCGATTTATTTCGTGAATATGTAAATCAAAAAGAAGTAGGAGATACGGTTAATATCAAGTTAAAAAGAAAAGATAAAAAAATATCTATTACTACTCCTATCTATGAGGAAAGAGGAGTAAAATATACTGGCCTTGCTTTCTTTGATTTGCTAGATTATGAAACAGATCCAGAAATTACTCTTTCTTTTAAAGAGACAGAAACTGGTCCTTCCGGAGGATTTACTTTAGCTTTAGCTATCTATAATAGACTAACAGAAGAAGATATTACTCATGGATTAAAAATAGTAGGAACAGGAACTATTGATATGGAAGGAAACATTGGAGAAATAGGTGGAGTGAAGTATAAATTATTAGGAGCAGTAAAAAAGAAAGCAGATGTTTTTATCGTTCCTAACGGAAGTAATTATGAAGAATGTATTCAGTTGCAAAAAGAAAAAGGATATGATATAAAAATAATAGGAGTAGATACTTTTGATGAAGCAATAGAAGAATTAAATAAGTTAGATTAAATTAGTAAAGGAGAATAGAAATGGATGAGGAAAGGAAACCAGGAAAAATAGTAGCAATTTTAATAATTATTGTAGTCATTGCACTTATTGTTTTAATGATTGCTATTGGTGTAAGCCAAAGCAAAGGAAAAGATAAAAATAATGAGGAAGAGGAAATCATGGAAGAAGAAGATCCTAGTTCTAATCCAGAAGAAGAGCAAGAACCAACAGAAGAAGAATTAGATATGGAAGAGGAAGAAATAGAGGAGTTATTAAGTCTAATAAGTAAAACTAATGGTAGTTTAGAGACTAGTAAATCTTTAGATGAAAATAGTATTGAGACTAATATTTATCGTTTAAAGACTGTGAGAGATGTTAACAATTTAGATAGTAATTTAATTATGATGCTATTGTTAAGTAAAATATCTGATTATGATGAGTATAATGGAAATGAAACATTAGAATATAATGGTGTAAGCTATGAAATAGGCTATGTAATTGATAGTTTAGATGTGATTCGATTGATAAGTGATGTTTTTGGAGATAATTTAGATGAGTTACCAAAAGATATTAGTGAGGTTCGACCATATGTAATAAATATTTCTTCGTTACCAACTTATCCATTAATAAGATATAATGACGTAGAAGGTACGATTGAAATATCAAAAGAAAGTCTTTCTAGTGGATTTATGAAAAGCGAACAGATGTATATTAATTATTATAGTGAAGCTAAAAAAGTTGATAATACCATTGAAATTTATGAGAAAGTTGCTTTCCTTCAAGTAGCACCAGAAAATAGTAGTCAAATTAAATTATATAAGAATATCGAATTTAAGAATTTTATTGATAATTTTGATGCAACCATAAAAAATGGTGTTGCTACTTTAAATAAAGAAGAGATAGAAAAAGAATTAGATCATTTTACGGAATATAAGTATGTTTTTACACAAGATGAAGTAGGAAGATATCACTTAAAAAGTTTAGGTAAAGTAAAATAAGGAACTATTTGGGTTCTTTATTTTTTTGTCGAGAAATATAGGGTGTAGGAGTATTTTAAAGAAACTGAATGTTTGATAAAATAAAATTATAGAATATGATACCCTGTCAAATAATGTAAGGTCCTTAAAAATTTTTCTTGAAAAATTCCTGGGGGGGGGGGGTATAATGAGGATAGGAAGAATAATAACGGAGGGAGTATGAAAGAGAAGTATATGAGAGAAAAGAAAATAATCATAGGAGTGATGTGTAGTTTAATTTGTATTATGGCAATAGCATTTGCAGCATTTAGTACAACATTAAATATCAATGGAACATCAAGTATCGAATCGAATTGGAAAGTAGTATTTACGAATATTCAAGAGTTAAGTAAAACAAATGGAGTAACGATAAATAATACTCCAACAGCAAGTGGAACAACGGTCACATTTGATGTAGATTTACAAAAGCCGGGAGACTCAATAGAATATCAAATCACAGTAGAGAACCAAGGAACACTAGATGCCATCATAGAAGATATTAATGCTAGTGAGACTGGAAGTGATGCAATAAAGTTTGAAATCAGTAATATAAGAATAGGAGATATCTTATTAAAACAAGAAAGTACGACATTTAAGATAAAGATAAGTTATGATAATAGTATAACAAGTCAACCAGAAAAGACAAATAATAAGTTAACAGTAAATATTGATTATGCCCAAAATGTAGGACAAGAGATAACCCCAAGTGATCCAGAAATAGAAGGACCATCTTTCATTAATTCTATACTAGAAGATAATACAGTAAAAAATGATAGTGAAATAGATTTTAGTAAGACAAGTGAAGAAGATGGAACGAAAGGATTATATTATACGAACACAAATACAGAAGATGGGAAGACAGTATATTACTATAGAGGAGCAGTAGAGAATAACTATGTAAAATTTGCAGGATACTATTGGAGGATTATAAGAATCAATGAAGATGGAAGTTTAAGAATTATCTATCAAGGAACAACACCAGATGCAATGGGAAGTGAAGCAATGATAGGAAGTAGTGCATTTAATGAAGAATATAATGATAATGCGTATGTAGGATATATGTATGGAACACCTGGAAGTAGCACCTATGAAGAGACCCATGCAAATATTAATGATAGTACAATCAAAACAGTATTAGATACATGGTATGAAGAGAATTTATTAAGTTATGCGAGTTACATAGCAGATAGTGGATTTTGTGGAGATAGAAGTATTGCTACTTTGGAAGGGTCTACTGGATTAGGATATGGAAAGAACGAAACATATTATCAAATAAATAATAGATTATTTAATACTTATCAACCACAATATAGTTGTCCACAAAATCAAGATTTATATACAACAAGAAATAGTACAAAAGGGAATAAGTCATTAGAGTATCCAATAGGATTGATAACCTTAGATGAAGGAATGTATGCAGGGGGAACAGTTTTTAATAGTAATGAAAGTTATTACTTATATACAGGTGATTACTATTGGGGTCTTACCCCTGTCGGCTTCGATGGGTCTTACGCTGTCGTTGGCGGCGTCAATTCCTTCGGTCGCTTGTTCAGCGACTACCGCGTCAACTATTCGAGGGGTGTCCGTCCGGTCATCAATCTGAAATCTGATGCAGGACAATTGATAGGAGATGGAACTGTTTCTAATCCATATCAATTAGCTGAATAACGGACAGTTTTAAAAAAGGAATTGAAAAATAAGAAAAAATAAAGATAAAAAGAATGATGTTGGAATATATTACCAAAAATTATTCTTTTTTTATTAGAAAAAAGTACCCATCTTTGGTATAATATCTTTTGTAGGTGAAGTATATGAAACGAAGTGAAGTAGATAGAACAAAATTAAGTCCTATGATGCAACAATATTTAGATATTAAGGATAAATATAATGATACCATTATCTTTTTTCGTCTTGGAGACTTTTATGAAATGTTTTTTGAAGATGCTGTTATTTGTAGTAGAGAACTAGAACTTGCTTTAACGGGTAGAAATGCAGGCCTTGATGAGAGAGTTCCTATGTGTGGGATTCCCTATCACTCTTATGTTGGATATTTAAATAAATTAATTGATAAAGGATATAAAGTAGCTATCTGTGAACAGTTAACGGACCCAAAAGACTCTAAAGGAATGGTAGAACGTGATGTGATTCAAGTAGTTACTAAAGGAACTAGGATCGATAATACATTAAACGAAAAAGATAATAGTTATGTTGGTAATATTTATGATTTTGAATATTGCTATGGAATAAGTTATGCAGATATTACTACAGGATATTTTTATGCGTTAATAATAGAACATGATCAAAATAAATTAATAAAAGAAATAGTAAATAGAAATATATTAGAAGTCATTGTCAACGATAAAATAAATAGAGAAATTATTAGTATATTAAGAGATAATTATCAAATTTTAGTAACAATTACGGATGATATATGTGAATTAGAAAATTATCATTATTTATATAAAAACATCCAAGATATTAGATTAGTTACAACGATTAAACATTTATTACAATATATTATTGAAACCAAAAAGGGAGATTTATCTCATTTACAAGAAGTAGAAGTAATAGACATACATAAATACTTAACTTTTGATGTTCATACTAAGAAAAACTTAGAGTTAACTGAAACTATCCGTTTAGGAGAAAAAACATATTCTTTATTATGGTTACTAGATAAAACAAAAACAGCAATGGGAAGTAGGTTTTTAAGAACTAATATTGAAAATCCACTTACTGATATTAATGAAATTAATAAACGATACGACATTATTGAAACACTCCTTACCGAGTTTATTTTGAAAGAAGAATTAACTAGAAATTTAAACGAGGTATATGATTTAGAACGATTAGCCGGGCGTATTAGCTATGGTAATTTAAATGCAAGAGATTTATTACAATTAAAAAATAGTTTAAAAGTGTTACCAGATATCAAAAGGATTTTAGAAGAAATTAAATATCCAAAAACAATCGATACTTTAGATGATGTATACGATTTATTAGAAAGATCTATTAATGAAGATGCACCTATTACCATAAAAGAGGGATCCTTAATTAAAGATGGCTATTCTGTGGAACTAGATGAATTAAAAAGTATTAGTAGTGGTTCTAAAGACTTTATTTTAAAAATTGAACAAGATGAAAGAGAACGTACCGGTATTAAAAATTTGAAAGTTGGATTTAATAAGGTATTTGGTTACTATATAGAAGTATCTAAAAGCAATATTCCATTAATTAAAGAAGAATATGGTTATGATCGTAAACAAACTTTAGCTAACTGCGAGAGATTTATTACTCCACTTTTAAAAGAAAAAGAAAATATTATCTTAGGGGCAGAAGAGAAAATTATTAATTTAGAATATAAATTATTTATGGAAATAAGATCTTATGTAAAAGAATTTATTGGTAAAATTCAAAGGGTATCTAAAGTATTAGCAGAAGTGGATATGATGGCTTCTCTTGCTACTGTTAGTGAAGAAAATAATTATGTAAGACCTATTATTACTACTGATCGTAATGTTTGTATTAAAGAAGGACGTCATCCAGTAGTAGAAAAAGTTAGTAAATCTACTTATGTACCCAATGATGTTATTATGGGATCTGGTATTGATATTTTATTAATTACAGGGCCTAATATGGCTGGTAAATCTACTTATATGAGACAACTTGCTATTACGGTAATTATGGCTCAAATTGGTTCTTTTGTTCCGGCTAAGAGTTGTACGATTCCTATTTTTGATAAAATATTTACTAGAATTGGAGCAAGCGATGATTTGGTTAGTGGAGAATCTACCTTTATGGTTGAAATGAAAGAAGCTAATTATGCTATTCAAGAAGCCACTCCTAATAGTTTAATTTTATTTGATGAATTAGGACGAGGTACTGCTACTTATGATGGAATGAGTCTAGCACAAGCTATTTTGGAATATATTCATGATAAAATAAAAGCTAAAACATTATTTTCTACACATTATCATGAATTAACTAGTTTATCTGCTGATTTATCTAATTTAAGAAATGTTCATGTAAGTGCTATCGAAGAGGATGGGAAAATAACATTTTTACATAAAATAAAATCAGGTTCTGTAGATAAAAGTTATGGTATTCATGTAGCATCACTAGCTAAATTACCACATTCATTAATTGAACGTGCTAACGAAATTTTAGCAATTTATGAAAATAAAAATAATAAAAAACAATCCTTTGTTCAAACTTCACTTTTTTTAGATACTAATGAAAAAGAGGAAGAACCTAATTATTTAGAAGAAAAAATAAAAGAAATAAATCCATTAGAAATGACACCAATAGAAGCGTTGAACTTCTTATACGAATTAAAAAATAGTATCAAAGAGAAAGAGTAAACTTAATTGACTATTTTTTAATATATCGTTATAATTTGATTATACTATAATAAGGAGGAAGTATATGAATATTATAGATGTAGTTATTATTTTAATCATTTTATGTGCAGCAGTAGTAGGATTTAAGCGAGGAGTTTTAAATGAATTAGTAATGACGGTAGGATTCTTATTAGTTTTTATTATATCTTTTTATTTAAAAAATCCAGTTGCTGATTTTCTTAGTCCTTATTTGCCATTTTTTAAATTTGGTGGAGCGATTGAAGGAGTTACAGTATTAAATATTATTCTTTATCAATTATTAGCATTTTTATTGGTCTTTAGTTTAATTATGGTTATTTTTAGATTAATATTAAGTGCTACAGGATTTGTTGAGAAAATATTGAAATTTACTATTATTTTAGGAATTCCTTCTAAAATATTAGGAGCTATTGTTGGGGCTATAGAAGGATATATTATTGCTTTTATCGTAGTGTTTATTTTAAACCAACCTATGTTAGATGTAGGTATTATGGAAGGCTCTAAATTTAAAGATCGCATTTTAGATACTCCTGTTTTAAATGAAGTTATCTCTAGTGTAGATGATACTGTTACGGATGTTTATCATTTGATAGAAGATAATAGATATGAAAATGATCCTGATGGATTTAATAGAGAAGCCATCGATATTATGTTAGAACATAAGATGATTACAGTAAAATATGTTGAGAAATTAGTTGATCATGGGAAAATAAGAGTTCCTGGTATTGACTCAATATTAAATAAATATAGATAGGAGAATGAGTATGGTAAAACATTTAACAAAGGAAGATTTCAAGGAAGAAATTAAAAGTGGTACTGTTTTAGTAGACTTTTATGCAGATTGGTGTGGTCCTTGTCGTATGGTAGGACCTATTATTGAAGAAGTAAGTAATGAATTAAAAGATGTGAAAGTATTAAAAGTGAATGTAGATGAGCGAGAAGATATTGCTAAAGCATATGGTATTATGTCGATTCCTACTATTATTCTATTTAAAGATGGAGTAATAGATAAAAAACAAATAGGATTTGTTCCTAAAGAAGTGTTAATGCGTTGGTTTGACTAAAAAAGAGAATTTTGATTAATTCTCTTTTTCTATTTGTGTTTCTTGTATTATTTTAGGGTTAAATTCGTTTAATCTGTTTATTTCTTCTTTGGGTATTAATATTTTATAGGTGACCTTATTATTAAAATTTTTAGTAAATTTATATTCTTTTAATATATAATCTAATCTTTTTTGCTCATGATAAGGAATTTTAATTTCTATTTCATATCCTGGAACTAGTTTTATTTTTTCTGTTTCTTTTAATGCTTCAGTTGCGGATTTAGTATAGGCTCTTACTAATCCTCCAGCCCCTAGTTTGATTCCTCCAAAGTATCTAATTACAATACACAAAACATAATTTAAATTATTTTTCTCTAATACTTGTAAAATAGGCATTCCAGCTGTACCACTTGGTTCATTATCATCACTAGATTTTTTATTTTCATTTATAATATAAGCATAACAATAATGCGTAGCATCTTTATATTCTTCTTTTATTTGTAATAAAAGAGGTATTACTTCTTCTACTTTATTAAGTTGATAAAGAACAGTAATAAATCTTGATTTTTTAATCTCTATTTCTTTTCTTACATTATTTTTAATTGTGTACATAAAATCACCTCTATTATTATAACTTATTATTGGCTTTCCTGCTAGTAGATATGCTATAATAGTATCGGTGATTCTTATGAATAGTGAGATAAAAAAACATATTAAAGAAAAACTATCTTTAGTTCCTACGTTACCTGGATGTTATCAAATGAAAAACAAAGATGGTATTATTATTTATGTTGGTAAGGCTAAAAATTTAAAGAATAGATTAAAAAGTTATTTTACAGGAACAGTTACGGGTAAAACCGCTATGCTAGTAAATGATATTGTTACATTCGAATATATTGTCACATCTTCTGAATTAGAATCTTTAATATTAGAAATAACACTAATTAAGAAATATAACCCTAAATATAATATCTTGTTAAAAGATGATAAAAGTTATCCTTATATTGAACTTACAAACGATAAATATCCAACAGTAAAAGTAGTAAGAAATGTAAATCGTAAGCGAAATAAAAATCATTTATTTGGACCTTATCCTAATGTGAATGCCGCAAGAAGAACAGTAGAAATCATTAATCGTATTTATCCTTTGCGTAAATGTGCTAATTTAAAAAAGGATGTTTGTCTTTACTATCATTTAGGAGAATGCTTAGGATATTGTAAATACCATAATATTGATAAAGAAGAAATTAATAAAATGAAAGAAGAGATCATTTCCTTTTTAAAAGGAGATGCTAGTATTATTACTAAAAAGATAGAAGAAGATATGTATAAAGCTAGTGAATCCCTTAATTTTGAAAAAGCTAAGGAACTAAAAAGTATGTTAGAAGATATCGAAATTACTTTAAAACGTCAAAAAATTGATTTAAATCGTAAATACAATTTTGATTTATTTGGTTTTTATAAAAATAATAATTATTTATCTACTCAAGTCTTTTTTATTAGAGATGGACTTTTATTTGGGCGTCATAAAGATATTATTACTACTTTAGATGATGAAGCGGAAGAAATCATGGAGTATATTATTAAATTTTATGAAAAAGATCACTTGTTACCAAACGAAATCGTTATAAATGAAAATATAAATAGCGAATTATTAGAACAATACTTACATGTTAAAGTCTTAGTTCCTAAAAAAGGAGATATAAAAAAGTTATTGTTATTAGCTAACGATAATGCCAAAGTAGCGCTTACAGAAAAAGAAGAGATTTTAAAGAAAAATGATGAAGCAAGGTTACAGGCCAAAAAAGAATTAGAAGAAGCATTGCATATAGACAATATTACAAGAATTGAAGCTTTTGATAACTCTCATTTATTTGGGACATTTTATGTAGGTGCTATGGTAGTTTTTGATGAGTTTATCCCTAATAAAGATTTATATCGAAAATATAAAATTAGTACTACGGTAAAAGATGATTTAAGTGCAATGAAAGAAGTAATTTATAGACGTTATTATAAAGTTTTAATGGAAGAAGAACTAGCGCCTTCTTTAATTGTAATTGATGGAGGAGAGTTACAAGTAAAAGTAGTAAAAGAAGTATTAGATTCTTTAAATTTAAAAATTCCTATTATCGGATTAAAAAAAGATGATAAACATCGTACTAGTAGTATTATTAATGAAGATCTGGTAACGATAGAAATGAATAATAAAAGTAATTTGTTTCTTTTCTTAACAAAAGTACAAGATGAAGTACATCGTTTCGCTATTAGTTACCATAGAAATATTAAAAGTAAGGGAATGTTGTCTAGTATTTTAGATTTTGTTCCAGGAATTGGAGAAAAAAGAAAAAAAGAATTGTTAAGAACTTTTGGATCTTTAAAGAAAATGAAGGAAGCATCCCAAGAAGACCTAGAAAAGGTATTAAATAAAGAGGTTGCTAGTAATTTATATCAATACTTACAAGATTTAGAAAATTAATTTACTTAAAATCAAAAAGGGGTTATAATACTTATTATAGGAAGGTGTAAGATATGAAATTTATTAAGAATAATTTACGTTTAATCATTGCTATTGCAGTAGCACTTCTTTTAATTATTGCAGGAGTAATTATTATTAATTTAGCGAAAGAAGAGGAAGGTAAGGATACTCCTACAAAAGAAGAACAAGAAGAGCAAAGAGAAGATCAATTAGAAGAAGCTACTGATATGACAGGAGAACAAGCGATTGAAATCGTAAAAGAAAACTTCGGTAGTGATAATTATGAGTTTAGATATGAAGTAACAGAAGATAGTTTTTATAAAGTTATTGTTACTAATATAGTAGATGATAGCGAAATTATTTATTATGTAGATCCGACAAATGGTAAATCTTATATTGATATGGATACAGATTAATAAGAAAAAGTAGTAGTAAAGGGTTTTGATATGAGTAAAATAAAAGTAATGGATGAAAATTTAGCTAATAAAATTGCTGCTGGAGAAGTTGTTGAGAAAACAATGAATGTAGTAAAAGAATTAGTAGAAAATTCTATTGATGCTAAAAGTAGTTCTATTAAAATTGATTTAGTAGATAGTGGAGTAAAAGAGATTACAGTTACAGATGATGGGATTGGGATGGATAGAAATGATGCTACTCTTGCGTTTTCTAGACATGCTACTAGTAAATTAAAAGATCTAGAAGACTTGTTTAATATAGAAAGTTTAGGATTTCGTGGAGAAGCATTACCATCGATCGCATCTGTTAGTCGTGTTACCTTAAAAACTAGTGATGGAAAAACAGGAACAGAAGTCGTGATTCATGGTGGAAATATTGAAAGTGTAAATAATAGCGATTTAAAGCAAGGTACTAGAATAACAGTAAAGGATTTATTTTACAATACTCCAGTTAGATTAAAATACTTAAAAAATTTATATATAGAGTTATCTAATATTGTGGAATACGTAAATAAAATGGCTTTATCTTTTCCTAAGATTAAATTTACTTTAACTAATAATGAAAAGGTTTTACTAAATACAGATGGTTCTGGGAATCTATTAAAAGTCATTTATAATATTTATGGACTAGATGTTAGTAAGAAAATGATCAAAATAGAAGGTGAAAATAGAGACTATAAGGTAGAAGGATATATTTCTTATCCCGAAGTGACAAGATCTACTAGATCCGTAATTACTACGTTAGTAAATGGTAGAATTATTCGTAATAATGACTTAAATAAATGTATATTAGATAGTTATCATACTTATATTCATGAAGGAAAATATCCAATTATAATTTTAAATATTGAAGCTGATCCGTATTTAATAGATGTAAATATTCATCCGACAAAAATGGATATTAAATTTTCTTCTTTTGATGTATTGAAAGAATTAATTCATAAAGTGATTAGTTCCAAATTAGAACAACTTACTTTGATTCCTAAAATAGAATCTTCAAAAGAAAAACCAGAAAGTATTTCTATGCAACCTAGTAAGATAGATTTAACTAAAATCATTGATAACTATATGGATTCTCACGATGATAAGGATTCTTTTGATCAATCAAATAAAGAGATAGAAGAATTATCATTTGATTTTGAAGTTAGTGAAAATAATAACGAAATATCTTACAATAATGATACCAATAGTACCGAAAGAGTAAAAAAAATGTATCCTGTAGGATTAGTCCATGGGACTTATATTATTGCGGAAAACGAAGATGGAATGTATATGATCGATCAGCATGCAGCTAATGAGAGAATTAATTATGAAAAATATTTAAAAGCTATGGGAAGCCATGATAATAAAATGATAGATTTATTAATTCCTATTAGAATTGAATTACCAACCAATGATTTTATTATTTTAAAAGAACATATGAATTTATTAGAAGAATTAAATTTTGTAGTAGAGGAATTTGGTAATAATGCTATATTAATTCGAAGTCATCCTTTTTGGTTACCAAGTGGTAATGTAGAGGAAGCTATTAGAAAGATTATTGATATTATTATTTCTAAAGAAAGCTTTGATAGCTATAAATTTACAGAAAAAGTAGCAATTACTCTTGCTTGTAAAATGAGTATTAAAGCAAACGATCATATTAGTCTTGCAGATATGGAATATTTATTGGATACTTTAAGAAAAACTGAGAATCCATTTACTTGTCCTCATGGAAGACCAACGATTATATCTTATTCTAAATATGAACTAGAAAAATTATTTAAAAGAGCAATGGATTAATTGTTCTTTTTTGTTGAAATTTATAGGGTGCAGGAGTATTTAAAAGAGAAAGTTTATTTGATAAAATAAAATTATAAGATAATGTACCCTGTCAAATAATGTAAGATCCCTAAAAATTTTTGTTGAAAATTTTCTGGGGGGGGGGGGTATAATGATATAAGAGATAAACTAAAACGGAGTTGGTAACAACGAAGAGAATAAAAAGGTTCTTTACAAAAAGGCGAATACTAGTGTTATCCTTATGTCTTGTGGTATTTGTAATGAGCCTAGGGGATGCCGCTTTAAGTCAATATATAGAACTAGACGGAATAGCAAGTATCGATAGAAGTTGGATAGTAAAGGTAACAAAGGTAACCAATACGGTAACGAATAGTGCTACAAGTATCAGTAGTAACTATGTAAGTAATACAGTAACCTTAAATGCTAACTTACCAACGTCAAGTTCTACCATCACTTATACTATTACTTTATCTAATCAAGGGAATATTCCAGCCAAATTAAATGACATTGAAATAATTGAAGATGAGAACAGTAATATTACTTATGAGATTAGTGGGATAGAAGAAGAAGTAACAACCTTAGCTCCAGGAGAGACCAATACAGCCAAAGTAACAATCAAATATAAAAGTGGAGTAACGAATATCAGTGAAACAAAAAAAGAATTAATGCTAACGTTTATTTATATAGATAATAGTAAACCAAGTAGTTCCGGAGGAAGTAGTGAAGGAGAGTATGAAATTTATGAAGTAGGAGAAGCGGTTCGATTGATCGATGGCACTATTTGGTATGTTACTAAAAATAGTTCTAGTAATGAAGATAAAGTAACCCTAGTAAGTGAAAATACAGTAAGTAGTAATGGAAGTGTATCCACGAATGGAACTTATACAAAAGCTTTTGATAGTAACAATACGAATGAATATGATCAGTTTGATACAAATAACATAGGATATTATGTTAAGAATACGGTAGAAACATATATCAAGAATAGTATCAAGAATAATGGAGGGAATATAGCAGGAACCACAGCAAGACTATTAACGAAAGAAGAATATGATGACCTAACAAAAAGAGGAATTCCTAGTTGGGTACCAACAACCAATAATTATAACTTTTGGTTAATGACTAAAGGAACCAGCAATAATACTGTTTATTACTTTAATGGAAGTACAATAACAACAGCTTCAGCTACTACAGCAAAAAGAATAAGGCCAGTAATAATAACATTAAAAAGTAATGTAGAGAAGATACCATATTTAAATATAGCAATATTAAAAGATAACATAGCCCAAATAGATACCAATATCGATTTTAGTAAAACGAGTGAAGAGGATGGAACGACGGGATTATACTATACAAACAAGAATACGGAAGATAATAAGACAACGTATTATTTTAGGGGAGCAGTAGAGAATAATTATGTATATTTTGCAGGATTTTACTGGAGGATTATAAGAATTAATGAAGATGAGTCAATAAGACTCATTTATCAAGGTACAAATTCTAGGGCGACAGGAAACGAAGCCACGATAGGAAAAAGTGCTTGTAATACTGCTTACAATGATAATGCCTATGTAGGATATATGTATGGCGAGGCAGGAGGTAATAATTATGATTCAACACATATTAATACCCATGATAGTGTAATGAAATTATATTTAGATGCTTGGTATAAAGAAAATTTACTAAGTTATACTAAATTTTTATCAGATAGTGGTTTCTGCGGTGATAGAAGTGTATTTGATGGATCAGGATATGCTCAAAATGAAACTATGTATAGTTTAGTTAACAGAATCGATGAATTCGCGCCACGGTTTGGATGCCCACAAAGTAATGATTTGTATACAACTAGTAGTAGTAATAAAGGA
Source organism: uncultured Bacilli bacterium (assembly GCA_944371905.1). Classification (GTDB taxonomy): domain Bacteria; phylum Bacillota_I; class Bacilli_A; order RF39; family UBA660; genus RGIG3091. The sequence goes on along the minus strand of CALVYA010000004.1, from coordinate 38,804 downwards.
AATAAAGCATTAGATTATCCAATAGGATTAATAACATTAGATGAAGGAATGTATGCGGGTGGAGGATTAGTAAGAGAAAATAATGATTATTTTCTATATACAGGAGCTTGGTATTGGACAATGAGTCCTATTGATTTTTCTGAAGGTATAGCTCATGCTGGTAGTATTGGTTCCTTTGGAGGCATAGATAACTATGGCAATGTTAATATTGTTGGAGGTGTCCGCCCGGTCATTAATTTAAGTGCTGATGTTGAAATTATCCAAGGAGATGGCACTAGTTCTGAGCCTTATATAATTACTGAATAACGGGCAGTTTTAAAAAAGAATTGAAAAATAAGAAAAAATAAAGATAAAAGTACGACCAATCATGTACGAATTAGTAAAAATAACAATAAAAAGATAAAAATGTAACTTATAATGTTGAAAAAGTTACATTTTTTAAATACAATAAAGCACGACAAAAAAACTTTAGATATTTAATTTTTTTAAATATCATAAAGAGTAGAAAGACAAACAAGAGAATACATAGAAGAAAAATAATCTAAATTAGCATTGACAGTAGATTTGATAGTACTAAAATGGTATAATATAGTAGTAGAATCGCTGGTAGCAATAATCTAAGGCGTAGTAACATCTACACATTACTAATAACCATCTATAAGTTCTTTTCTATTATTTTGGCAAATACTGTTATTGTACTTTAAAGACTTATGTGTTATTATAACCTCTATAGAGGTGAAGACATGGAAAGTGATAAACATCTAAGAAAGTTTTTTATGGATGTATATGATAATTTAGATATGTATTATGAATATTTAGAAGGAAAAGCATTTTTAGATCCTTTAAAATATAGTAAGTGGCATAGTGAACAAGAACATAGAAATAATTTATTTGCTCAATGTCTTAAAGACAATGATAGGGTTAATACGGATACCTTTGTATTAGAAAGTGCACTTAGTGGAGAATTATCTGTTTCTAATTTTTTAGGTAATAATCGTCTAATTATGATTAGTGATTTTGATAAATTCACCCTTACTAAAGGTCAACCTGGTAAAGTACAAATGCATTATATATGTAATGGTTACTATAGTGATACTTTAGAACAAATTTATCAAGTATTAACTTGTGGCTCTTTTTCTGTAGGTATATGTACTGAGAAAAAGACAGATTTGTTTAGAGAAGTAAAAGCTCATTATCGTCAATTAAAAGATTTTTTATTAAAAAACGGATACGTAACAGAGGCTATAGAAAGTAATATTGGTTCTAAAAACCGTATCTATTTATTAACTTATGATTATTATAATCAAAGAGTAAAGAAGTAGGTGATATTGTGATTCTTGTGATTACAGGACCCACAGGAGTAGGTAAAACGAAAATGTCTATAGAACTTGCTAAAAGATTAAATGCAGAAATTATTAATGGAGATTCGATGCAAGTATATCAAGGGTTAGATATTGCAACTGCTAAGATAAAAGATAAAGAAAAACAGGGAATTCTTCATCATTTATTTGATATTGTTCCCGTAACTTATAATTATACTGTATATGATTATCAGAAAGATTGTCGAAAAAAAATAGAAGAAATAAAGGCAAGAGGGCATAATATAATTATAGTAGGGGGGACAGGTTTATACATCAAAGCAGCATTATATAATTATAATTTTAATCATGAAGAAGAAATTTATGATTTTTCTAATTATACTAATATAGAACTATTAAATGAAATAAAAAAAGATCATGATACTACGATTCATGTTAATAACCGTAAAAGATTGGAACGCGAACTTACTAAAATATATAATCATACTCAATCTAATGGGTTAGGAAATGAAATCGTGTATCCTTTTACCATTATTGGTCTTACTACTAATCGTAATACTTTGTATGAACGTATTAATAAACGTGTAGATGAAATGGTAGAAGAAGGATTAATAGAAGAAGCTAGAGCGTTATATGAAAGAAATATTGATAGTAAAGCAATTCAAACAGGAATAGGTTATAAAGAATTATATCGATATTTTAATCATGAAATAACTCTTGAGGAAGCAATAACTCTAATTAAGAAAAATTCTAGACATTATGCAAAAAGACAATATACATTCTTTCATCATCAATTCAATATGAATTGGTTTGAGGTAAATTATAGTGATTTTAATCAAACGATAGAAGAGGTATATAATTTTATACAAAGGGAGGACTAATGCAAAGATATTTTTGTAAAACCGATGGTGATGTATTCACTTTGTCAAAAGATGATAGTTACCATATTACTAAAGTAATGCGATATACTATTGGGACTACTATAGAAATTGTTTGTAATCATACCTTATATTTAGCAGAAATTACTTCATTGACACCTTTGGTAGTTGCTAAAAAAGTTACCTCCGTAGATAGTAGTAATAATTTCTTAAATGTAACTATTGCTCAAAGTTTAGTGAAAGAACAAAAGATGGATTATATTTTACAAAAAGGTACAGAGTTAGGAGCAAAAGAATTTATTCCATTGATTACTACTAGGAGTGTAGTTAAAATTGATAAAAAAGAAGAAAGAAAAATAAATCGTTGGAATTTAATTGTCAAGGAAGCTAGTGAACAGTCTAAAAGATTAGAGATACCTTTAGTAAATAAAGCTTATAATATCAAGGAATTATCTACCTTAGAGTACGATTACAAGATTTTATGTACTGTAAATGAGTTGTCAAAAAATATAAAAACAGTCTTATCAAATATTCGAGAAAGTGATAGAATATTAATTGTAGTAGGACCAGAAGGTGGCTTTACTAAGGAAGAAGAAGAGTGCCTTATAAATAATGGATTTATCTCTGTCAGTTTAGGATCTAGAGTCTTAAGAACTGAGACAGCATCATTATTTGTTTTAAGCATTATTAACTATATATTGATGAGGTGAGTTTATGGCAGACTTTTTAGAGTTTTTATCTACGAATGAATTAACCATCGTAGTAGTTTTAATGATCGCTATATTTATTTTAATTATGACAATTATTATCATTGATATGGTATCTAGAAGAAATAACAAAGATGATATTGCATTTGAAGAAGAGAGATCTCTAGAAGACACTAATATAAAAATTGATACGTCTAATCACGAATTAGGAATGATAGCAGATGAGAATGCACTACGAAACATTAATATAGACAAAGTAAGTAGAAATTTAGATAAAACAGAAGAAATTGATGAAATAAAATATGTAGAAGAAGATGAAGAATTAGAAAAAACAAAGGCTTTATTAGAACTTGAGACATTAAAAAAAGAATTAGCAAAAATGGAACAAGAAAAAAATCAAATGCCAGTAAAAGAAGAAACTCCTATAAAAGAAAAGGAAGATCCTCAATTACCGAAAGAGGAAACAAGAGAACTTATTGTTGAAGATAAGCCGCAAGAAATCATAGAGCCAGCAAAAACAATGGAAGAAGAAGTAAATACCTTTGAACAAGAGCAAGAGGAAAAAGCTATTATCAGTGTAGAGGAACTGGCTAAAGCAAGTAAGAACATAACAGAGGAAGAAATAGAACAATATGAAGATGATGGTAATGAGCCTATTTCTATTAAAGAATTAGAAGCGTTGTATAAAAGTGTAGATGAACCAGTAAAAGAAGAAAAGAAACAAGAAGTAATACAGGAAGAACATGAAGAAAAAATAACAATGCCTGACTTTAAAGTAAAAATTAAACCAGCTATAGAGGCTTATGATGATAAAGATTTTAAAAATACACCAGTAATTTCTCCTGTTTATGGATTAAAACCTACAGAATCAAGTATTTCTTTGGAACAAACAGCCAATTTAGATAAATTAAATGAGGAAATAAGAAAAACAAACGAATTTTTATCCGCATTAAAAGAGTTAAGAAAGAATTTAGAATAATTATGAAGTATGCTATAATAATAACGTTATAGCTTTTTTATTTGTAAAGGAGAGCAGTATGAAAGTAGGAATTTATACTTTAGGATGTAAAGTAAACACTTATGAGAGTGAATATATTAGTAATTTATTAAAGAAAAATAATTACGAAATCTGTGATTTTAATGAAGTATGTGATATTTATATTATTAATACCTGCACAGTAACTAATACTAGTGATATTAAAAGTAGAAAAATAATAAGGCAAGCACGTCGCAAGAATCAAGAGGCATTAGTGATTGCAATTGGATGTTATATTCAAGCAAATCCTAAATTAGATATGGAAGAGGTTGATATCTTATTAGGAAATAAAGATAAAAGTAAGATAATTGAGTATATTGATAATTTCTATAAAGACAAAAAGAAAATAAGTAATATATATAGTGATTTAGGAACTACTTTTGAGGATATGTATATTGATTCTTTTGCTACTAGAACAAGGGCTTTTGTCAAAATACAAGATGGGTGTGAAAATTTCTGCAGTTATTGTATTATTCCTTTTGTACGTGGTAAGTGTCGTTCTAAAGATTTTAATACAGTAATTCACGAAGTGAAAGAGTTAGTAAAAAATGGGTTTTATGAAATAGTTTTAACAGGGATACATACAGGAAACTATGGAACTGATATTAATACTAATCTTTGTGAGTTATTAAAAGAATTAGTTAAAATCAAAGGCTTAAAACGTCTTAGAATTTCTTCTATTGAAATAACAGAATTACACGATGATATTTTAGAAGTTATTAAAGATAATGATATTATTGTTAATCACTTTCATATTCCAATACAAGCAGCTAGCGATCATGTTTTAAAGTTAATGAATCGTAAATATGATTTAGCATATTTTAAGAATAAGGTCCAACAAATAAAAGAAATAAAAAAAGATGTTTCTATTACTACTGATATTATTGTAGGGCATCCTGGAGAAACAGAAGAAGATTTTAATAATAGTATAGATACGATTAAAGAAATAGGGTTCTCTAAATTACATGTATTTCCATATTCTAAACGAGATGGAACAAAAGCTAGCCAGATGGAACAAATAAATGATGATATAAAGAAAGAACGAGCTAAGACTTTATTAAAGTTATCTAAAGAATTGGAACTTCATTATATGAAGAAATTTTTAAATCGAGAGGTAGAAGTATTAGTAGAAGTCAATAAAGATAATTATAGTATTGGACATACCACTAATTATTTGCAAGTTAAAATTCAGGATAATATTGCTCATAATACTTTGGTAACCGTAAAAATAGATAGAATTGAATATCCATTTTGTATAGGGAAAATAATTAAGGAGTAATGTATGAAATTTAACAGTTACGATGAATTAATAGAATATTTATTTACTTTTCAAGATCTTAAATATTTAGAATTTAATCAAAAAATAATAAATACAACGAGTCCAATCATAGGAATTAGATCTCCTATTATTAAAAAAATTGCTAAAGAAATAGACAAAAACGAAATTATCAACTTTATTCATTTGTTGAAAAATGAATATTATGAAGAAAGTTTATTAGAAGGACTAGTAATAGCAAGAATAAAAGATAATCAACTATTTGATGAATATTTAGAAAAATTTGTATATAAAATTAATAATTGGGCTGTATGTGACATGTGTATTAGTAGTATGAAACAGTTAAAAAAAGACAAAAAGTATTTCAATTTATCTAAAAAATATATTAAATCTAATCAAGAATTTATAGGTAGAGTAGGGTATATTATCATGATGGATCATTTTATGAATGATCAACATATTGATGAAATTTTATCTATTTTAAATCAAGAAAAACTATCGAGTTATTACTATGTTAATATGGCTAAAGCTTGGTTAATTAGCGTTTGTTATGTTAAATATCGCAATAAAACTTTAGCCTTTATAAAAAATAATCACTTAGATAAATTTACTTATAATAAAGCTATTCAAAAAATAATAGAATCTTATCGAGTAAGTAAGGAAGATAAAGAATATTTAAAAACATTAAAAAAATAATACTCTATCACCGTATTTTATCTTGATTTTTTTTAAAAATAGAGGTATATTTTTTATATAAGGAGGATATGAAATAGATGAAAAAATTTAACAGAATTTTAGGGGCTTTGGGTTGCTCATTATTAGTTTTACCGATGATAGTAAGTGCTGATACCGTACAACAAGATTACGAAATTGGATGGGGAAGTGTAGAAGGAAAAACTTGTGGTATTGGTGGAGGACAAAGTGAATTAACTCTATACAATAAAACTTGTAATCCAGAGGGAACTGATGAAGTTATTGCTTCTTATTCTTTCAACGACACAGTATTGAGTTTTGAAAAAGATAAAAGCGCTTATCACTTTGCTGGTGGAATCAATGATACTACGATATTAGTAAATGGAAATAATACTATTAATTATTTAGATGGTACTGTTTCTTATGTTATTAAAGGGAATGGAACATTAACTATTAATTTAGTGCATGAACCAACTTACGTTACTGATGAAGATGGAAATATATTGTATCAAGCAGAGTATTATATACCTGAAAAATTAACTTCTGTACAAATAGTAAATGCGGAAGGTGAACGTACTTTCTTAAAAAGTATGGAAGATTTAGAATCTCAATTTGAAGAGTTAAAAAAATATAATCCAGAGTTAGCAGATCAAACTTATAATGAAGAGAATGTAATGATATTTACTTCTGTCATAACATCTACGGAAGATAAATACCCATCAAAAGAATGGATCGAAAAAAATATTACTACAGATATGAAGATTACTTATACTGATGATGCTGTAATTTTCTCATCAAATAATATTTTGACTAGTGATAATGTTATATTCGAGTCTAAAGATACTTTAAATGGAGATTATAAATTAGAGGTAACAGATTTAACTTCTTCTTTGAGTGAGGAAGACATAGCAAAATTAGTAACAGAAAAACAAACATTGTTAGGATTATATGATATTTCTGTATTAAATGGTAGTGATGTTGTAGTACCTATGGAAGATGGAGAATTTACTATCAGAATAAAATTAACTAACGATATGCAAAAATATAATAAATTAACTGCAGTGTATGTAGAAAATGGAGAAATCAAAGAAACCTTCCCAGTTACAGTAGAAGATGGATATGCAGTATTTACTACAACGCACTTAAGTAATTATGCAATTCTTGGTGAGAATGTAGAAAATCCAAGTAATCCTTCTACTAGTGATAACATTATGATTTTTGCTGGTATCTTAACTTTAGGATTAGCTGGATCTATTAGTAGTATATATTTCATGAAAAAAAAGAACTAATTCATAATAATAGCACTAAATGTATTTAGTGCTTTTTATTTTGCAATTATTTTAATAACTCTTTTAATTTTTTATAATTATACCAAGTAATATAAATACAACTAACGCTTATTCCTAAAATTAAGCCCCATATACCGATCTTAAATAAAGAGAAGATAAATAATCCCAATGTTCTAATAAATACACCTATAATTGACGTATTCATGTTAATTTTACTTTCTCCAATAGCATCTAAACTAGAAGAAAGAGGAGATTGAATATATTCAATTAAGCATATTGGAGCTAAAAATCTTATATATGCTAATCCTTCTGTTGTATTATAAATTAATTTTAAAGGAATCTCTGGAATAAGTTCAAATATTATTGTTACCGGAATACCAATTAACATAGAAAAGAAAATTGCTTGCTTAATTTTTTTAATAATAAACTTTTTATCTCCCTTAGCATATGCTTTACTTACAATTGGTAATAACGCTTGAGAAATAGCATTAGTGAAGAAAGATGGTAATAATAATAAAGGTAAAACATACCCACTAATAACCCCATATTCTCTTACTATATAAGAGTTATCATATCCAACCATTAATAATACAAAGGTAAGAACAATAGGTTCCAAAAAATAACCAATAGAACCAATAAGTCTACCTCCAGTAGTAGGCAAAGAAATATTGAGTATCGCTTTTACATTTACAGGATCTGGTTTGATATCTTCTTTTTTTATACGAAAACGTTTAGGTAGGAATAAAAATAAAACTAAAGATGACATTAGTTCACTAACTACATTAACTAAAATTAAACCTGATACAGCATAAATTAGACTCTTATTTAAAAGAGTAGGAATAGTAACAGTAATTAAAATAAGTCTAGTTATCTGCTCTGTAACATTAGAAATTACATGAGGAAACATTCTTTGTTTACCAAAAAAATAACCTCTTAATATACCGGATAAACTATCAAAAGGTAATACTAATCCGATTGCTAAAATAGGATAATAACATCTAGGATCTTTTAATAAATCATTAGCTAATATAGGTGCTAATAATATAATGATAATCATTAAAATAATATTAATGATTAAAGAAAATGGAATAATAGAGAAAACTAAGTTTTTATTATTATGTTTATCTTCTGAAACTAATTTACTAATTGCTACCGGAAAGCCTAATTGTGATAAAGTCATAAATAAAGCAAAAGTAGGGAAAACCAACATATATAGACCAATACCCTCAACGCCTACAATTCTAGTCATAACTATTTTGATAGTCATTCCCAAAATTTTAGTTAAAAATCCACCTAATATTAAAATAATTGTCGATGTAATAAAAGTCTCTTTCTTCATATAACAAATATATGTATCAAAAGAAGATATATAACTTTAGACCATAAAAAAACAACTAATTAGTTGTAATTAATACATATAGATAAGTCCTGCTACAAATGATAAAATCATAACAAGTAATAAAAATACAGAAACCACTTTTACAACTGTTTTATTCATTATCAACACCTCGTTAACCATTATATCATAATCTCTTATAAAATAGGAATATTTTTTCATCAATTTAATAAGATTTAGTAGGTGACGAAAATGAATTTAGGAATGAAAAAAGCTAAGAATAATATAATGAATCAAAAAAAATTATATTTTTTCTTAATAGGACTAATTATCGTAGGATTAATGGCAGGAATTTTATTTTGGTTTGCTATTAGTAAAGAAGACAAGCTATTAGTAACTAATGAATTAACTAACTTTTTTAATTGCATAAAAGAAGGAGATAATATTAATTATTGGGCTTCTTTCATTAATTCGATTATCACTAATTTAATCTATATTGTTTTAATATGGCTACTAGGTATTTCCGTTATTGGTTTGCCTATTATTCTTTTTATGATAACTATAAAAAGTTTTATCGTAGGATTTTCTATTTCTTCTATTGTAGCTATCTATGGTTTTAAAGGATTATTGGGAGCTTTTGTCTATATCTTTCCTCATCAAATTATATTTTTATTGTTATTAATATTATTAGGTTTTTATGCTTCATCTTTCTGCATGAAATTATTTAAATATTTGTTTTTGAAACAAATGATCAACTTTAAAGAGGCCATGAGAAAATATTTAAAAATATTACTTATTTCCAGTATAGTAGCAATTGTTATTTCTTTATTTGAGACATTTATTTCTACTTATTTAATTAGGTTATTTACTTTGCTAATTTAGATTATTTTTCTTTTATTTTATTAGAAAATAATATATAATATGTTCGTGGTGAAGTGATATGAATAAAAAGGTAGTAATAGGAATGAGTGGGGGAGTAGATTCTTCTGTTGCCGCTATTCTTTTAAAAGAACAAGGTTATGAAGTGATTGGATTATTTATGAGAAATTGGGATAGTTCTATAAATAACGATTATTTAGGCAATCCTGATTTAAATAGTGATATTTGTCCTCAAGAAAAAGATTATAATGATGCTATTAAAGTGTGTGAGAAGATTGGTATCCCATTACATAGAGTGGATTTTGTAAAAGAATATTGGGATTATGTTTTTACTTATTTTTTAGAGGAATTGAAAAAAGGTAGAACGCCTAATCCTGATATTATGTGTAATAAATATATTAAATTTGATTATTTTATTAAAGAAGCGAAACGTCTGGGAGCAGACTATATAGCAACAGGTCATTATGCTAAAATGGATCATGGATATTTATGCCGTAGTAAGGATACAAATAAAGATCAAACTTATTTTTTATCTCAATTAAGTAAAGAACAATTAGAAAATGTTATTTTTCCTCTAGGTGATATTACAAAAGATGAAGTAAGAAAAATAGCTAGCAACTATGATCTAATTACAGCCACTAAAAAAGATTCTACAGGTATTTGCTTTATTGGAGAACGTAACTTTAAAGAATTTCTTAAGAATTATTTGCCTAATCAAAAAGGAAAAATAGTGAATATTGAAACCAATGAAGTATTAGGAGAACATATAGGACTTATGTATTATACTATAGGTCAGCGAAGAGGTTTAGACATTGGTGGTAATAATGAACGATTATTTGTAGTTGGTAAAAATTTAAATGAAAATATTTTATATGTAGCCCTTGGGGAAGATAATGAATATTTGTATTCTAATAGTTGTATCATCGATAATATTAATTTTAATTGTGAATTAAGACCTAAAAAATGTACTGCTAAATTTAGATATCGTGCTAAAGATTATCCAGTGGAATTAAAATATTTAAATAATCAAGAAATTTTAGTAAAATATGATAATATTAAATCAGTAACTCCAGGACAAGCTTGTGTATTATATGATGGTGAAAAATGTATTGGTGGAGGAATTATTAAGGAAGTACGTAAAAATAATAAAAAGTTATGGTATTTACTATAATTTTTTATTTTACCACAATTTTACATAAGTTTTTTTATCAATTCTTGTAAGTTTACACTTGACAATGTCAATAGCTATGATAAAATTATGTATGGAGGGTAGAGTAATATGGAGAATTTAAATAACTTGCTAAATGAGTTGGGGGTTTCTAAGGTTAGACTAGCTAAATATTTGGGTGTTTCAAGACAAATGTTATATAATTATTTAGCTTTAAATTCATTAAGTGAATGGCCAAAAGAAAAAGCAACTAAGCTTATGAGTTTATTAAATATAAAGGATGAAAAAGAGCTTGATTCCTTAAATGTAGATGGTAATTATATTATCGATGTTGAAGGTAGATTAAATGAAGGGGTTAAGGATTCCTCTGATCGTGAAGTATTAGCAGATTTAAAAGGATTTAATAAAAAAGAACAAGAGTTACTAACGGATATTATTAATTTATTAAAAGAAAAGTTACAAGAAGATACTACAAAAGATACTTATAATGCTTATGTTTATTTATATCATTATTTGCAATCTATGGAAACTTCTAAAGAACTTAAATATATTTTAGCTTATATGTCTAAATCAATGGGATTTACGGATCCAATGGAATTTGTATTTAATCCTGATCAACAATTTATTTTCGAGAGTATTTTATTCTCTGGTTTAACATTATATAATAATGGTAGTGCTTCAAAAGTTAAATTAGCAGAATCACATAAAAGATTTGTTCAAGATATTGAACATAAAAACGAAGAAAAATTAAGTAGAACTCAAGAATTAAATACGGCAAAAGTACAAGCCTTAAGAGAACTTGGATATACGGAAATAAATGAAGAAAATGCAAAAGAAGTATTAGAAAAAATAGCAGAAATTCAATCTAGAAAAGTATAAGATCATTATTAATAGTAAAGACACTGTAAAATATACACTGTCTTTTTAATTTTATATTGAAAAAACTTAAAACTTAATTTATATTTATTACAATAAGTAAAGGAACTTATTTATTACATATATAAATAAAGTATTGATAAAAAAAATAATAATAATAATAAATAATGATAAAAAAAAAGGCATAACAAAATCATATAAAAGGTTAATAATAATATGAGTTATTTTAATAGAGTGAATAAAAAGATAGTGATAAATCTGCTTTTTAACAACTTCCGATAATTAATGTTATGTTGACTTCTTTTTTATATCTAATACAAATCATAGATAATATATTTACTATTTATTATAATGAAATATATTTATAAGAGTATTACTCTTCTTTTATAATTATTATACTATAAATAATAATTACATAAAATATTATTTTTTCAAATTAACTATTTTAATTTATTATTATAATATTAATTATTTCATTATATTATATATCTTAATAATGTTTTCCCATATTAATATAATTTAAAATAAATTAAGATGAATAATTATCTATCTTTTACTATTTAATTTTGTTTTAATCATCATTAGTGTTCCTTCCTTCCCTATTAATTAAGAATAGGGGAATAATAGTCTAATTTTGGAGCAAAATAGTAATGGAGGTAATCAAATGAAAAATAATCAAACAATTAAATGTAATGTTAAAAGCTGTGAATACAACAAATGTGATTGCAATGAATGTAATTTAGAAGAAATTATGGTATCATGTAATAGTGGATGTAAGACCGATAAAGTACATGAAAAAAATGAAACTATATGTGATAGTTTTAAAAAGAAAGAACAATAAAAAGAATAGGGAGTGAATTCCCTACTCTTTTTATTTTAATTGTTCTAAGAAACTTGTTCCCATATCAGTTTTAGGAACATCAAAATTATCTGCAATAGTAGCACCTATATCAGCTAATGAAGTTAATATAGGTATTTTTTTTGGACTTTTAAAATTTCTTCCAAATATAATAACTGGGACATTTTCCCTCGTATGATAAGTTCCTTCAAATGTTGGATCATTACCATGGTCAGCAGTAATAATTAGTAAATCATCATTGTTTAATTTATTTAATATCAAAGGTATTTCTACATCTAATTCTTCAATAGCTGTAGCATATCCTTCTACATTTCGTTGATGTCCATAAAAACTATCAAATTCACTTAAATTAGTAATGCATACTCCTGTAAAGTGCTTAGCCATAATATCAGTCATTTTATTAATGGTATCAATATTAGTAGCAGATGCTTTAATTATTTTAGTAATTCCTTCTCCATCTACTATATCATTTAATTTGCCAATAGAAATAACACTATATCCATTATCTTTTAGATTGTTTAGAATGCTTTTCTTTTGTGGCTTTAAAGTATAATCCTTACGGTCATTAGTAAATTTAAATTTACCATTTTTTCCAGTAAATGGTCTTGCAATAACTCTAGCTACTCTCCATTCTTCACGCTCAGTTAACTTTCTAATCTTTTCACAATAAGAATATAATTTAGAGATTGGTACTATATCTTCATGAGCCGCAACTTCTAGCGTCGAATCCCCTGAAGTAAAAATAATTAAAGACCCATAATTTAAATGTCTATCTCCTAATTCTGCTAATATATTTTCGCCACTAATTACTTTATTACCAATTAATCTTTTTCCTATATTAGCTTCTATAATATCTATTAATTCTCTAGGAAAAGCTTTTTCAGAAAAAGTTTTAAATGGAATTTTATTTTCTAACCCTATAATTTCATAATGCCCAGAAATACTGTCTTTACCAATATTACTAGGATGAGCAATAGTATAATATGCTTCTACATTAGGATTATCATCCATATTAATTGTATTTAAAAATCCTAATTTTTTTAAATTTGGTATAAATAAATCATAATTATCCATAATATGTTTTAATGTATTAGCTCCACTATCATTATAGTTATTAGCATCAGGTGCTTCCCCTACTCCTAAAGAATCTAATATTAATACAAATATTCTTTTAAATTTCATATTTAAATCTCCTTACTTTTTACTTCTTGGATGATAATTTTCATAATCAGTTCGTACTTTTTGATTAGAAATATGGGTATATATTCTAGTTGTGCTGATATCAGAATGCCCTAATAATTCCTGGACAACACGCAAATCTGAACCGTATTCAATCATATGAGTAGCAAAACTGTGTCGTAGCGTATGAGGTGATATATCAATATTAATATTACATGATTGCAATCTTCGTTTTATCATTTTAAAAAAACTACTTCTACTTAATCCTTTCCCATGATTATTTAAAAATAAATGTTCATCACGTTTCATTAAATATAATTTAGGTCGCTTTTCTAAATATTGTCTCATGGAATCTAAAACATATTCACCAATAGGAATAATACGTTCTTTTTTCCCTTTTCCCATACATCTTACTATACAACTTTCAAAATCAATGTCGTTTAAAGTTAAATTTAATAATTCACTTACTCTTAATCCTGTTGCATACATTAATTCTAACATAGCTTTATCACGATAGTCAAATATCGTATTTAATGGCACATCTAGTAATCTATCTACTTCTTCTACTGTTAAAACTTTAGGTAAAGATTTTCTTAATTTAGGACGCTCTATAGAAGAAGCTACGTCATGCTCAATAAATTCTCTTTGATATAAAAAACTATGAAAATTCTTAATTGTAGTTAATTTTCTAGCAATTGAAGTAGTAGATATTCCTTCTTGAGATAAGTATTCTAAATATTCTAATATATCTTTTTGGGTAATATTAGTTATTGAACCGATTTTTCTTTTTTTTAAAAAAGCTATATATTTTTCTAAATCATTTTTATAGGATAAAATTGTATTTTTAGATAATCTACGTTCGAATTCTATATACGATAGATATTCATCCTGATACGTGTTATTCATATAATCACCTTGCACCTATATTTTACCACAATCTATAAAATAAAAAAATATTACAAAAATATTTAATGCAATATTTTAAAGAAAATATAAGTCACAGAATACTAAAACCTAACAGTAATAGAAAACTATTAAATAATCGTTTTCAAATACCTTAAATTAACAGAATACTAAAACAAACTGATAATATAGTACTTTTACTATTTTCATTTAACATATTATTTTTATTTTCAATATTATTACCAAAATTACTTTCTCCTTTTCCTGTTGAAACTTTAGCATTTGGTAATATTGGTGTTGTATTTTCATCTTCTTCAATTAAACTAGATATTTCTGTTGGATTTAAAGTTTTTCTAGTTGGTAATTTGATATCAGAAATTTCCATTTGTCTTATATCTTCTTGAATAGGAACTTTAAAATCTTGTGTATTATTTTGTTGATTTTGCATATCGTAATTAATAGGGAAATTGACATTTTCAACAGTTTGTGTTATATTATTCCCAGATGAACCACTAACGTTATGCAATTGGAGCTTTGGGTTAGTGGTTCTTTTTTTTATGTCTTTATCTATATCATACACAATATTATCTCTGTTACGTTCCATATAACCTGGTAATCCTTCTAATGAACTGCCATCGTACTCTTCTTTACCATAAGTTGTTGTTATTCTATTAACATCTTTTGTTTTCAAATACCTTAATTAACAGAATACTAAAACCTGGAATAAATAAAGACTTTACTCCATCTAGTTTTCAAATACCTTAAATTAACAGAATACTAAAACTTGGATAAAAACTATAATGATTATTAAGATGTTTTCAAATACCTTAAATTAACAGAATACTAAAACTTACTATTTCCGCAACTACTTTTGCTCCGAAGTTTTCAAATACCTTAAATTAACAGAATACTAAAACAAAGTCCAAGTCGTGTCGTTAAATATTTAAGTTTTCAAATACCTTAAATTAACAGAATACTAAAACCAGTAATACCAGTTGTTAAAGCAGTAACAAGTTTTCAAATACCTTAAATTAACAGAATACTAAAACTTTGCCTTGCTATACTCTTTAATATCTCACGTTTTCAAATACCTTAAATTAACAGAATACTAAAACCTCAAAATAATTATATAATTATTTTAAAAAAAATACAATCATTTAAATTAGTCGCTCGTTAAATAAGAATAATAACAATTATTTGAATATTCATACAAAAAATTAAGATCATATTTAAAATCAAAAATATCATTGATTATTTTTATTATTGTCATTTCCTCTAAATTATTAAATTCACTATCACTTAATGTGCATAAATTACAAATACTATTTATATTTTTTACTATTGTGCTTGTTGTTAATTTATCTAAATGTTTATCTTCTATTACCAACGGATAATTCTCTTTTATTTTCAACAAAATATCGTCATAATTTTCAAAATAGACAATACTATTGTTAATATTAATAAGAACACATTTCAATAAATTACTTTGATTTTCTATTAAAATTGTATTATTTGTAAATATATAAATGTATAAATCAGGATATTCACTTAATATTTGGATTTTTTTGTATATTTTTTTGATTTCCTCTATCGTTAATTTATAATCTATATTATCAAGTACTAGAATTACTTTATTTTCCTTTAAATAAATATCAATCAAATGCCCGATTTCTTCTAACAATATATTGACTTTATCAAAATATGTTAGATAATCAATAGGAATATTTTGATCATTCTTTTTAACTTCAATGTTTAATAAATGTTCAATTATTATTTTACTAGTTAATGGATTAATATTAACTTTTAAAGAAATGCCGTTAGCAAAATCATATTCTTTATCACAAAATATATCTTCAATGATAGAGTTTACTAACATTTCTAAATCAGTACTAATGTAATTATTTTGTAAATAATTATCCATAATTTCTCTAAAAAAAGAATGTTTATTTAATTCTATTTCATTATTCAAATCTAATTTTAATATATCTAATTTTAAGAACTTATATTCTTTTGGATTTATCAGATTATTTTTATTTAAAATTTGTAATTTTGTATTATTATATTCTATATAATCAGTACTTTCTTTTTCATTACCAAAGTAGATAGACAAAGCTTTTATAATATCATTTTTAAAATTATAATCATTTCCTATTATAAAATTAATATTGTTGGTTGGTAATTTAAAATTATTTATATGATTAAATTTTTCTATTATAATTATTATCACCTCTAATCAAAAATTATTAATTTTCTAATACCTATTTTTTCGTCCTCTTTTTTACTTCCACCAATGATGATATTCATATCAGAGTATTGTTTTTCCGTTAATATTAAAGTCCTTATCGCTCCTTGTGGAGGCTTGTTTTTTATTATTTTATTTACTTCTAAATCCGCAGAATCTTTATTAGTACATATTTTTACATATATGGAATACTGCAACATATAAAATCCTTCTTTAATAAGAAATTTTCTAAAATTATTATAATTTCTAATATCTAAAGCTGTATTAGTAGGTAAATCAAACATAACTAATAATCTCATAAATCTATAATTCATATTCTTTAAAAGTTTCAATTTTAGGAAAGACTAACCTACCTAGATCACCAGTTTCAATAAAGCCTAATATTCCATTTAAATATTTTTGAAATGAATTGGTTAACGTTTGTGTAGTATTGCCAATTTCAATAGTACCATTTAATAGATTAATCAAACTCATTCTATCTTCTCTAGATAAAAAGGTTTTATGTATCATATTTTTGTATACCCACATATCTACAATTGGTCGATATACTTCTATAATATCATCAGCAAGGTTGTAATTATTAAATTCATTTCTATGATTAATACCAAGATTAGGAATTAATCCATATGCGACTACAACTCTACATATATTGGCTCTTAATATGGTATATCCATAATTTAATGCACTATTAACTGGATCATTATCAAATCTAATAAAATCTTTTCCAAACATTTCATTAAAATATATTTTAGCAGCATGGCCTTCTTTATTACTACTATCTCCGTTATCTACTAATTCTTCATATTCTTTTAATTTATCAATCACTTTTTTGGTCTTATTAAATAATTCTAGTGTTTTTCTTTGATTTCTTATTTTGTTTTCTATTATGATATCCCATAAAAAATCTTTAGTTTCTTTTGTCCAACTTATTTGGTTTAAAATAACTTTAGTTCCCCTACTATGTTGTTGATATGGTAACATCATTCCTGTAGGCATCATTTTGTCATTACAAACTATAAAGTTAATTTTATATTCCATTAATTTACAAATCAATTTTGAAGTTAATATACATTTATTATTTTCCAACATGATCGTATCTATATCTTCTAGTGGTATAGAATATTCATTATTATTGTTATCAATTAACAAACTATCTAACTTTAAAGATAATTTTTCGCTTTCTTTTATATATATAATTCGAAACATAATATAAAAAAAGAGATTCCAAAGAATCTCGATTTCGGGATAAACCCTTATTTTAGTAAGCTCTGTTAACTTACGGTATTTGGTGAACCGTCGTTCACAATACCAGTATATAATTAATTATTACATTTTGTCAAGGACTTACTATAATATTTATTACCTAAAATATCGGTATAGTACTTTCTAAATTCTTTTACACTTGGTCCAATACTAAGAAAAATTCTTTCTTCTTTCCTCCTTTGTTTTTCCACATAAGTACATTCTATTTTATTTGTTTTATCACTTTGAATACCTAAAAATGAATAGGTATATTTATGATCATTTATCATTATTTCAAAACAGTCTCCTTTATATAAAGAGAATTGAAACTGATAATCATCTGTTATTTTCTTCTTATTTTTTTCTAATTCCAATTGACTTTTTTCTAATTGTAATTTATCACCATGAAAGGAAAACATCGAGTTAGTAATAGTAATAAATTTATATTTTCCTTTATCATTTTGATATACATCTATTCTATAAGGTTTAAGGGTTGATAAAAAAACATTATTTTTGGTATCTTTATATTTGTGCCGAATAGATAAATGAATTCCTAATTTACCATTTAAATATTTAACAGAAGTAATAACAGGACCATTTCCTTTTTTAGAATATTTTCTTATAGCTCCATGCTCTTTATAGTATTCTAAAAAAGGATTTTTAGCATCAGCATAGTGTTTTACTATTTCTTCTAAATAATCAAATGTCTGTCTATCATGATAATACATTAGTAATTGCTCTGGATTTTCTAAAATTTTCTTTTTTATTTTTTCACCATCCTGTTCATAAATGTTATTTGATTTTGTTATTTTATATTCATGACCATTTATAATTCTAGAAGATTTTATAGTTGCATCAGAAATAACTCTATTTATTTTAGTATCTACTTTGTGAGATATTTTTGGATTTAATTCTTTCAAATTTTTAATAAAATGAGAATATGGCTCTGAATATACAATCTCATCATAAGTAGTATCATCTATAACATTATGGATAAGAAGGTTCTCTTCTTTCTCGTTATTCAAAAAAGAATTAATATAATTATAAAAAGGACCATCATAATATAATTTTGCTTTATTACTAGCGGCAACAATTAATGCATCAACTGCATGATGTTTATAATAAGTTCGATCTTTAGAAAGATTCCATCTATTTCTAATTTTACTGGTATAGGCTCCTTTTACTGTAAAAATACTAGTTTTTATATTATTAGCTTTCATATAATTTTGTAAAGTGTTTAATACTACTCTAGTAGCATATCTTGTATCTTGCAAATTACGATTAATAAATCCTCTTCTTACTTCATATTTTGTAATATCTTTATCATATAATAACAACTCTTTTTTAGCGTTAGTAATTAAATTACGTTCAAACAAATCTAAAACATAATTTTTATATTCTTCATAACTAATACTAGCCATACCACTTGCAAAATAGCGAGAGGGAATTTTAACTCCTTTCTTTTGATTTTCACTACTATAGCATAGTACTTTATTTTTCATACTATCATCAAAAGAAATCGATTTAGGAATAATATGATCAATTTGAAACATATAGTGATTATTTATTAAATCATCTATAGAAATACTTTTATGAGAATAAATACATTTTCCATCCTGACTTTTCCATAAACGTAACATTGTTAGTAATTCATTTGGGATTGAATTTAATGTATACCCATATTCTTTTACTAAAGCTACCGCTTCTTCTTTTTCTTTCATATTTCTTTTTTGTTCTTTTTGTATTTCTTTAGGATCTGTGGATAGTTCTCTAGCCATTTCAATAATAATATGGCTAAATTCCCCATATTTTTTTCTTAAAGCATTAATCATTTTAATAGCCTGCCGAATGCTTCTTCTTGCTATAGGATTCATAATATCCATATCAATAAAATCCGTAGGAATATTCTTTTTACCTTGATATATTTCGTAGTTCTCTTTAATCAAATTATGTTGTAAAAACAAAGTATGTTGTTCTAAGGAAGTATTCCATAAATCATCGATAATTTCATTCATAGCCTTATAAGATAAGGAATGCCATTTGCTAAAATGACTGTCATCCAATTCAATGATAGCCTTAATAACCTCTATTTTTAACTCAGGCAATTCTTCTTTTAAAACTTTTTCTTTTCTTGCTTTAGAAGTCTCTAAGGTAAGACAACGACTAATTTTATTATAAGAAGTAATGTCAATCATACTAGAATCTATTCCTCGTTTTTCTAATTGATTCATAAAGTTTTTATATATTTCAAACTTATGAAATAAAGGTTTGCCATTAGGATCAATGCGATAACCTTCTATTTGTTCTTTTGTAACATTTTTTAATTTACATATAAAATTAATCATATTAACTGATTTAGAATTCATCACATGATGATATATAGCTAGTTTATCCTCTTTTGTCAGTTTCTCATTATTAATAATCAAATTATTTAAATCATTTAAAAAATTAAATAATTGTGCATCGTAGGAGGCTCTAGGAGCACGTAATTCCTCTTTAAAGATACTACATTTACCAATCAATATTTCAAATAGATTATCTAATACTTCTCCATTCGTTTTAAATCTTCCATAATCTGTTTTCGATTTAATGCTTCCAGGTCCTTCAAAATATTCACGTTTTGATTTCACTATATTTGTTATTACATTAATAAATTCATCATCTATTTCTTCATAATATATAGCTTGCGTTTTTAGAATTTTTTGCAATTCTTCTATATATTTTCTAGTCTCAAAAACATTATCAATTCCACGTACCTTATCATTATTTTGTAAACGCTCTAACTGAATCTCACATATATATTTGTTTTTAGATAGTTCTAAGTTTTCTTCTATTATTTTGTTTGTTACTTTTGGATCTTTAATATTATCATTTGTAAAATCTTCTAGATAACTAATTCCACGTCTTTTAGTAATATGCATAATAGCTATGTAGATCTCCTCTTTTGACAGTTTATGATTTAATCCTTTGACTCTAATTTCATAAGGATTAGTATGACTATATTTTTTATAGTCTGGGCAAGGAAAGTCTATATTTTCTAATTCATCTCTTACTCTTTCTAAACGATGTTTTTTTCTTCTTAATGTTCTCTTACTACCCCTCATGGTACGTCTTATAGTATTATCTTCTTTATGATTTTGAGGGAAAATTCTAACTGCACTATCGATAATTTCTCCAGTATCTTGATTAATTATTCCTACTCCTACAGAAGATATTCCAATGTCTATTCCTAGGGCCATATTTGTCATAACTTCTTACCTCCTTTTATAACAAAAAAACTAGTAAAAACAACTAAGTCTTTACTAGCCCTTAATTAGAATTAGTATAACATCCCTAATTTTAAAAGTAAACTAAATTATTATCATATTGCAAACATACTTTCGTATATGATAAACTATTAATAGATAGAAAGGGAGGATTACTATGGATAAACCATTAGCATTAAAATTAGCACCTAATTCGCTAGAGGAAGTAATTGGACAAAAACATTTAATAGGTCCAGGTAAAGTTTTAACGAATCTGGTGAACAACAATAAAATATTCTCTATGATTTTATATGGACGTCCTGGTATTGGTAAAACATCGATTGCTAATGCTATTGTGAAACAATTAGGAGTAAAATATCGTTTTTTAAATGCTACCATTAATAATAAACATGATTTTGATGTTGTAGTAGAAGAAGCCAAATTATTTGATGGTATGGTTTTAATCATGGATGAAATTCATCGTTTAAACAAAGATAAACAAGACTTATTATTGCCTCAATTGGAAAGCGGTTTAATTACTTTAATAGGTCTTACTACCAGTAATCCTTATCATGCCATTAATCCTGCTATTAGAAGTAGATGTCAATTGTTTGAACTTTTGCCTCTTAGTGATGACGATATTATGGAAGGATTAAATAAAGCAGTTCAAAGTGAATATTTAAAAGGGATTGAAATAGATAAAGAAAGTATAGATTATATAGCCAAAGTCGCTAATACTGATTTAAGATATGCTTATAATTTATTAGAAGTAGCATATTATTCTTCCCCAGATAAAAAAATAACTATGGAACATTTAACTAAAATTAATAATAAACCTTCTTTATTTTATGATAAAAACGAAGATGGTCATTACGATCTTTTAAGTGCTTTCCAAAAATCTATTCGTGGAAGTGATGTAGATGCTAGCTTACATTATTTAGCAAGATTAATTGAAGTTGGTGATTTAGACAGTATTTTTCGACGAATGAGTGTTATATGTTATGAAGATATTGGACTAGCCAATCCATCTATGGGTCCCAAAGTGATGGCTGCTATTCAGGCTAGTCAACTAGTAGGTCTACCAGAAGCTAAAATTCCTCTAGCGGAAGTCGTAATAGAACTAGCATTGTCTCCTAAATCTAATACTAGTCATCTTGCTTTAGATAAAGCTTTAGAAGATGTAAGAACTGGTCGATGTGGTAATATTCCTACGCATATCAAAAACTCATCTTCTACATATAAATATCCCCATGATTATCCTAATCATTTTGTAGTACAACAATATTTGCCTGATAATTTAAAAAATAAAAGATACTATATTCCAAGTGACAATTCACCTAACGAAAGAATGCTAAAGCAAGTAAAAGATAAAATAGATCAAATAAAAAAACAAGAACTTCATTAATTTTAATGAAGTTTTAATTTACCATTCTCTTAAATTGACTCATAGTGGTATAACTAAATATAATATATCGATTTAATTGATAAGGATTATCTTCTTGTGTGATTTTTACATTACCGCCAAGAAATCCTAGTTTAAATCCTGCTTCTTTGACAGCATTCATTACTGTATCATTAGAATGATAAAAAGGATAACAAAATGCTGTATTTTCTCCATTTAAAGTAGCAATAGATTCTTTTAAATCAACTAGTATTTGTTCTTTGGTCATAAACATTGCTTTGCCTAATCCATTAGTACTTCTCTCATGCAAATTATGTCCATGAGACTGTATTTCTAAGTTAGGAGATGCATATTTATCTTTGGACCACCACGAAGTAACTAAAAATAATGTTCCATGCATATCATATTTTTCTAGCAATTCTATCAAATAAGTATCTGTTCCCATAGCTCCATCATCAATGGTAATTACTACACTATGTTCAGGCAATCTTATTTTTCCTTCTAACCACAATGATAAATCGTGCATCGTTGCTGTATAAAAATTATTTTCTTTTAAATATTTTAATTGTTCCTCGAAATTTTGCTTAGTTAAGCAAATAATTTCATTACAAACCTCACCATTATCCGGATCATAGAAAAAATGATAATTTAATACTGCTATTTCTTTTGCTACTTTACTATCTTGATTATAATCACTCTTCTTTTCTACATTTTCTTTTTTGATGGCAAATAATCTATTATCAAAATTTACATAATAATTACTTTCATCTTCCATGATTACAGATAATTCTAAAGATTCATTAATACTATAAATTAATTGTTCATCAATATAGAAATTTGTAGGCTTTTTTGTAATAATATGATAATCAAAAGGAATATAATTTTTATAATAAGAATCTTCTTTTATTTTTTCACTTGGTTCAATATCCCTATAAAATACATAATAGTCATGATTTGCTAACTTAAAATATTGATGGTTGATAGTAATATCTTCTACGATCGCTAAAGATAAATTAGTGTTATTAGCAAGTGTTCCAATTTCTTGATATTTCTCTTCCACTAATTTATATAATTTAGCTTCCTTGTTAGTTTTTACAAATTCATTATAATTACTTTTAATATCGTTGAGCAATTCTTTTTCCTTTTTCAACTGTTCTTCATGTTCTTCTAATTCTTGCTCTTTCATAAGTGCTTTTTGGTGAGAATCATAATATAAATAACCACCTACTCCACTACCTATTATCAGGATGATTAACACTACTATCAGGATAATTTTCTTTTTCATCTCTTCACCACTTTATTTACTACATTCATTTAAATTATAACATAAATATTGAAAAGGCAATATATATTTTAAACTAAAAAAATAGACATAAATTTTGTCTATTTTAATTTTTTCTTGTAAAGTCATCAAAAGATCTAATTTCACTATCTTCTAGATCAGTATCATCTAACTTAATTAAAAGTTCTTTTTGTAATCTTGATAATTTCTTAGGATTTTTAACTTTTAAGATAATGTACATATCACCATTACGATAACTATTAGCATTATCGACACCTTTTCCTTTAATACGTTGCTTATCACCACTATTAGAACCGGCTGGTATCGTTAATTTAATATTGCCATATAAGGTTGGTATTTCCTTTTTACATCCTAAAATTGCCTCAGTTATAGTAATTGGAACTTCTAAATAAATATCATCTCCATCACGCTCAAAATATTTATGTTTATCTACAATAAATTCAATATATAAATCTCCATTAGCACCACCGTTAGTACCGGCTTCTCCTTTACCAGATAGTTTTAGACGATAACCATTATCAACGCCTTTGGGAATATTAACACTAATTTCTTTATTTTGTCTAATAGTTCCCTTACCACGACATCTACTACATTTTTCTTTAAAACTTCTTCCTTGTCCTCCACATTTTGGACAAGTAGTCTTAGTCATAAAGGTACCAAATAAAGTTCTCTGTTCACTAGTTACTGTTCCGCTTCCATGACATTTATCACAAGTAGATTCATGAAATCCACCCTTACCATCACATTCCGGACATTCTATATCCATATCTAAACTAATAGTTTTCTCACATCCATAAATAGCTTCTTCAAAACTTAATCTAATACGCATTAATTTATCTGCTCCACGACTAGTTCTATTTCTAGATTGTCCGAAACCAAAACTATTTCCAAAAATACTATCAAAAATATCACTAAAATCGAAACCAGAGGCATCAAAACCACCAAATCCTGAAGCACCACCAGCACTTCCATCAAAAGCAGCATGACCAAATTGATCATATTGACGACGTCTAGATTCATCAGATAAAACAGCATAAGCTTCTTGAATCTCTTTAAATTTTTGTTCTGCATCAGGAGCTTTATTTACATCTGGATGATATTGTTTTGCTAATTTTCTAAAAGCACTTTTAATCTCAGCATCCGTAGCACTTTTATCAACTCCTAATACCTCATAATAATCTCTTTTATTCACTTATATCACCTACTTACTGATCTTATTATGTAAATCCTCAAATTCTTCTAAATATTTCTTAAACATACTAATAGCACTCTCTATTACTTTTTTATCAGTCATATCAACTCCAGCTATTTTTAATTCTTCTAGTGGATAATCTCTTCCTCCACTACTTAAAAATTCTAAATAACTATCAACAGCACCATCTTCTTTATTTAAAATACGTTTTACGATGTGACAAGCAGCACTTAATCCTGTTGCGTATTTATAAACATAGAAATTATAATAGAAATGAGGTATTCTCATCCATTCATAACGTATTTCATCATCAATTATTACAGTATTACCAAAATATTTTTTATTTAAATCATAGTAAATATTAGATAATACTTCATGAGTCAATACTTCTTTTGCTTCTTCTTTTTCATATATTATTTTTTCAAACTCTGCGAACATAACTTGTCTATAGATAGTACCTTTAAACATATCTAGTAAATTATTTAAAATAGTAAGTTTTAATTTGTCATCGTTACTATTAGTTAATAAATAGTTGGCTAAAAGTAATTCATTTACTGTAGACGCTACTTCAGCTACAAATATTTTATAACCGGAATATTGATATGGATTATTAAGTTTCGAATAATAACTATGCATAGAATGTCCTAATTCATGAGCAAGAGTAGATACACTATCTAGAGTGCCATTAAAGTTTAATAAGATAAAAGGATTGGTGTCATAAGAACCTGAAGAATAGGCTCCTGTTACTTTACCTTTATTTTCATAGATATCAATCCAACGTTCATCAAAAGCTTTGTACAAATCCTTGATATACTTTTCTCCTAACACTTCTAAAGCATGGATAACAACATTTTTAGCCTCATCAAAAGTATATTCTTTATTATTGTCAGGAATAACAGATACATAAGTATCATATAGATGTAATTCATCTACCTTAAGCATTTTCTTTTTTAAATCAAAATAATGATAAAGAGGTTCTAAATTTTCATGAATGGTATTAATTAAATTATCATAAACCTCTTTTGAAATATTATCACTAAATAAGCAAGCCTCTAAGCTAGATGAGTATTTTCTAACTTTATTCACGGCAGCATTACTTTTAATCTCTCCTACTAATATTTTAGCTATCGTATTTTTATAATTTCCATAAGTTTCGTACATCTTTTTAAATGCCGCTTTTCTTACTCTTTGATCTTTCGATCTTAAGAATTTAGAAAATGTAGATTCCGTTAGTTCTACGTCTTCATTATTTTCATCTTTAATATATCCAAAAGATAGATCAGAATTAGTAAAAGCATCATATATATTTTCACTAATTCCAAAAACTGGATTTAATGTTGATAGCATTTCTTCTTCATGTTCACTTAATACATGATCTTTAAAGCGATATATATTTTCTAAATTAAACCTATGTTCTAATAATTTAGGTTCCACTTTATAAAATTCTTCTATTTTAGAATAATCGTATTTTAATAAAGCTGGTATCATAAAGGATGATGCTTTATCATAATCATTATCTAAATTTTCTACTCTACCTTTTAATTCCTGATAAGTGGTATTAGTAGTATCACTATCACTATTTAGGTGAGCATACATATATAGTTTAGTAATCAGTCTTGCTAATTTATGATCATCTTCAATTGTTTCTAATAAATTAGTAGCACTTTCCATCATATTATTTTGATGAATAGAAAATTTTAAAATTAGATTAGATGCTAATTCATAATCTTTATTAAATTCATCAATATTATTATATATTGTACTTAAATCCCATTGATATTTTGGATCAATCTCACTACGTAATTTTTGCTTTTTAGCCATAGTATTCTCCTTATTATAGATAAAGTTCTAGAAATCTAGAACTTTATCCTTTTATTAGTTATTATTTTTCTTCGTATTCAGCTTCTTTTACATCATCATCATTACTAGAATCACTATTAGAATCATTATTTGCTTTAGCAGCTTCTTCTTTTTGAATGTTTTCATATACCTTAGTAGCAAGAGCCATAGCTTTTTCTGTTAATTTTTCTTTCTTTTCTTTGATTTCATCTAAATCATTCTTTTCTAGTGCTTCTTTTAGTTCTTTGATTAAGTCTTCTGCTTCTTCTTTTTCTTTAGCATCAACTTTATCACCTAAATCTTTAATTGCTTTTTCTGTTTGGAAAATCATTTGTTCTGCATCATTTTTTAAATCTGCTTCTTCTTTACGTTTTTTATCTTCTTCTTTATTAGCTTCAGCTTCTTTCATCATTCTATCGATCTCTTCATCAGATAAATTTGTATTAGATGTAATTGTAATAGCTTGTTCTTTATTAGTTCCTAAATCTTTTGCTTTTACATTAACAATACCATTAGCATCAATATCAAAAGTAACTTCGATTTGTGGTACTCCACGTGGTGCAGCTGGAATTCCAGTAAGTTGGAATCTACCTAATGTCTTATTATCGGCAGCCATACTACGTTCACCTTGTAATACATGAATATCAACAGCAGGTTGATTATCAGCGGCAGTAGAGAATATTTGTTTCTTACTAGTTGGAATTGTTGTATTTCTTTCAATTAATACCGTCATAACTCCACCTAAAGTTTCAAGTCCTAAGGATAATGGGGTAACATCTAGTAATACGATATCACTAACTTCTCCGGTTAATACACCACCCTGAATAGCAGCACCCATAGCAACAACTTCATCTGGGTTAACTTCACGAGAAGGTTCTTTTCCAAGCTCTTTTTGAACTAATTCTTGTACTTTAGGAATACGTGTAGAACCACCTACAAATAATACTTTATCGATATCTTTAGCTTTTAATTTAGCATCTTTTAAAGCTTTTCTTACTGGCTCTAGAGTAGACTCTAATAAATCATCGATTAATTCTTCAAATTTAGCACGAGTAAGTGTAGTTTCATAGTTAATTACTCCATCATCACTTTGTGCTAAGAATGGAAGTGAAATTTGAGTAGAAGTCATACCACTTAAATCTTTTTTAGCTTTTTCGGCAGCATCTTTAATTCTTTGCATTGCCATTTTATCATCAGCTAAATCTACTTTATGTTCTTTCTTAATATCTTTTACGATATAGTCCATAATACGTTTATCAAAGTCATCTCCACCTAGTTTATTATTACCAGCAGTAGATTTAACTTCAAATACACCATCACCTAAATCTAGAATAGAAACATCAAATGTACCTCCACCTAAATCATATACTAATACTGTATGAGCATTTTCTTGCTTATCAAGACCATATGCCAAAGCTGCAGCAGTTGGTTCATTAATAATACGTTCAACACTAAGTCCAGCAATCTTACCAGCATTTTTAGTAGCTTGACGTTCCGCATCATTAAAGTAAGCTGGAACAGTAATAACGGCCTTATCCACTTTCTCCCCTAAATATGCTTCTGCATAATCTTTTAAATATCCTAAAATCATAGCTGATATTTCTTCTGGTGTGTATTTTTTACCATCTAATTCAGTCTTTTTACTAGTACCCATTAATCTTTTAATAGAAGATACTGTATTTGGATTAGTAATCGCTTGACGTTTTGCCGCATCACCAACGATTCTTTCTCCATTTTTAAACGCTACTACTGAAGGAGTAGTTCTATTACCTTCAGGATTTGGAATAACATGGGCTTCACCACCCTCTAACACAGCAACACAACTATTCGTTGTACCTAAGTCAATACCTATTATTTTACTCATATAAATCATCTCTCCTTTAATTACTAATTAATTTTATTTACTTTGACACTACTTGGTCTTATTACTCTACCTTTATAAGTATATCCAGTAATTAGAGTTTCCAAAATAATATCGTCTTCTTTTGTTTGATCATTTTCGATTAATAATGCTTCATGATAAGTTGGATCAAATTTTTCACCAGTGGATTTAATTTCCTCAACTCCAAATTTATGTAATATATTTACTAAACCGGTATAAAGCATTTTAAATCCTTCGGCAAATTTCGCGTTTGCCTCATCCTTTTCACTAAGTTTTAATGCTCGCTCAAAGTTATCAACAATCGGTAATATTTCCATAATTAAATCTTGATTAGCATACTTTAACATGTTAGATACTTCTTCATCTTTACGTTTACGATAATTAATTAACTCTGCCTGATGATATCTAACTTTTTCTTCTAAGTTTTCAATTTTATTTTTTAAAATTAGTGTCTCTTCACTTTCTCCTAGATCATCTATGTTATCATTGATAACTTCTTCCATCACTTCTTCTTTATGATCTTCTACTACGTTATCTATTTTTTCTTTTGCTACTTCCTCGTGCTTTTCTTCTTTCACATCTTTCTTTTTCTTTGTCATCATCTTACTCTCCTTATTTTTCTAGATTAGATTTAATATACTCCAATAGTGATACAACTCTGTCATACTCCATTCGCTTAGGTCCCACAATCGCAATGGTCCCTTCTTCTAATGGTGTCTTATATTTGGTCTTAATTACGGTCATATCATCATCTAGATTATTTTCTTTACCAATATATATTTTGATATCATTATCTTTTTCTTCGACTAAATCAACAATATTATCTTCATCTAATTTATCTAATATTTCCTTTACCTTATCTATATTATTAAATTCTGGTTGATTCAAAATATTCTTCTTTCCAACAATATCAATATTTTTATTCGTAAAGTTATTAAATACATCATAGAAAACATTATATAATCGTTCGTGCTCTTTAACATATTTTCCAATGATTGGTTTTACTTCATATTCCAGTTTAGCGCTCACTTCATCGATCGGTGTTCCTATTATCATATTATTAATAAGATTTACAGTCTTTTTTACTTCTTCTAAATCAATATTTTGAATATTAATGTTTTTGTGTTCTACATGACCTTTGTCAGTAATCACTATAGCTATCATGTTTTCATTATCTAGTGGAACCACATTAAATTCTTTTAATATATTTTCATGAGAAGTAACACCAAGCTTAATAGAAGTATAATTGGTTAATTCAGATACTATTTCAAGACTTTTCTTTAAACAGTCTGATATTTCAAGTTGATTGTTATGAAATATAATCTGTAATTTCAACATGTCTTCCGCACTCATTTTTTTTAGTTCCATTAAATTATCAACGTAATATCTATATCCTTCCTCACTAGGAACTCTTCCTGATGAGGTATGTGTTTTTTCAAGTAATCCTAACTCTTCTAGCGTAGCCATTTCAGCACGAATCGTAGCACTAGAACAATTTAGAGTATCACATATCAAATTGGAACTCACAGGTTTTGCTAACTTGATATATTCCAAAACAATAATTTTTAATATTTCGTTTTGTCTCTTCGTTAACATTTTTACCTCCTAGCAATATCTTTACCCGATTGCTAAAATAATTATATTCTTATCATTAGCACTTGTCAACAACTTTTGCTAATTTTTTGCATCTTTTTTTCGACAACCTATTTTTTCTTAGATCATTAAAAGGGTATAAAAGGCAAAATATCTTCCATAATAAAATTGAGGTGTTAACATGAGTAAGGTTACTATTATTATTGGATCAAGAAGAACAGGAAATTCACAGCATTTAGCAAAAAAAATGATCGAACGATTTAAAAAAGAGCGTATTATTTCTAATATAATAATTCCCGGTAATCAAAAAATATTTCTATGTACTGGATGTATGGATTGCGATGTTAATGGTAAATGTGACTTTAAAGATGATATGGAAGAAAATATTAATAAAATTCTAGAATCGGATACCCTAATCTTTATAACTCCTACTAGATGGAATTTATTATCAGGAGACTTAAAAATATTCATGGATCGATTAAATCCTTTATACACTCCTAAAAAATTAGAAAACAAAAAAATGGTCGCTATTGCTATCGGTAGTAAGAAAAAAGAAGAATACTCTACAGAATCAGCAATTACCTCTTTAGGAAATTTCGCTGATAGCGCTAATATGAACTCAGTATATAGATATCAGTTTAATGAATGTCTAGAAGCAAATGACATTTTGGAAAAAGAAGATGAAATAAATACAATGTTAGAGGAATTAATAAAAAAAGTAAAATAGATTTTTAGTTTTCTATTTTACTTTTTTATATAGAATCATTTTCTAAAAAAGTAACAATTTCTTTCGCTGTCTCATCAATAAATTTAACTACTTTTTGATACTCTAATACCTTATTACGCCTATTGTGAGAATTAGCAATAATAACTCCCATTTTGTCAATTAAAATATTAAGCTTTTTAATAGGAATTTCCTTAATACAAGTGCTAGGAAGTTCAAATTCTTCATAGAATAAAGTCAAATCTAAATTATATTTATCTATTAATCTAATATTCATATTAGTGTAATCTTTATAAAAAATTTCTCTCATAACTTCTTTATTATTTTTTACTCCTTGACTTTCTAAAAGCTGAAAGCCATCTTCTCCTACTAAATCAGTCATTAATTTGCTATACCATAACTTATCTGTATATAAATGAATAAAATATCCATAGTCAAAAGCTGTTTTTAATTTTCCTTTATATTTACTAAAAAACACATCTAAATTAGGAATACTATCTTTGGTCGTAATAAAATGACTTTCTCGTTTGTCTTTATTTATCTCTTTAGCTATATCTGGTGCAATAGTTCCTAAAAACAATTCTTTTTCTTTCATTTTTAAATATTCGTTTACTTTTTTTGCTACACATATATGTATAATTGCTGATGCCATAACTTTTTACTCCTATCTATTTTATTACATAGAATATTGTAACAAAAATAATATTTTATATCAATTACTTACCACTAACTTTACATAAAAAAAGAGACTTTAGTCTCTTAATTTTCTCCTTCTTCTAACATTGTGGTAATAAATATCCCATATCCTTTTTCATTATCATTTACGATGGCATGAGTAACAGCGCCTATTAATTTATCATTTTGAATAATAGGGCTACCACTCATTCCTTTAATTACTCCATTAGTTATATTTAAAAGTTCTTTATCAGTAATTTCAAATAAAATGTTTTTAGTTTTACTATCAGTATTTACCTTTAAAATATTAATATCAAATTCTTCTACTTGATTATCTTTTAGTACTGTTAGTAATTTAGCTTCACCACGAACTATTTCATCAGGATTTGCTACTTCGATCAAATTAGCATTACTAAAGTTAGTTGTATAGGTACCAAAAATACCATGAATCGTATTTTCTTTTATATCGCCATAAACAATATTTTTATTAAAAATAGCATTTTTTTCTCCAGTAGTACCTTGTTCGCTTTTCGTAGCGCCAGTAACTTTAGAATCAAAAATTTTACCATCTTTTACTTCGATCTTTTTATTAGAACTACTTTCAACAATTTCATGTCCTAGTGCTCCAAAGATTTTTGTTTCTGGATCAATATAAGTTAACGTACCAATTCCTGTAATTTCATCTTTTACATATAATCCGGTCTTATAAACATTGTTATCATCTTTGACTAAATCGAGCGTAACATCTATATCTTTATTACCTCTTGAGATAGTCATGTTTACCTTTGAATCTTCAATATTTTTATTAATGGCGGTAACCATTTCATCGATCGAATTTACTTTCGTTTTTGAAATAGCAGTAATTTTATCACCTATTTCAATCCCAGCATCGCGACCAATGTAAGAATTATTTACCTTGTAAAAACCAACCACCATTATACCTTTAGAGTTTACCTCTATCCCAATATTTTGTCCTCCTAAGACAACTTTAGACGAATAAGCATAAGTAGAAATTGGCATTAAGAGTAAAAGAAGCGAGAAAAAAGTAAGTAGTTTACGTTTAAAATTCATGATTTCATCTCCTTTTAAATCAAACTACATTATTATTGTCTCCCATAAAAAAATTACCATAACTGGTAATTTATTCAACATTAAATTCTTCTAATGTACCATCTTTGTTCAAGATTTTATTTACGCTCTCTTCCGCTTTATTTAATTTATCATTACAGTTTTTGGCTATCTTCATTGCTTCATTAAATTTAGTAATAGCATCGTCTAACGGAATATTGCCAGCTTCCAAATCCTTAACTATTTTTTCAAGTTCTAATAGTGCCTCTTCAAAATTTTTCTCTTTAGTTGCCATTATGAAATCCCCCACCATTAAACTCGTTTCTAATCATATTTTCACCACTAGAATTCATAATTTGTTTGGATAATTGATTGTCCATTTGAACGTTGTCAAAAGGATTGTTTTGTTTTGGCATTTTATTAATTCCACTTATATTCATAGGATTTTTATTGATCCCTGCAATATTATTAGGTCCTTTATTTATTCCTGCAATATTACGATTTTTAAAACTATTAATATTACTATTAAACATATTTCCTCCTATATTACTTTGGCATTTATATTACCATCTTGTAATTCTATCTTTATTATATCATCTTTTTTTAATTTTTTGATACTATCTATTACTTTATTATCACACTTTACAATACTATATCCGCGCTTTAGAGTTAAAACGGGATTTAATGCTGATAATTTTTCAATTAAATTATTATATCTATTTGTATTTTTATTTAACAAATTACTCATACTATTAGTAAGATTATTTTGAATAAAAAGTATTTTGTTACTATTAGTATTCACTAAATTTTTATAACTTATTAGTAATCTTTCAAATAAATTATCAAATTTTTGCTCTTTTACTTCATAAATAGTTAAAGGATTCTTTAAAACATAACTATTTTCTAGTTTATTCAGATATTCTCTTTTTATTGTAATATGGTTAGTAATATTAGTCATTAATCGAAGTTCTAATTGTTTTAAATAATTTACAACATCACTCCTATTAGGAACAGCCATTTCCGCTGCTCCTGTTGGTGTTGGAGCTCTTAGATCAGCAACAAAATCAGCAATAGTAAAATCTACTTCATGTCCTACCGCAGATATTGTAGGTATCTTTAAATCATAAATGGCACGTGCTACAATTTCTTCATTAAATGGCCATAGATCCTCAATAGAACCTCCACCACGACCGATGATTAAGACATCTAAATCATAAGTTTTAGCAATATTGATATTACGAACAATATCACTTGCAGCATCTTCTCCTTGAACTAAACTTGGAAAAAGGATTGTGTTAGCAAGTGGCCATCTTCTTTTAATAGTAGATAAAATATCTTTAATTGCCGCTCCTGTTGGTGCCGTGATAATTCCAATAGTATTAGGAATTTTAGGTATTTTTTTCTTCTTTGCAAGATCAAATAATCCTTCTTGTTCTAATTTCTTTTTTAGTTGTTCAAAAGCAATATATAAATTACCTACACCATCTTCTAACATTTCATTTACATAAATTTGATATCCTCCTGCTGCCTCATATACACTTATTTTACCTGATACTAATACTTTCATACCATCAGTTGGCATAAACTTGATTTTAGAAGCCGAAGAAGCAAACATCACCGCATTAATACGACTATTTTCATCCTTGATTGTAAAATAGAAATGTCCTCTAGTGTGAGCCTTAAAATTAGAAATTTCCCCTTTCAGATATACAGTTTCTAAATTAACATCATTATCTATTTTATATTTAATATATTTGGTTAATTGTGTTACCGTAATATAATTAGAATTCATACTTATACCTCATTATGATAGACTTTATCTAGGGTTGCATTTAACATTTTAGTTACTTTTTCATCACTATATTTTTTAGATAATTCTATGGCTTCATTAATTGCCACTACGCTAGGAGTATCAGTATAAATAAGTTCATAAATTCCAATACTTAAAATAGCTTTATCCACTTTACTAAGGCGATCAATATTCCAATCCATTAAATACTTATTAGCAATAGAACTAATTTTATCTTGATTCTTGATTACTCCATTAACTAAATCATTAACAAACTCATTTTCTACTTCTAATTGTTCTTTAATCAAACTAGGAATATCATAAGAAGTAGAAGTATTTTCTAATATATATTTTTGATACAAAACTTTCATACTAATTTCTCTTAATTCACTTCTATTTTTCATATAACTTCACCTACAAAAATTTTAACATAAATAAAAAATAAAGTCATTATAAACTTTATTTTTTGTCTTTTGTAAAATAGTCTTCTTTTAATATTTCCATAAAAATAGTATCATACCAAGTATTATTCATAATATGTGTTTTATGTCTTATACCAAATTTTTTAAAACCACATTTAAGATAAGTATTTAAAGCTCTATCATTAAACGATATAACTCTCAACATAATATTATTCATATTTAAATAATTAAACCCATAATCCAATAAAAGCTTTAACGCTTCACTCCCAAATCCTTTGCCTCTATTTTCTTCGTCGCCAATAAATATTCCTATTTCAGCATTTTGATTTAGATAGTTGAGTTTATTAAAACCACAATTCCCTATTAATTTGTCATCCTCTTTTTTTATAATGGCAAATTGCAGATTACCACCTTGATTAATATTCTCTAACCACTTTTTTTCGCTTTCAATAGTTACCAAATTACCACTTCTTCCTAAGTTATTAGTAACGCCAAAATCATTCATCCATTTTGTGTATTCCAAATAATCTTCACTATTTATTGGGGATAGATAAATCTTGGATCCTTCTATTTTTTTAAAATACTTCATATTATTACCTCTTTTCTTTTAGATGAACTGTTTATAAAAAGCAAAAATAAAGAATCATCTATAACGTAACTTTATACTTAATATATGCGTTAAATAAACCATACCCGAGATAGCTTGTGTTCCTTTATCTTCTCACTTAAACAAAAGTATATTCATTAATTATTGAAAAGTCAATAACTATTTAAATTCAAAATAGAAATCAAGAATCCTTACCATATCTCCTTCTTTACATCCCATCTCTATCAATTTATCATCAATCCCCATTTTTCTTAATTTTTTAGCAAATCGTTGAATAGCTTCTTCTGTAGTAAACTTAGTCATTTTAAATAATTTTTCTACTTCTTCCCCACGAATTACAAACTCGTCATTTTCCTTAGTAATGGTATAAGGTTCCTCTTTTTTAAACTTATATAGTACATGAGATTCAAAAGCATCTTCATCATATAGAGGTATAGAAGGAATAGTATCTAACATATCTGCTAATTTTGTTAAAATGATATCAAAATCAACATCATTCATAGCAGAGATTGGATAAATAGGAACATCAACTCTATTTTTAAATTTTTCTAAATTTTCTTTTGCTGATTCCAGATCCATTTTGTTAGCAATAATAATTTGTGGTTTATTTAAAAGTTTTTTGTTAAAGTTTGCTAATTCCTTATTAATTTTTACATAATCTTCATAAGGATCGCGTCCTTCAAAACCACTCATATCAATAACGTGAGCAATAACTCTAGTACGTTCAATATGTCTTAAGAATCTATCTCCCAATCCTTCGCCAAGACTAGCCCCTTCAATTAATCCTGGTAAATCCGCCATTACAAAACTTCTCCCGTCTTTCGTTCTACAAACTCCTAAATTGGGGGTAATGGTAGTAAAATGATATGCAGCTATTTTAGGTTTCGCTTTAGATACTTTTGAAATAATTGTACTTTTGCCAACACTAGGCATTCCCACCAATCCTACATCTGCTAATAATTTTAATTCTACTTTTAAAGTTCTCTCTTCCCCTGGTTCTCCATTTTCAGCAAAATTTGGTGCTGGATTAGATTGCGTTTTAAAAGCCGTATTACCTCTTCCACCACGTCCTCCGTAAGCTACTACTACTTCATCATTTTTATGTTTTAAATCCGCTAAAATTAATCCTGTATCATGATCAGTAATAACCGTTCCTAATGGTACTTTAATAATAACATCATTAGCATTAGAACCATTTTGATTTTTACCTTTCCCATTTTCTCCTTTGGCACCTTTAATTTTCTTCATATAACGTAAATCAATAAGAGTATGTAGTCCTTCATCTACAACAAATTTTATATCAGCACCTTTACCACCGTTTCCCCCATATGGTCCACCCATAGGAATATATTTCTCACGTCTAAAAGCAAGGCATCCATCTCCACCATTACCAGCTTCTACTTTAATTAACACTTCGTCGATAAACATCTTATCACCCCTTTTGGCAGTCACAGTATATCACAATTATAATTAATTATCAATAAGATAATGCTTTCTGTAATATTTTTACATTAGTAGAATCTATATTATGTTCATTATTAGTGCAATAACTTAAGCAAGCTACCAATGCATTTTTTAAATATTCATTCGTTACCATTCCTATTTCTTTAATCTTTGATGTTTTACTCACTTTATAAATAGGTACATAATATGATTGATAATTTAGTTCCATAACATAATGATCCGTATCATTACTTCCTATTACAATAAAATCTTTATCTTGATTTTCTTCTTTTTCTCCGTTTTTGGATAGGTTAGTGCATATCACCGTTCCTATAGGAAAATCATATCCTTGTTTCTCTTGGCCATGAACAAAGAGCATTTCTTTTAATTTATTATGATCTATATTAGGATTTTCATAATAAGAAAAGAATTTAATTTTCTTAGGTATTACTATTTTTTTAGTATTATGTATAAAGTAATCTCCCTCAATTTTATCTAATTCAATCAAAACATAATTTCTTTTGTTTTCATCATAAATATAATAACGATATAATTTTTTCTCTTTCGAAGGATACGTAATGATATTTCCCTTGCTTGGAATATGAGTACTTAAATAATCATTAATAAAAATATCATTATATTCTTCTTTTCCTTCTGCATATCCCAGCACTATTCTTTCATACATTTTTCTTTTAAAATATTCCAGTGTCTCTGGTAAAACCGAAAAATTTTTACGACTAACAATATCGTTGTTAGAAATTTTATAAATACATTCATTGACTCTAGAATCACTTCTTAAAGGATAGATGCTTTTATGTAAAATAGTACTATTTTTAGGAGAATTACTAATTACTACTGGACACCCTAAAAAATAATCATAATTTACTTTTACAATTAAATACATACCTTTATCTTGAAACTTCACCTTATAAGGTGCATCATAATAAGGAGCTTTATAAGCCCAAACTACCATACCCGGATGCAAATCTTTAGATAATATCAACATAAGTATCACTTCCAGGATTTTATTCTAATCTACTAATAAATGAATGTCAAACAAAAAAAATAAAAAGCCGCTAGACCTTTTTACTCTTTTTTAGCAAACATAGTAATACCTAATAATACTAAGATAATAACTACTAAACCTACGATAACATAATTCATATTTTGTTGGTTAATTAAACCACTATTAAGAATACTATCAAATAATAAATATTTTGTTTCTACTTCCACCTAATCATTCCTTTACTTTAATGTCTTATTAATAAAATACAATTTTTAGCGCAAAAAATAATATAAAGTTGTTTTTTTTATATTATCACTAAAAATATCTTATTAATTTTTTACCCTTGCTGTTTTTAAAGGGTTGAATTTTAATAGTAGCAATAATAAAAATATATAAATTATTATAATTAGGGGCAATAAAAAAGTATGTTTTGCATACTTTTAACCCTCCAAAATTAAAAAATAATAGACTCCTTTCTAATAAGTAATTTATATCTTTCTTTATTGCTTTATCATTATACCCTACCCAACTATTTTATACAATAGAGAATAATAAAATTTGACAAACTTTTTTTAATAAATGTAAAGCAAAAAAACGCCTTTGATAAGACGTTTTCTATTATTCTTTTATTTTCTTGTAGGAAACTATTCCTATAATTCCTACAATCATCATTCCTCCTATTACCATATACATAGTATTATCACTAGTAGAAGGATTCTCTTCTTCTTTTTC
>CALVYA010000003.1 GCA_944371905.1 uncultured Bacilli bacterium | reverse complement strand
ATGTTTGTTATAATAACAAAAAACATAAAGATATCAAAATTTTAAACTTGAAATCTTTATGTTTAACATTATACATGTTATAATGATAATGGTGATAAATATGGGACTGTTTAGTAAAATTAAAAATATGTTTAAGCAAGAAGTTAAAGCAGATGTTAAAAAAGAGGAAATATCTACTAAAAAAGAAGAAGCAGAACAAAAAACAGAAGTAAAAGAAGAAAAAGAGACAGAAAAAAATGTCGAAAGTGTTAAAGTTTATGAAAAAGGTCTAACTAAAAGTCGTGAAAACTTCGTTTCTAAATTAATTAATTTAACCAATAAATACCATAAAATAACTGAAGATTATTTTGAAGAACTAGAAGAAATTTTAATTATGGCCGATATTGGTGTTAATACAGTAATGGATTTTATGGATCGCCTTCGAAAAAGAGTAAGGCAAGAACATATTGAAGATGTGTCTTATTTAAATGAAATTATTGTCGATGAATTATTTATTATTTATGTTAATGATGAGGTAATTGTTAATAAAATAAATTTTGCCAAAGAAAAACCTACAGTGGTACTTTTTGTTGGAGTAAATGGTGTAGGTAAAACTACAACCATTGCTAAACTGGCTGAAAAGCTAAAAACAGAAGGAAAAAGCGTAATGTTAGTTGCTGGAGATACGTTTAGAGCAGGTGCTACTAAACAGTTACAAGAATGGGCTAATAGAGTCGATGCTTCTTTTGTAGGAGCACAGGAAGGAGCAGATCCTGCTAGCGTTATTTTTGATGGGCTAACTAAAGCTAAAGAAGATGGTATAGATGTTGTTTTGATTGATACTGCTGGACGTTTGCAAAATAAAACTAATCTTATGAATGAATTGGAAAAGATAAATAGAGTAATTGGTAAAGTCATAGAAGGTGCACCACATGAAACTTTATTGGTAATAGATGCTACTACTGGTCAAAATGGTATAAGTCAAGCCAAAAGTTTTAAAGAAATCACTAATATTACTGGAATTGTTCTAACAAAATTAGATGGTACTGCTAAAGGAGGAATTGTATTAGCTATTAAAGAAAATGTTGGTATTCCAGTAAAATATATTGGATTTGGCGAAACGAAAGATGATTTACAAGTATTTGATATTGAAAAATATATTTATGGCTTATTTAAAGATATGATGTAAGAGGTTATTATGGATAAGAGAATACGATTGAATATGTTATATGATTATTATAAGGACTTTTTTACTATAAAACAGCAAAATTATTTTGAAGATTATTACTATAATAATTATTCTTTAGGGGAGATAGCTGAAGAAAATAATGTTAGTCGTAATGCTGTACACAATCAGTTAAAAATTGTAGAAGAAAGACTAGAAGAGATGGAGAGTATTTTAGGATTAGTTTCTAAAAAAGAAAAAATACTAGCTTTATTAGAAAAGAAAGTTAGTAGTGATATTTTAGAACAAATAAAAGAAATATTGTAATAGAAAGGGAAAAGTTTATGTTTAATAAGATTAATTTTATGAATGATACTAATATCTTTGTTAGTATTAAAGAAGATGTTGAAGTGAAGAATAATTTATTGAATGTTCATGTAGTTATTTCTGATAATGAAAAACAGCTATTAGGTGAAATTGAAGAAATTAAGGATCGTGTGGTAAAAATAAAACTTCTTGGAGAATTTAGAGAGGGAGAATTATATGGTGGTGTTATTAGAAAGCCATTACTAGATGCTGAGATAAGACCACTTTTAGAAAATGAAATACCTCTAATTTTAGGACAAAGTCAAAAAAATGCTTTATTATTGGGAACTAGTCCTTATTATAATAATCATCCTATTTATTTAGATGTTAATAAGTTTTTTAGTAATCACTTTGCTATTTTTGGTAATAGTGGAAGTGGTAAATCGTGTGGATTAGCGAGATTAATGCAGAATGTGTTTAAAAATCCTAACGTTATACCTTATAAAGCTAATTTTGTTATTTTTGATGCTTCTGGTGAATATACAAGTGCTTTTTCTACGATCAATAGCATTAACCCTAATTTTAATTATCGTGTATTTACAACTAGTTTAACTGATAATACTGTGGAAAGATTAAGAATTCCTATCTGGTTGTTAGGTGTTAATGATATTTCGTCTTTATTAATGGCGAATACACATTCACAAATTCCCATGATTGAAAAGACTTTAAAATTAGCTAGATCATTTGCAGAAGCAGGAGATCAAGCAATTAATTATAAGAATCATATTATAGCAAAAGCAATTATGGGAGTATTATTTAGTGATTCTTCTCCGGCAAATAAGAAAAATGATATATTTAGGATTATTGATGCTTGTAGTACACCACAATTTAGTATGGATTCTGTAGTTCAAGGAGTAGGATATACTAGGTTATTTAGAGATTGCTTTAATATTGATAAAACTGGAACTTTTACCGAAAGTATTTTAGTGACTGAATATGTATCAAAATTTATTGATGCTAAATTTGACAGTTATGAACCAGCTAATAATTCTTATTTTACACTTAATGATTTTGAAAAAGCCTTAGAGTTTACATTAATATCAGATGGATGGTATAAAAATAAACAAACTTATTCGGATGCTATGACAATAAGAGTTAGATTGCGTTCGTTGTTGACAGGTCCATATAGTAGCATCTTTACATTTCCTGAATTTATTAACATTGATCAATATATGAATTATTTGTTTGCTCCTAATGGAAGAAAATGCCAAATTGTTAATATTAATTTAGATGATATGGATGACTCTTTTGCGGCTGTTATTACTAAGATTTTTACAAGGTTAATTTTTGATTATGCTAAACGTATTCCTAATAGAGGATCAGTTCCTTTCAACATCTTAGTAGATGAAGCTCATAGATATATCAAAAATAATGATAGCGATGATTTTTTATATGGTTTTAATATCTTTAATCGTGTAGCTAAAGAAGGAAGAAAATACGGAGTAATGTTAGGGGTTATTTCTCAACGACCAGTAGAATTATCTGATACTGTTATATCTCAATGTTCTAATTTCTTAATTTTTAAAACAAATCATCCTTTGGATGTTGAATATATTAAAAATATGATTCCTAATATTAATACTGAAATAGTAGAAAAACAGAAGGGGTTACAGTCTGGTACTTGTTTAGGATTTGGTACTGCATTTAAAATACCAGTTATTGCTAGAATGGAAATGCCTGATCCAATGCCATTAAGTACAAATAGTGATGTAGTTAGATACTGGACAGAATAATATTTACAGAAAGTAGAGTGATAAAATGTTTGAAAGCTTAGGCGATAGATTACAGACAGTTGTATCTAAAATAAAAGGTTACGGAAAAATAACTGAAGAGAATATCAGTGAGATGACAAGAGAGATTCGTCTTGCTTTATTAGAGGCAGATGTTAACTATAAAGTTGTAAAAGAATTTATTAATAATGTAAAAGAAAAAGCTTTGGGAGAAGAAGTAAAAAGAAGTCTAAAACCAGGAGATGTCTTTGTAAAAATAGTAAAAGATGAATTAACTGAGTTATTAGGTGGTGAGAAAGAAGATTTAAAAATAAATGGAAATCCGGCTATTTTAATGTTGGTTGGATTACAAGGTAGTGGTAAAACCACAACGATTGGTAAACTAGCTAATTTATTACGTAAAAAGCATAAAAAAAATCCACTATTAGTGGCTTGTGATGTATACCGTCCTGCTGCTATTGATCAATTAAAACAAATTGGTAGTGGGCTAAATATAGAAGTATATGAAGAAGGAAAAAAAGATCCTGTAGAAATTGCTAATAATGCTATTAAATATGCAAAAGAAAATAATTATGATTATGTTTTAATCGATACTGCTGGACGTCTTCATATTGATGATAATTTGATGCACGAATTAGATAACATTAAAGTATCTATCAATCCAGATGAAATATTATTAGTTATTGATGCTATGATGGGTCAAGATGCTATTAATGTAATTGAAGGATTTAACAACGCTTTACCATTAACAGGGGTTATACTTACTAAATTGGATGGTGATACAAAAGGTGGAGTTGCTTTATCTGTAAGACACCTTACGAATGTCCCTATTAAATTTATTGGTATTAGTGAAAAAATGGATGGAATTGATTATTTTGATCCAGAACGTATGGCGGGTAGAATTTTAGGAATGGGAGATATTATCTCTCTTGTAGAAAAAGCAACAGAAGCGATTGACGAAAAAGAAGCGGAAAAAGCAGCAAAAAAGATGCAATCGGGAAAATTTGATTTAGACGATTTCTTATCTCAAATGAAACAAATAAAGAAATTAGGACCACTAGAAAATTTACTTAAACTAATACCCGGAGCTTCTAAATTAGGATTAAATAATATTAAAGTGGATCCTAAACAATTAGCTCATGTAGAAGCTATTATTTTATCAATGACTCCTAGTGAAAGACGTAATCCCGATATTATTAAGGCCAGTCGTAAAACAAGAATCGCTAAAGGATGTGGGCTATCTGTTCAAGAAGTAAATAAATTATTAACACAATTTGAACAGATGAAAAAGATGATGAAACAAATTTCAAATGGTAATATGAAAATGCCTTTTTAGGTATTTTTTTATCGTAAGAACTGTTGTATAATAAAAAGTAAAACGAGGTGGGTTTATGAATAATATATTAGAAGTTACACATTTAACGTATGCTTATAATGATAAAACTATTTTTCATGACCTACAATTTTCGATAAAAAAAGAAACTATTAATCTGTTATTAGGTACTAATGGAAGTGGTAAGACGACATTAATTAGACTTTTAAGTGGTATTCTTTCCAGTAATGAAAATATTAGTATTGATCACATAAAATTAAATAAGCAGAATATAAGGAAATATATGTTATCTATAGGAGTAGTTTTTTTTGATGATCCTAATCGATTCTTATTTGATAATGTATTAGATGAACTAGCTTTTCCATTAGAAAATTTAAATTACAAAAAAGATGTAATTATTAATAGAATATACGAAATTAGAAATATTTTAGATCTACAAAATTGTTTGAATAAAAAAATAAGTGAACTAACTTATTATGAACAAGTGAAAGTGCTAATTGGTATTTCTATAATTCATAAACCTAAAATAATTTTTTTAGATAATCCTTTTTCTAAATTAAATGATACAGAAGTAAAGAAAGTTTTTAAAATTCTAAATAAAATAAAAAAAGATACCACTATTTTTATTACTAGTAGTAGTTTAGAGCAAATTTTATTATTCGACGATGTCATAGTAATGAATCATGGCAGTATTTTAATCCATGATCATCCTAAAAGTGTTTTACAACATGATAATGAGCTATCTAAAGCTGGATTTATAATTCCACCTATGATTGATTTATCACTCAAACTAAGTTTTTATGGAATTATTGACGATGTAATCACAGATGTTGATAGGATGGTGGATCAATTATGGAACTAAAGTTTAATAATGTGAATTATAAAGCTAAACTTAATAATGTA
The DNA here is from genome assembly GCA_944371905.1 of uncultured Bacilli bacterium. Classification (GTDB taxonomy): domain Bacteria; phylum Bacillota_I; class Bacilli_A; order RF39; family UBA660; genus RGIG3091. Next base: position 75,384 of record CALVYA010000003.1, on the reverse strand, counting down.
AATATTACTTTGAATAGTAATAAAATAAATGGGATTTATAATTATAATAGTTTTATAAAAGTACTAGCAAATCCTAAGTTTATAGAAGGAGGTACTATTTCTATTGATAATAAAACATATCATAAATATGATCCTAGAATAATTGCTATTGTTGATAAAGATATGCCTTTTTATACTTCTAAAGTAATAGATGAAATATTATTTTATTCAAAAGTAAGAGGTTATAAAAGTCGTAATATGAAAGAAGAAATTAATACTTTGTTAGAAAAGTTTTATTTAGATCCTAGTATTTTAAAGAGAATTACGCCTAGTCTATCAGATACTGAAAAGTATTTTATTAAACTTATTGCTAATTTAATATATAGACCTAAAATTATAATTTTTAAAGATATTATGAGTGGTATGGACTATCGAAATAAGAAAATAATAAAAAAATTGATAGAAGAGTTAAAGGAACAAGGAGTTTTAGTTATTTTAACAAGTTTTAATAGTAATATTTTATATGAATTAACAGACGAGGTAGTAATTTTTAATAAAGGTAAAGTATTAATTAGTGGCTCTACAAATGAAATTTATTCAAATATAGAAATATTATTAAATAATAATATAGATGTTCCTTATTTTTCATTACTGACGTATAAAGCAAACAAAGAAAAAGGTGCTCATTTATTTTATAGAAAAGATGTAAGAGATGTGATAAAAGATGTTTACAAAAGTGTGTCATAGTTTGAAAGAATTAAATTTATATGCTAAATTAATAGGATTATTATTGATGATGATATCGATTATTCTAGTCAATAATGCTTATTTAGTCTTCACTTTAGTAGGTATTAGTATAGCGATATCAGCAATATTAAAGAATTTTGAATCACTCCAGATGTCAATTATATTAGTTATTATCGCTATGTTTTATTATGCTCATCCTTTTCTTTTAATCCTTGTTAAAGTTTTGTTATTATATGTTTTCTATTTAAATATGAAATCCATGACTAGACCGAAAGAAAAAAGATATATTATCGATAAATTATTTTATCGTAGTAAATCTAAAACAGCAATGAAAGTATATTTAAATAACTGTTTTAAAAATAAAAAATTTAATACTAATTTAAATGTTTATAATACCATTGATAAATATACAAGAAGAAAATATAGTAAATATATAATAAATCAATCTTTAATAAAAACAAATTATGATATGCAAGATATTTATCATCGTAGTAAATTAAGTTTTTATAAATTTTATAATAAAAAGACCACTATTCTAGATATGAAATGGAGTAAAAGTGACAATACATTTTTACTAGTAACGATTTTTATATTTGCGCTGGTATTAATTTATAGATAGAAGGTGTGATATGAGATATTTAATTAAATTTTCTTATGATGGAACGAACTTTTATGGTTATCAAAAACAACCAGAAAAAAGAACGATAGAAGGAGAGTTAGAAAAAGCATTATATAGTATTAATAATCATAAAGACACCAGAATTTTTTCTTCCGGAAGAACGGATAGAGGCGTTCATGCTTTAGGACAAATGGCTCATTTTGATTTGGATGTTAATATTACATTATATAAGTTAAAATGTGCGTTAAATAGTTTATTACCCAAAGATATTCATGTCATAGAAGCAAAAATAGTAGACGATGATTTTCATGCCAGATATATGGTTACTAGAAAAACTTATAAGTATTATTTGAATATGGGGGAATATAATCCTCTAATGCGAACTTGTATCTATCAATATAATAAAAAGCTGGATATAGATAAAATGAAAAATGCCATTCGGACTTTTATAGGAACACACGATTTTAAGTTATTTGTATCTAAGGAAGTAGTTAAAGATAATTATATTAGAACGATATATGATGCTAAAATAGAAATAGAGAATAATATTGTAGTATTTACCTTTGTTGGTAATGGATTTATGAAGTATCAGATAAGAAATATGGTGGGTACTTTAATAAAAATAGGTAAGGATAAATTACCAGTGGAAATGATTGAAAAATTGTTAAAAAAGGAAGTATCTGATAAATATGTATATACAGCGAAACCAGAAGGATTATATTTGGTAGATGTTTCATATAAATAGTATTAAAAAAGTTGACAAACAAATAGCAATTTAGTATAATCTTAATCGGTACATTGAAATCCCCACATAAGTTTAGCCGTGGGAAAGCTGAGCTTAAGTAAAGGAGAAAAAATATGAAAAGCTATATGCAAAAGAAAGAAACAGTTGAACGTAAATGGTATGTAATTGATGCTAATGGATTATCATTAGGTAGAGTAGCTGCTAAAGCTGCTCATATCCTTCGTGGTAAGCATAAGGCAACTTACACACCACATATTGATTGCGGTGATAATGTTATCATTATTAATGCTGAAAAAGTTAATTTAACGGGTAATAAGTTAGAGGATAAAATTTATTACAATCACTCTATGTATACTGGTGGATTAAGAGAAAGAACTGCAAAAGTAATGAAAGAACAATATCCTGTAGAAATGGTAGAACGTGCAGTAAAAGGAATGCTTCCTCATAATAGATTGGGAAGGCAAATGTACAAAAAATTATTTGTATATGCTGGAGAAAATCATCCACATGCTGCTCAAAAACCAGAAATTATGGAAGTTAAATAAGGAGGAATAACTAATGGCAAAAGAAAAGAAAAACGTATATTATGGTACTGGTAGAAGAAAAGCTAGTATTGCTAAAGTTAAATTAATTCCAGGTAAAGGTAATGTAACCGTTAATGGAAAAGATGTACATGAATACCTACCTTATGAAACTTTAGTTATGGATTTAATGCAACCTTTAGAATTAACTAAAACAGCAGAAATATTTGATGTTGAAGTTGAAGTTAAAGGTGGTGGGTTCTCTGGTCAAACAGGTGCTATTCGTTTAGGTATTACTAGAGCCTTATTAGATTACGATAGTACAACTGCTAGCGATAGTGAAAATAGTTTCCGCAAAATTTTAAAACCAGCTGGATTTATTACCAGAGATTCAAGAATTAAAGAACGTAAAAAACCAGGATTGAAAAAAGCAAGACGTGCACCACAATTTTCAAAACGTTAAGATTGTTTTTATGGGAGATTTTATCTCTCTTTTCTTTTGCTTAAATATAAGGATATTAAGTTATTTTAAATACATATAATTAATCAGGTGGTAATAGTGTTTGTTAAGAAATGTGTGTTTTGGATTGTATTTATTGCTTCGGTAATTGCTTTATGTATCATATGTGTAAAAGCGACAGAACAGCAGTCTTATTTTCCTTTATTGGGAAAAGTGATTGTAGTAGATCCAGGACATGGAGGAAGAGATCCTGGTACGATTTATGGAACTATTTATGAAAAAGATATCAATTTAGCAATTGCTAAAGTATTAGAACGCATTTTATCAGAACATGGGGCTATTGTATATATGGTAAGAGAGGATGACAGTGATTTATCTAGTATTTACGATGCTAAAAAGAAAAGAGGAGATTTATATCGTAGAATTCTATTTTTAGAAGATGAAAAGAAAAAGACCGATTTATATTTATCGATCCATATTAATTGGTATAAGAATCCTTCTTGGAGTGGTGCTGAAGTTTTATACAATGAAATTAATCCTAATAATAAAATATTGGGAGAACTATTAATGAAACATTTTAAAAATGATTTTAATACGAAAAGAAGTTTAAAGAAAACCGATTTATATTTATATAAAAATACGAGAAAACCAGGCGTATTAATTGAATGTGGTTTTTTATCTAATCCTAACGAAAGATATTTGTTAAGACAAACGGATTATCAAGAGAAGTTATCCAAAACTATTACTAATGCTGTGGTAGAATATTTTCAGACAATTTCTAAAGAGGCATCCGGATAATAATGTTGTAAAATATCACGATATTTATATCCGGATTTAGCTAACATATTGGCACCATAACTACTAAAAGGAACTTTATATTTATCTCTAATATTGAAGTCAAAATAATATTGGTTTTTGTTAGTGAGGTATTGATAACTAGTTTCTTCTACAGCCTCTTTTAATTTATCAAAGTGTAACCAAAATTTGTTTTTCCACATTTTTTTAAAAGTGCTTATACTTTCATATTCTTCTTCATTCACATAATTATTTTCATACAATGACCTAAAAACATTAGTTCTTACAATAATTGCTGCACTTTTTAGTGCTTCTTCTTCATAAGTTGGTGGAATTATTTTAGTTAACAAATTAACAATATAATTATTTAAATCAACATAACTAATTCTACCATCTTTTCTTTTCATTTTAATAAAATTAGAGATAATATGTTCGCTATAAGTTTTTAGTTCATTTCTAATAAAACTCCTTATTTCATCTTCATAATCAATTACATCAACGTTATCTTTTTTATCTAAATCAATTATTTCTTTATAGTTGATAAAATTTTGACCTAGGGTTAAACTAGCAATAATAATATCATTCACTATTAGCATAATTTTGTTTCCTGTAAAATTGATATCCATAGTATCAATATAATCATGGATCATATTTAAAATTGAACTTTCTTTATTATTTTGTTCTAATTCGCTAGAAAACTCATATATACTGTTAACGTATAAATATAATATTTCTTCATTATTGGAATTTAGAATTTTATAATTATAAAACATAATACTCACCTATTTTTATTATGAAAAAAAATAATAATTTTAATTCATAAAATAAAAGAATAAAAATATCACAAATAAATTACAATATTTTCATAAAATTTTCATGTATTTTTAAGCCATTTATGCTATAATTTACACTAGGTGAGAAGAATGAAGGCAAAGCAATTTAAAACTTTAGATGAACAAATTGAAATATTAAAGTATAAAGGCTTAGTCGTAAATGATGAAGAATATGCAAAAAAAGTTTTACTTCGAGAAAATTACTTCTTTTTAAGTGGGTATCGTCATGTATTTATGAGATCTGATGATCCAAAAAGGTATATAGCGGGAACTACTTTTGAAGAGCTTTATAGTTTATTCTTATTTGATAGACAATTTAGAAATATTATATTTAAAAATTTGTTAATTATTGAAAATAATCTAAAGTCTATAATTTCTTACCGTTTATCTAAAAAATATGGGTATAAAGAACATGACTATTTAAAACCTAAAAACTTTGACACTAATCCAGAAAAATCGAGACAAGTTAACGATTTAATCAAAAAAATGAAAAGACAAGTGCGAGTGAATGGTAGACAGCATTCTGCAACGATGCATTATTTAAGTAATTATGGTTATATTCCGTTATGGGTATTAGTAAAAGTTTTATCTTTTGGTATAGTTAGTGAATTATATTCAATACTAAGAATTGATGATAGAATAGCTATCGCAGAAATATATAGAACAGATATTGTTACGTTAAGTACCTATTTGCCAATACTTTCTAACTATCGTAATTTATGTGCACATGAAGATATTTTATATGAAAATAAAACACAGAAGATAATAAGTAACACTATTTTCCATAAGTTATTAAATATAGAAAAAGTAAATGATGAATATAAATATGGAAAAAATGATTTATTTGCTTTACTAATCATCATGAAACAGTTACTAACAAATGAGGAGATAAAAAATATTGTAATCGAAATAGATCGTGCATTAGAAAATTTAGATTATAATTTGCATTCGATACCTATTTCTAAAGTATTGGATCGAATGGGATTTCCTATGAATTGGAAAGAGATAGCGAATATTGAGAAGGAGTGATAAAAATGCGTGGAAAAATAATTAATTTTGCAATAATATTATGTGCTTTTTTACTTGGTGGAGGAGTAATGTATTTAGTAATTGCAAATCCATTAGGACAAGGAGAAACTAATAATGCTGGATTATTAGGATGTCAATATACTAGTTGTGAGAATAAAGTAGTAATTGATAATACTGGTATTAGTGCTGCAGTGGAAAAAGTATATGATGCAGTAGTTATGGTTAAAAATTTTCAAGGGAATCAATTAGCTAGTACTGGTAGTGGATTCGTATATAAAGTAGATGATAAATATGGTTATATTATGACAAATGAGCATGTAGTAGAAGATGCTACTAGTTTAACTGTTATCATGACAAACGAAAAGGAAGTCAAAGCTACTAAATTAGGTGGAGATGAATATTTAGATATTGCAGTATTACGTATTCCAGTAGAAGAAGTATTACAAGTAGCAACGATTGGTAGTACAGAAGATTTAAAATTAGGAGATACGATCTTTACTATAGGTTCACCTGTGGGAGAAGAGTATTATAATACTGTTACTAGTGGTATTATTTCTGGAATTGACCGTTTAGTAACTGTTAGTGTGAATTCACAAGCGGATTGGGTTATGAAAGTATCGCAAGTAGATGCAGCAATTAATCCGGGAAATAGTGGAGGTCCTTTATTAAATTCTAACGGTGAGGTTATTGGAGTTAATTCAATGAAGTTAGTGGATAGTAGTGTGGAAGGAATGGGATTTTCTATCAAGATAGAAGATGCTATGGCACATGTAGAGGAATTAGAAAAATCAAAAGAAATTGAAAGACCTGCTTTAGGGATTACTCTTTTAAATGCATCTGATGCTAGAGCTTTATTATCATATGGAATAAGTCTTCCTAATAATATTACTAGTGGGGTAGTAGTTATCTCTGTAGTAAGTGGCTCTGGTGCTTCAAAGTCAGGTCTTGAAAAAGGAGATGTAATTACTAAAATTGATGGTGAAGAAGTTATTAATGGAGCATATTTAAAATATGTATTGTATAAATATAATCCTGGAGATAAGATAAAAGTAACTTATCTTAGAGATGGAGATGAGAAAACTACTACTGTAACTTTAACGAAAGCAACAGATTAGAAAGAACAGAAATGTTCTTTTTTTCTTGATTTAATGTAACAACAAGCTAGACCATTGTCATAGAATATGGCGAGGAGGAATATTTTATGGATTATAAAATAGTTGTAGATGCTGGGCATGGTGGAGATGATCCTGGTGCAGTCAATGGAAATATATATGAAAAAGATTTTACATTAGAAGTATCTAAGTATATTTATGATCGTTTTAGGGAGTTAGGTGTACCAGTGGTTTTAACGAGAGATATAGATAAAACATTAGATAGAGATGATCGTGTTGATGCTATTTTATCAGCTTTTGGTAATAATCCTAACGTAATAGTTTTATCGAATCACATAAATGCAGGAGGTGGGGAGTTTACTTACCATTACATAATTTGATTGGGTATTAAGACGGCTAAATTTAATTAAAACAATATTATTGATAATTATACTAAATTTATAATTTTGTGTGTTAAATGGGCATAAAACATAGAAATTTCAAGTGATTTTGTTTCAAATATTAAAAAAGTGCGAATTTTGTTGTATAATGTATATAAGAATAGCAGTATCATTCTTTTTTAAGATGGATACTGCTTATTTTTTGAAGTGAGGAAGTGTAGTATGGAATTTGAAAGAATTAATTTATTAAATAAAGATAATGCAATGAAAATTAGACTTAAACAAATAACTTGGGAAGAATTATTTGCTGATAAAACTATTTTATTTAATATAATTTGTGATTTATTGCTGGATGAAAGTAATTTACTATATTATGCTACCCAAAAGGAGAGTTCCAAAACTATTCCTGAAACAAAAAAATATGTAGATAATTTAATTAAAAATAATAGTTTAATTATTGTAGTTGAAGATATATTTAATTCTCTAGGATGGAATAAAAAAATTAATATAAGTAATACAGCTTTTCAAGGAGATATAGCTGAATATTTAATGAGTATACTTATAGATAAATTTACTAATGTTGAAACATTAATTTCAAAAATTTCATTTAAAACTTCTTCAAAGATGCCAGTATATGGTAATGATAATGTTTACTTTGATTATGAAAATGATATTTTATATTATGGAGAATCTAAATTTTATCAAAATGCAAGAGAAGGGTTAGAAGCAGCTATTGAAAGTATAAAAAAACATTCTACAGTGGAAGAAATAAGCTTTGTAAGAAATCACACTTCATCATTTATTGCAGAATCAGAAGAAAAGAGAGTTAAAATGGTTGAAAAATATGAAACTGTTTATGCAGATAGTATAAATATAAGAAGTATTGTATTTGTAGTTAACGATGATATATATGATAAACAAGAATATGAAAAAATGATTGTTGAATATTTTGGAAGTGAAGAAGTTCTAATTCAAAAAACAGAAGAAATAATATTAGTTTTTTTACCTGTATTATCCAAAAAAGAATTTTTAGAGTTCTTTGTAAGGAGGATAAATAATGGATAACAATTTAGAAATTTTTGAATACAGATATATGGATAATACTATTAAAAAAAATCGTGAAAAAGCTTTAAAAAATTATTTGTTAAATGAAGAAACAGATGAACTACAATTTTATGATTTAAATATGTATTACAAAGATAACACTATTAGTTCTATAATTCTCTCTCAAACAAACAGATCTGTAGTTAATAAAGATATAATATTAAACAGATATCAAATGGAAATTTTAAATATATTAAATGATAACAATTTGTTTTTGAGCGCTCCAACTAGTTTTGGGAAAACTTTTTTGATGCTTGAATTTATTAAACGTAATGAGAAAAAATTAAACAATATTATTTTTATAATTCCAACTTTGGCGTTAATGAATGAATTGCTAAAAAAAATATATAATTTATTTAGTGATACATATAATATATGCATCAACTCATCAGAAGAAATAAAAGAAAAGAATATTTTTGTTTTTGTTCCAGAAAGAAGTGATAGAGAATTTTTAGAGAAAACAAAAGAAATAAAAATAGATTTTTTAATATTTGATGAAATATATAAGTTACAAGCATCAAGTTCAAATGAAATTAAAACAGATGATAGATTAATATATATGAATAAAGTATATTTAGACTTGGTAAATAAAGCAGAAAAAATTGCTTTATTAGGTCCTTATATTAATAATGTTACATTCGGCAAAACAAAATTGAATATTGTAAAATACTATACAAATTTTATGCCAGTTTATAATAAAATGTTAATTTTAGCAAATGAAGAAAGCTGGTTGGATTTTATAAAATTAGAGCATCAATTAATTTATTTTTCTTCGCCAGGAGCAATTTATAAAAATATTGAAAGTATATTACAAAAAATACCAGAAGATGAGAAATATATAGAAATGTACGAAAGAGAAATAAGATATTTAGAAAAATCAGTTAGTGCTGATTGGTATGTTGTGTCTCTTTTAAAAAGAGGAATAGGTATACATCATGGAAAAACTCCAATGTATTTAAGAAAATTTTATGAAAATGAATACAACAAAAATAATATTAAAGTATTGTTATGTACTAATACGTTAATGGAAGGTATCAATACTCCTACGAATTCATTAATAGTGGTTGATGATCCAAAATCAGCTTTCAAGCTTAATAATTTAATTGGTAGAGTTGGAAGATTAAATCTAGAAAATCCGACTATTGGAGAAATAATCATTTCAAACGAATCAATCTTATCCAATATTAATGATAGTAGTGGTTGGTTTGATTTAAACATTCTTGCAGAAGATGATGAAATTAATGATGAAGATGAAATAATATATTTAAATAAAAAATATGATGATATAAACAAGCAAAAGAAATTAGAGGAAAAAATAGATGTTTTAAATTCCAGTGGAGTTACAATAAACGATATAGTTGGTCATAATTTACAATTTAACAAAACATATCAATATATAACGAATAAAGTGTATGATGATTTATGTAGAAATAATCAAATAATTGATTTTGTCAAAATAGGATTAAAGTTATTTAAACCTGGACCTGGATATCACTTTAAAACAGAAAGGTATAAAGATTTAAATTATGAATATGAATATTTGCCATATAAATATTATTTAGTAGATCTTTTGTTAAATAAAACTTATAAACAAATTGTTGATAGTTTTAATGCTAAATATAATTTAAGTGGTAATAAAGAAAATATTAATCTATTTATTGATTCGTTGTATGAATTAAATAATTTTATAAAATTTAAATTTTCTAAATTTGTTAACTATATTGAATTGCATAAAGATGATTCGATAAGTAGTAATAAACAATTACAACAATTTATAGGAATATTATCAAATTATAAGTCTTTAGATACAGCTTATAAAATATTAGATGATTTAGGAATAAATGAAGAAGATTCAAGAAAAATTTTAGAATTTTTGAATATAACCAATATAATATCAACTTCTGTAGTAATTAAACTTATAAGACAAAATAAAGATTTGTTACTTCAGCAAGATTTAACACCATTTACTAAAAATAATATTAGTAATATTTAAAAATATAAATTTATTGTGATACAATATTACTAGGAGGTAGTAATATGTTGTATATTCATGAAAATAACTTTAAAAATAAAATTCATAACAACTATGGTGGTGTAGGAGAAAAAATAAAAGAATTTTATGAAAATGTATATCTAGAAACTAAAATGAAATTATTAGAATTCGATTTTTCAAATTCTGATGAAAATACATTTAGAGAGGCTACTAATGTTATTAATGACTACTATGAAAAATTGAATACATTTACTAGAAAGCATAATATAACATCTCAATCTAAATTTCGTTCTACCTTTTTAGAAGAATTAAGCACATATTTATTCCAAGACAACGAATATATAAAAAACGGGAAGTTAGGTATTTATAATAAAGGTATTTATGCGGGAATAAAAATTGGTAATGATCTTAAAGTAAATATAATGAAAAAAGATGTAGATTTCTGTATTGGTAAAAAAGTAACAATAACAATAGAAAATACAAATTTTGAAATTATTTTACCAATCATAGCAGTTGAGGTAAAAACATATTTAGATGCAACTATGTTTGGTGAAGTTCAATTTTCTAGTAAGTTATTAAAAAGTGCTACACCTAATGTAAAAACCTATGTTTTAATGGAAACAAATCAAGTCGGAAATGATAAAATAATATCTGCAAGATATGATAAGGTTTTAGATGAGATGTTTGTTTTAAGATTTAATGAGCAGTCATTAATTGAATTTGCAGTATTGGAAGATTATTATAATCAAATTAGTACAGATATAGAAAATATTGCAATTGAAAGAGGAGTTAATACCCCTGGTAGACTAATTGATGTTGAAGAATAAAAAAATCTGTTTAACTAAAATAGTTAAGCAGATTTTTTGCTATTGCATTTGCAAGAAGAGGTGGAACAGCATTTCCAATTTGTTGATATTGAGATAGATTTTTTTCCCAAGACATAGTAGTTCTTTTTCCACAAAAAATATAATCATCAGGAAACGATTGTAATCTTGCACCCTCTCTAGCAGTATAATTTCTATTTATGTAAGGATGTATAAAATTGCTTTGGAAACTAGCTGGAATTGTTGGAGATGGTTTATTTGGAAAAGGCCTCATATTATTTTGTGAGAATGTTTTCCCGCTTATTTTTGAGGCATCGCCTCTTTTTCTTTGTTTGTGACAATCGTCAACATCAGCAACGGATTGTCCAAATTTGATGTTTTCAAATCTCTCTATTAATCTTTTTGTATGACGCATTGCAACATGATTATAAACTTTTTTGCTATATTTTCTTGCCCATTTTTGATAATCATTTTGAGGCTTACAAGCATATTCCATTTCTTCAGTACCTTCACCAGAAACTATTTGAGGTAAATCCATAATTGCTTGTTCAATTGTTATTTGTTTGTCTTCAGAATATATAGGTTTTGGGCCTAGTTTATCTTCATTAAAAGGTAGGTCTTTTCTAATTCCCATAAATACAACTCGTACTCTTGCTTGTGGAACACCATATTCGGCTGCATTTAATTTGCAAATTTTAACATTATAGCCTGCTTTATCATATTCTTGTAAAATTAGGTCTTTTACTAATATATTTTCTTTTGTTTTCATTGATAATATTCCAGTTACATTTTCCATTACAAAGAATTTTGGCTTAAAAAAATTTACAAATCTTACAAAGTCCATAAATAAGCTATTTCTTGGATCATTTTTATCCCTGTTTCCACTTAATGAAAAACCTTGACAAGGTGGTCCACCGATAATTCCGTCAACAATCATATCATTTGGTAATAAATTTTCTAAATCTGTTATTTGAGTAATATCACCTACAATTACATTAGTATTTGGGTGGTTTTTTTTGTATGTTTCTGCAGCCCATTCATCTTTTTCTATCGCCAATGGAATATTAAATTTTTCCATTTCAAATCCTAAACTTAATCCACCACATCCGGCAAATAAATCAATTATGTTCATTATTTTGAACCTCCTTATTTTCATTTATGTATTTAACTATTAATTCACAAGTTTTGACAGAGATATTAGTTCCGTTTTTTTGTGCAATATCTTTATATTCATTTTTTATTTTATCTTCAATCATTATATTCAGCCTTGCATTTTTATTTTTTCCTTTAGGTCTACCTGTTTTCTTCATCATATCACCAAAATTATTATAGCATAAATTAATTTAGATGTACATTAAATGTACATAAAAATATTTAATAATAAACAAAAAATAAAACAAAATGTAATAAAAAGAAACATTGTAAAATGAAAGTGTTGACTTATAATTTGTGGATGATACAATATAGTAAAATTGCAACAATTATATGTATTGCACATTTTGCACAAAAAAGCACAAATTTGCATCAGCTAGTCATTGACTTAAACGATGCAAATGTTAAAATATGGTAAAATGCAATATTTATATCGAGGGAGCTTATGGCTCTCTTTTTTGTTGCAATAAAGGAGGTGATTAAAAAAAGATAAATCCTACATAATTATTAAAAAACAAATATTTAGGATGATAAAGTAAAATTAATATTTGTTGAAAATAAAGTGATATATATGGTAATCATCCTATATATCTACCTACATAGTAGGATGAATTTTGTAAGTACAAAATTAGAATTGCACATACCAAATTCCTTATTTTATAAGGTATCAATTGGTTATATTGTGCAAGCATCTTATCCTGCTTTTTAATAAAACAACAAATTTAATAGTAAATCATCCTACAATAAAGGAGGGGTATAATGGATAATAAATATGTTAAAATTCCTATTAGTGTTTTAATGGATAAAAGTATAAGTCCTAATGCTAAATTATTATATGGTGTAATAGTAGTATTATCATATGTAAGGGATTATTGTTTTGCAGATAATACATATTTATCAGAAACATTAAATACAATTAATAGAACAATTACAAGATTAATAAAAGAATTAAAAGATAGTAATTATATTTATATTACTAATGAAAAGCATAAAAGAAAAATATATATTAAAGATGTATCAACATCATCCATAGACATAGAAGATTTATTCTAAAGATATGGATGATTTTTTATTTAATAAGGATGGAATCATCTAATATATATAATAAATATAAAATAAAAAATATTAATAATTATAAAATAAGTATTTAAACTAGTTTAAATATTTAAAAAAGAACTTTTTAAGAAAGGAGGAAACATATGAAAAGATTTAATTTTTATTTACCATTTGAACTTTTTGAAAGAGTAAAATTAATGGCTAAAGTATATAACATATCTATTACAAAAATGATGATTGAATTAATAGAAATTGGTTATATAAAAATGTTAGAAAAAAATAATATTTAAAATTATAGATTTTATATTAGAAAAGGAGGGATTATATGTATGAAAAAATATCTAAATATAAAATATATAGCATAAATTTATATAGGTGGGATATATATGGAGGATACCTATATAAATAAAATTACATTTAAAGATCTTATTTTAAAATATCTTATTGAGGAAATTTTAAAAGAAAAAGGAGACGCTAAATAATGATTTGCATCTTTTCATTAATGATGGTATCATCGACTCGTCTTAATAATCAATTAAGTAAGTTAAAAGGAGGTAATGATGTATAATACTTACTTAAATAATATGGATTTCAGAGTTGGAATCTATATAAGATTATCTCAAGAAGATAGAGACAAAAAATATGAATCTGATAGTGAAAGTGTAATAAATCAAAAAGAATTATTAAGGGGTTATGTAAAAAATAATAATTTTAATTTAATTAAAGAATATGTAGATGATGGTTTTTCTGGTACTGATTTTGATAGACCAGCATTTAAAAAAATGCTAGAAGATATAAAAAATAAAGAGATAAATTGTGTAATAGTTAAAGATTTATCAAGATTTGGAAGAGATCATGTTATGACTGGATATTATACAGAAACATTTTTTCCGGAAAATAATATTAGATTTATTTCTATATCAGAATCAGTTGATACATTTAAAGAACAAGCTAGTAATGATTCATCTACTTTTATTATTGCGTGTAATGATTATTATAGTAAACAAAATTCAGTTAAGATTAGAGCAGTATTAAATCAAAAAAGATTAAATGGAAAGTTTGTAGGAAGTTTACCTAGTTTTGGTTATATGAGAGATCCAGAAGACAAAGGTCATTTAATACCTAATCCAGAAACTGATTGGATAGTCAAAGAAATATTTAAATTAAGAGCTAATGGAGTGGGAGCTACTGAAATAGCAAATAAACTAAATGAAATGAAAGTGCCAACTCCAAGTGGCTATAAAAAGACTTCTTATTCATTACAACTTATTGATAGAGATACTTGGAATATTACAACAGTAAAAAAGATATTAGCCAATAGAATATATACTGGTGATATGGTACAACATGTTCAAACTAAAGTTAATTATAAATCAAAGAAGAAAATAACACTTGATGAAAAATTATGGACTATTGTAGAAAATACTCATGAAGCATTAGTAGATAGAGAAACTTTTAATTATGTTAATATTTTAAGAAAAAGAAAAACTAGAAATTATGAAATTAAAACAAAAAGAGAAAAAAGAATATTAGAAGGTAAATTATTTTGTAAAGAATGTGGTAATAGACTAACAGTACTTTATAGAAGAAATAAGGATTATTGGTCTATCAACTGTAATAGATATTCTAGAGATCCAGTTAGAGGTAGATGCTATTCTCATTTCTTTCCGTATAACTATTTAGAAAAACAAATACTAGAAAAGATTAATTATGTAGTATCTGAATTAGTTAATGGCTTAGATTTAGAAGAATTAAATAATGAAATAACAAAGAATATTCATAAAGAAAAGGAAAGTATAGATGAAGTTATAAAAAGTTTAAAAGTAGAAAAAGAAAAGATTACTAATAAAATATCTATGTTATATAACGATAGGTGTGATGGCGTAATATCTGTTAATGTTTATAAAGAATTAGCTAGTCCATTTGAATTGAAATTAAAACAAATTGTTGAAAGAATCGATGAAGAAGAATTAAAAAAATATACTTCAAGAAATAATCAAAGTATATTACCAAATTACATTAAAAAGATTAAAGAATTATTAGATTTAAATAAACCTAAAAGAGAATTAATAGAAGCTTTGATAGATAAGATAGTAATAGATAAAGACAGAAATATTACTATTAAATTTAAATATGATGTTATACCTCAAATAGAATTTGTTTATATTGATAAAAATAAAGTAAGAAATCCTTATGGAAGGAAGGGTAAAAATAGCTAAAGTGAAACTACCGTGTCTGGTAGTGACATGTTGACAAATACTACCGGATGCGGTATAATCGGTTTAGAGGTGATTGGGAATGAACTTTATAATGACAAAATTTATGTACCCAATTGAAGAAAAATTGGAAATAATGGAAGGTTTTTATTTTGATAACCCGAGAACATCCGAAGAAATAAAGTATGTAGAAAAAATAATAAGAAAAGCTACTCCTTTTCCGCCAACTGATAAATCTATTGGTGAGGAAGGATATATAACTCTTGATTATGTCATAGAGCGTTTTAAAACAAGATATAAAAAAGATGAATATGTAAGTAAATGCATTGATAATTGTAAATATAAAGATCCGTGTTATAAAGTTGCATCTATGTGGGTAATATTAAGATTAAAAGAAGGTTTTAAGCCTTATGAGTATGAAAAAGTAGTAGAAACGGCTAAAAATTATATTGATACTTTAACACTTCTATCGTTTGATGTTTATAATTATGTTGACTTTTCTATTCTTGCAGTAGATGATTTTTATGATTTAAATAATGAAATTGTTTGTCATCAAATTCAAAATTCTTTTTTAGAGATAATTGTTGAATCAACACGTAGAAAAACGGAAAAAATAAAAAAAGAAGAATACAGATTTAACGGATTTAATTTTTATTATGAAAATATTATAAAAAATTATCATGTTATAAAAGAATTTGAAGATAAAGAAACAGTAGAATATATTACTGAAAGTATTCAACTATTAAGAAAGAATTATGATTTAAAAATGAAATTTGTTTCTATTGTTTCAATTATTGAATTGTTATTGACACATTCACCAGATTCAACAAGATTTAATATTGAAGATTCAATTAGTAAGCAATTTAAAAATAAAGTTACATTAATTACATATTTAAATGATAAAACTGTAAATTATAATGATATTTCTAGGGAATGTAAGTTGATTTATTATATAAGGTCTGATATAGCGCACGGAAATTTTAAAAAGTTAGATAAAGATTTAAAAAAATATTTTGAATTATGCAAAGAACTGAAATATATTAGTACAAAAGACTTTGATAAAATTAATACGTGGGATAAGCTTATCAATAGAAGTTTAAGATATATGGTTATTATATTTAAAGAGTATCTAAATGATTATAAGCTATTAGAAATAATAAAAGAAATATAAGGATGGTGAAAAATATGAACTATATGACTACAAAAGAAGCAGTAGAAAAATGGAATATTAGTGAAAGAAGAATTAGACAACTATTAGCAGAAGGCAGAATTGAAGGTGCGGTTAAAGTTGGAAGTAGTTGGAATATTCCTATTGATGCAGAAAAACCGGTAGATAAAAGAATTATTAAACCTGATGATAATAATTTTATAATTGAGTTGAAAGAAGATTATTTTGATGAAGTAGATAAATTAAAAGAAGAATTGGATAAAAAAAGACCTTTATCTAAAGAAACTATTAAATCTTTAAAAGAATCAATAAATTTAGAATGGACTTACAATAGCAATGGGATTGAAGGTAATACTTTGACTTTAAGAGAAACACAAGTTGTTTTAGAAGGTATTACAGTTGGTGGTAAATCAATTAAAGAACATTTGGAAGCAATAAACCATGAAAAGGCAATTTTGTATTTAGATGATATTGTTAAAGATACAAATCCAATAACTGAATGGAATATAAAAAATATTCATCAATTAATTTTAAAAGATATAGACAATGAAAATGCTGGAAGATATAGAAAAGAGAATGTGAGTATAAAAGGAGCATCACATATTCCGCCAGATTATATTAAAATACCAGAATTAATGGAAAAGTTAATCTTAACTTATAAAACTTGGAATGAATATCATCCTATAATTAAAGCTGCATTATTACATGGAGAGTTAGTTAAAATACATCCATTTGTAGATGGTAATGGTAGAACCTCAAGATTACTTATGAATTTAGATCTTATGAATAGTGGATATAATCCTGTAATTATAAAGAAAGAATCAAGATTGAAATATTATGAAGCATTAGACAAAGCACACACAACTAGTAATTATACAGATTTTGTTAAACTAGTTACTAAGTTAGAAGTTGAAATGTTGAAAAAATATTTAGAAATGATGTAGGTGAATTATGTGCAGTAAATCTAAAAAATATGAAATACATGAAGATTTAAATGAGTTTGAAAAAAAATATAAAACTCGTATAACTGAATTTATTAAAGAAGATCCTGAAACTAGAGTGGTTTTTCTTAATGCTGATTTTGGATGGGGAAAGACTACATTTATTGAAAATAATTTAAAAGTTCCTCAAAATAACATTTATTCTCCATGGTTAAATAAGTCTGAAGATTACTTGGAAGATATTTATTATCAAACACATAAAAAGGATAAAGGAAAATCTAGCTCATGGGCATTGTTTTTAACATTGTTGTTAACTATTATTACAATACTATCAAGTAGTATAATATCAATTTTAATTGATATTATGACAAGTAACAATTTAGTGTGCTCAATAAAAAATTTTAGTTTAATATGTTCAACTAATGATAATCTAAAAACTTTATTAATTGGTTTAATAATTATGATAGTTGTTATATTATTTGTTGCTTGGATTTTTATTTTTATAAAGCCTGTACCTTTAATTAAATTTATTAAAAAAGATAATGGTAAATATTATGAAACAAAGTTAATCAAGGGTATTTTAAACAAAGTTGAAAAAGTTCTAGTTATTGAAGATATTGATAGAATAGATGACATTGAGGAAATATTAATAGTTGCAAATAAAATTTCAGAATATATAAAAACTCATAAAATTGATAAATATGTTTTAATTACAGGAGATTATATAAGAACTATAAGGAGAATCGGAGAACCAACCTTTTATGAAAATAATAGCTTAGACTTATCTACTTATCGAAATAAAGGACTTTTTGTTGTAGAAAAAGTTATATCTTTAAGAATAGATTTTTCTACAATACATCAAAGAATAAAAAATTTATTAAAGGAAAATAAATTATCAACAAATTTAACTGTTATAGAATATGATGAAATTGTTGAATTTATTAAAAACAAATATTTAAGTATAAGATTTTTTGTTAGATTTTTAAAAAAATATAAGAAAGAAATTTCCGATGGAGAAAGTTTATATCATTTGCTATTGAAGTATTTTCAAGAAGAAAAATATTTTAATATAGATGAAAATGTGGTAAAGAATTCTATTTACAATTCAGAAAGATTTCCTGTGTGTATTAATGATATTGAAATGATGTATCAAAAGGGAATTATTAAAATTAATGGAAAAAAATATAAGAATATAGAATTGTCAACTGTAGATGATGAAAATTATAGTATTATAAATAGTTCAATAAAAAAATTATTTGAGGAAAACGATCAAGAAATTAATAATATTTTTAAAGAATTTTATTTAGGTAATAGATTTCCGGTATTAGAATCAGATAGAAGTAGTTCAAATAATTACAATAGGCAAATTGGAATAGGTGATACATTAAAACCTAGTAATTTGAAACTAGATTTAGATAATTATTTAATGGGTTATAATAATAATGAAATAGATATGTATGAGGGAAGATTGATTAATAAAAGATGCTATTTTAGTTCTAAGAACAGTTCAAATAATTTTGAAAATTATAAATTAACGCAAACTGATCCTATAGTTGCTCAAGATGTAACCAAAGATCAATTTATATTTGCTTATATTGCATGTTTTTTTAGAGAAAATAAAAATGAAATAAATAGAAATTATCCAAAAATAACAGAAAAGATTAATGAAATAATAAACAATGGAAACTAAACTTATGGGGTGGGGAAGGTGCTGAAATAATCTATGCTCTTAGAAATGATTCGACTTTAGCTAGAAGTGTTTTAGAATCAATTGGTGCTGAAGGTCAAAAAATGAGAAAGTATTATCAAAGAAGACTACCAAGTGATACTTCAAAAGATTATTATTATATACATAGATTAACTGGTAATACTCAGCCATTACTCATTGAATATGGATTTATCGATAATGCTAATGATCTAAAAAAACTTCAAAATAACCTGTTGGATTATGGTGAAGCTGTAGTAAGAGCAGTAGCAAACTATATAGGGGTACCTTATACACCGCCAGAAGGCTCTAGTAGCAATGTATATATAGTGCAAAAAGGAGATTCACTATATTCTATTGCTTCTAAATATGGTATAACAGTAGATGAGTTAAAAAGTGCTAATAATTTAACTTCTAATTTATTAACAGTTGGTCAGATGTTAAAAATTCCACAAACAACACCAGAAGTAACTCCACCAGGAGAATATATAGTATATACTGTAAAAAGTGGAGATACCTTATATAAAATAGCTAATCAATATGGAATAAGTGTAAATGATATTATTGAATTTAATCAATTACCTTCAACAGTTCTTTCCGTTAATCAACAATTATTAATACCAACTACTCCAAATACAGGTAATAATATTACATATACAGTACAACCAGGAGATAGCTTATGGAAAATAGCTAATCAATATGGAATTACAGTAGATGAACTAATTAGTGCTAATAATTTGACTAATACCATTTTACAAATAGGAGATGTATTAATTATTCCTGGTACTACCGAAGAACCAGAAGAACCATCTACACCACCATCTAGCAACGTAATTGAGTATGTTGTAAAAAGTGGAGATAGCTTATATAGTATTGCAAAAAGATATGGTATCACGGCAAGTGAATTACAAAGATACAATAACTTACCATCTACATTACTCACCATTGGGCAAGTATTAAAAATCCCTACTACTGAAAGTTACATTACTTATTATGTAAAAAATGGAGATAATTTATATAATATTGCTAGAACTTATAACACTACAGTAGATGCTATTAGAAGATTAAATAATTTGACATCAGATTTATTAACTATCGGTCAGGTTCTTATTATACCTGCATAAACTTATATAATAATGCACCTTTGTTTTTAGGTGCTTTTTATCTATGGTATTATAATATAATTTCTATTAGTGTCATAAAGTGTAATATATATAATTTTAAAATTTACTTTATTTATAATGCATGTTATACTTATAGAGAATTAAAGGAGATTATATGCAAGAGTTAATTATATCAATTATGAATGAATTTGGCTATTTAGGAATCTTTCTTTTAATAGCTATTGAAAATATTTTTCCACCTATTCCGTCTGAGGTAATTTTATTATTTGGTGGATTTATGACTACTTATAGTGATTTAAATATTATTAATGTTGTTATTTTTTCAACATTGGGTTCGCTATTAGGAGCTATCGTTTTATATTATATTGGTAAGATTTTAAATAAAGAACGTTTGAAAAAAATTGTATCAGGTAAGATTGGTAAAATTTTACGACTTAAGACTAAAGATATTGATAAAGCTGATGAATGGTTTGATACGAAAGGTAATAAAACAGTATTTTTCTGTAGATTTATTCCTATTGTTAGGAGTTTAATTTCTATTCCAGCTGGAATGAGTGAAATGCCAATGGGTAAATTTTTAATATACACAATTGCAGGATCTTTAATTTGGAATACAGTTTTAACGGTACTAGGAAGTAGTTTTGGTGAAAACTGGGAATCAATCTTAGGTATATTTGATAGATACTCTCATATAGTAGTTATTTTATTAATTATTGTATTTGTAGTATTTGTTAGTATTTTCTATTCAAAGCGAATGAAAAGAATAAAAAAATAGATAAAAAAAGTTCATTGATAAAAAAGTGAACTTTTTATTACATAAATTTCATATCCTTAAATATATTAGTAAAAAATTAGTGAATGGCTTCACATGTTCCTTCATATGGAATATAAAAGCAATGATTTAAATATCTGCCACTTAACCGTTGATCATACCATAATGGTACACATGATTCGTTATTAGTCGGAGCATAAAACCATAAAGCATTAGTAGCAGGATAATAATATTCTCCGTTTATATTACGCATAGCTAATTCTTTTTCTAAAGTAGTAGCGGAGCTAAAAAACAATGGACTATTAATTCCAGCAAAACCTCCAGGAGTTTGATAAACCATTTGAGTAATAGAAGTAATATCTTTAAATGTTAAGCAGTTAGCAAGTACACGATTGATACCAACATTACCTACCATAAGCATTCCTAAATCTCCTTCTCCCACAGCTTCAGCTCTCATAAGTCTTGCTAAAAGATCAACTTCTTTCGTTGTATATGCAACAATAGACATAATATCACCTATAATAAAATATGTAAAAAAATTATTTGTGTTATTGTCTATTGAGATCTATTATGTTATAATACAACTATCTGATTTATTTAGGGGCGTAGTTAAATGGTATAATAGGAGTCTCCAAAACTTTTGTTGGGAGTTCGATTCTCTCCGCCCCTGCCAGATGTGGATAATCTCCAAAAATATGGAGTAAACATATATAAAAGCACGGAAAATGTAGAGTTTATCCGTGTTTTAGTTTGCCATAAAATTGGAGGTAAAAATGATAAAAGATTATGCAGATTTAAGAAGAAATGAAAAGTTTGAGAAAAAAATTAGAATTGCTTGTGATTTTCATAGTGCTAAATATGAATTTACGCAAGGAAGAATTTTAAATGTATATAAAACTAATATAAGTTTTATTGAGCCACATAGATTTTTAATAAAATTAAATGGTAAAAAGATAGTGGTATTGTATTTTGATGAAAATAATATGTTTTTATATAATAGAAGAATGCCAATTGATATGAAAAAACTAAACTTAATATTAGATACTATGAAAGAGGCAGTCTAATGAGTGGAAGAAGATTTGGTGTTACATTATTAAGTACCCCAACATATTATTTGTTTAGTGAGGAAGAAGCAAAGGCAGTCTATTATAATTTAATTAAGTTTATTAAGTATAAATATAAAAACAGTGATTATGATTACAGTATCTTTGTAGGTTTATCTAATGTTGATGGCGATAGTGTTGATTATAAATATAAGACAAATGGTGTTGGCAGACCTAGAACTGTGTTTATGCCAAAGAGCAGGACAAAAGGAATTAAATATGTGAATTGGCATTTACACGTTATGGTTTGTGGTGCTCCATTAGGTACTATGGTTAGAGATATTGAGGAATATTTGCAAAAAATATTAAATAAAAAGTTAGAAAAAGAAGAATTTGACAAAAGTATTTATGATACTCCTAATTTCTATAAACATTACTATAAAGGGTATAACAAGAATTTAGATGTCCTTATGAGTGGCATATTAGAAAAGAGAAAAAAGAAAAATCAGCGAGTGCCTAGATGTAGTTTAACTAATTTGAATGTGAATAGAAGAAAGACCAAAAATAGAAAGGAAGATTATGAACATATAATAAAATATATAGAGAAGCAAAGTATTTTAACCCAGCTTATTGAAAGTAAAGGTTTTACAGTTGCTTATTTTGATATTGCTCGAAAATTGAATTTATTGGCAAAACCAGTAAGTAGAAAATGCTTTTATAATAATAAATATAAAGGTTTTAAGTAGATTAGATTACCCTATTATAATAAGACCTATTAGATAATTAAAAGAACATATAATATTAAAGAAAAGATGGTAAAAATAATAGTTTTTAATAGGAAATAATAGTATTTTTACTAAAATTTAGTAAAAGGAGTAATGATTATGGGTAAGTTAAATGTAAGACAAGAATTAGCAATAAATGAATTATTAAAAGGTAATAGCATAGCCCAGAGTGCTAAGAATGTAGGTGTTAGCGAAGCCACTTTAAATAGATGGCTTGCTAATACCGAGTTTAAAGTAGTTTTAAACGAGAGAAAAAGTATTATAGTAGATAATTGTATTGATAAAATAAATTTACTTGGAAATAAGGCAATAACAGTCTTAAATAGTATGTTAGATGATGAAAATGTTAGTATATGCTGTTGGTTTAGATGCTGATATTGCTATATGGATAGTAAAAGATTTGAACGAAGAACATAGGCAAGCCGTTGAGTGGTTAAATGATAATAGTTTTGAAAAGATAAATATATTTTTAGTAAAGGTGGAATTGTGGCAAATAGATAATTCCCCTATTGCTCCTAAGTTTCAAGTAATATGTGAGCCTAATAATTGGGCGAAAGTATTAAAACAGCAGTCAAAAGAAAATGTTAGCGATTTAGAATTAAAACAAATGGAATATTGGCAAGGGTTTGTTGATTATGCCAAAAGTAAAGACAAAACATATATTAGTCAGCGACCATCAATTTATAATTGGTATGTTATTCGTATTGGTTCAAGTGATTATAAAATAAAATTAGTTCATAGTGTTAATAGTGATATGGTTAGGTGTCAATTAGAAATATTTAATGATGAGATTTATAAAAAGTTAGAGCAGTATAGAACTGAAATTGATAATAAGATAAATGGCTTAGAGTGGGAATATTTAGAAGATAGAAAAGTTAATAGAATTAGTTGCAATAATAGTAGTAAAGACAATGCTAGTTCCTATGTATGGCTATTGGATATGGTTGATAGATTTAAAGAGGTATTTCTAGATTATTTGAATAAGTAAGTTTAACAGCGATATTAGGTAATTCTAGTGAAAATAATATAAATATATTGAGTTAATGAAAAAATGGTAATAATGCCGAGATAAACGGCGAAATAAAGAGGAATAAGTTTTGAATTAAGAAAGAGGTGTAAGAAATGCAAGATTTATTTTATATGTTGTTGGGGGGGTGCAGTTGTAGTATTACCTATTTACTTAATTGTTAAAGCAGTTAAGAATAAAGGTAATAAAGATAAGGTAGTTAAAGATGAAACTATTAAACAAAAAGAGGTAAAACAAGAAGTAGTTAAAGAAAAGAAAGCAAAAGTGTTGAAATTAAAAGATATTAAACATATTGAAGGTATAAGCAGTTTGCGAGAGGAAGAAAATTGTTCTTTAAATGTAAATGATGAGGAATTAACAGTTATATCTAATATTGGTAATTTTAATATATCATTAGATAGAATAGTAAATGCTGGTATTATGAGTAAAAAACAAATGGATACTAAAAATAAAAATGTATTTGCTAGATCATTAGTTGGTGGTATGGTTGGCTTAGGTGCATTGGGAGCGATCTCTGGTATAGGTCAAAAAGTAAAAAACTATTATAATTATTTTTTAGTAATTATTTATAAAGATAAAAATAGCGAAGAAATCAAATCTATTGTATTTGGTTTAGGAAAATATGACAGTTGGGGACAATTATTTGTAAATAAATTAACTAAAAGATTAAGTAATGAAAAAGTGGATATTGATTTATAGTTGTTTATAGTAAATTTAAGGTAGTTTGGTGTAATAAGTAATAATTATATTGAACTATCTTTTTATTAGAGTTTATAAGTCAAATGAATTAATATAGAAAATAAAAAAATAGAAAAACCAATCCGAATGTATTGACTTTTTTTAAAAAAAGTATAAAATATAACAAAAACGCAAAAAATAATTAAAAAAATGGTATTATTTTATTAAAAAAATGATATAATATTATTGAAAGGATGATTGCTATGATAAGATATGTGAAACTACATAATTACAAATCTTTAGTGAATTTGTATGTTGATTTTATGAAAACAAAGACAAAAGCAAAAAATCTCATACTAATTTATGGTGAAAATGGTGTTGGAAAATCAAATTTTGCCACCTCCTTTTATACACTAAATGAAACCATGAGAACATTGTCATCTATAGAAATGTGGAAAAAATTTGTTGAAGATAATAGTGAAGATTTAAAAGAAAATGAATATAAGGATTTCTTCGAAACTCATTTTAGACCAAGATTTAAAGACACTGAAATGATTATTAAAGATTGTAAAACGATTGGTTCTACAGACAACTTGATTTTAGAATATGGATTTGTTTATAAGGGGAAAAATGGTATATATCATATAGAAATGGATGATAATGAAATTGTATCTGAAAAACTAGAGTATGTTATAAATAAAAATCAAACATATTATTTTGATTTAAAACCAAATTCTATGAAAATTAATATTAATATTTTTAAAGATAAAGATTATTATAATGAATTTAATAAATTGTTGGAACAATACTGGGGTAAACATTCCTTTATGTCGATACTATCATATGAAATAGAAGATAAAAAAAATGGATACATAAGAAAAAAGATTTGTAACAATCTTTATGCGGTACTATGCTATTTAAAAACAATGTGTACGAAAGTAAAAGGCGGAAATCATAGTGAATTTGGAATGATGGGCACTCAACATCAAATGATGGGGAAATTAGATAAAGGAAAGATTTCTATAAAAAAAGAAGAGGAGCTAAATAAGGTTGAATTTGTACTAAATGAATTTTTTACTACTTTATATTCAGATATTAAGAAAGTTTATTATGAAAGGGAATATAAAGAAAATTATATAAAATATAATCTAATTATGACTAAATTAATATATGGTAAGTTGATTGATATCGATTTTAAACTGGAATCAACTGGTACACAAAATATTCTTGATCTGTTTCCTTACTTAATTTCAGCATGCGAAGGACAAACTGTCATCATTGATGAATTAGATACTGGAATTCATGACTTAATGGTTAATAGTATTCTTGAAAATATTTCACGATTTATAAAAGGACAAATGATTATAACAACCCATAATACTATGTTAATTGAATCAGATATACCAAATGAAAATATATATGTATTCAATGTAAATGGAAATGCTGAAAAGGAACTAATTGCAATAACTGATTTTAATGGTAGAATTCATAAAAATATAAATCCAAGAAAAAAATATCTAAACGGAGTATTTGGTGGAATTCCAACAGTTTCTGATGTTGATTTCGAAGATATAATTGATAATTTAAAATAGGAATTTTGAAGTGAAGAAGTATTCATATTTAAAAGCAGTAGTTATTGTACATGGTAAATCTGAAAAACAAATATGTCAGCATATAAAACAGAAACTAAGATTAAGAATTGAAATAGAAAGTGATAAGAATGGAGAAAAATCTATACAGATAACCAGTCTTAACAAATTACTGAATAACAAAAAATTTAAAAGTAAAACCGCTTTTTTAAGAAATTTCCCATATATTGAATTAGATGAAAGTGGGAAAGATATTAGTCCTGATTTTAAAATATTTATAATAATGGATACTGATGATTGCACAGAAGAACAGAAAAAACAATTTATAAATAAAGAAATGTTTAAGGGTCATTGGGCATATGATTATATTAAACCTATATATAATTCACCAGAATTAGAAACAGTTTTAGAAAAAGCAAAAGTTCCTTTTAAAAAGATTGGTGATAAGAGAAAAAAAGAATACATTAAATTGTTTCCTACAGATCCTAAATATGAAAAATCAGATGTTATACAGATAGATGAATTACTAAATAATCTATCAACCATAAGACAAACAAATTTAGATGAATTTTTAAAATTTTGTTTAGATAATTTCCAATAATTTAGATTATTTAAAAAAGTGTAGATTAGACCATAGATTAAGGTTTGCTATTGATGAGAAAATCATTAAAGATAAAATGGAATTATTAGATAGCATAGAATTAAATGAGTTATGGAAAATGACATCTTATGAAGCTAAATGTGCGTTCATTAACAATTACATTGATACCATAGTTATTAAGGAAATTAAAAACAAAAGGAATAAAATAACCGAAATTGAAATAACTGATTTGAAGTTAAAATCAAATAAAGTTAAACAACTATTAGATTTTGAAGATAGTAATATGTTAGATAAAATAGTTGGTAGTGGTGTTAATAAAGCAAGTATAGCAGAAATGAAATACGAAAAAGATGCAGAAGAATATATTACATTATTAAGAGAAAAGTATAAGTTTGCTGCCTTTGATTGTTTTAAGGAAGAAGATTATTTCCTTTGCCCTACATTGTTTAAAATAATTAAAGTTAACCCTAAGAGTTGTGTTGAAAAGAAAAAAGTATATGGTTTAGTATTATTGGAATATACTAATTTATTAAAACATTGTACTACTTTTTATGATATTGTTAATCAAAAGGTTTAAAAGTGGTTGTTAAAATAAAAATGAAATGGTAAAATTTGAGTAGATGTGTGAGGGAAAAATTAATGAAAGAAGTTATAAATAATATTTTTGAAAAGATAGAGTTTTCTATTATAGTTTTTACCATTTACTTAGCAACTATTTTCTTTACTATAATGCCTGTCTCTATTGTTGAAAAATTAAGCTTATTAGAATTTAAAAATAAATATCAATTTGTTTTTTCAATTTGTTTTATTATTCTTTCTTGTTACTATTTAGCAAGTATTGTGAATTGGTCTAAAAAGAAAATTAGTGTTATTAGATTTAAGAAGCATAGAAGTGAATTAATAAAAAAACTTAGTCCAGAAGAAAAACAGTATGTAATGGCCTTTTACAATAAAGACACTAAACAATTTGATACTTCTTCTATTTTTGATATAACAAATGCAGTAGTAAATCTATTAGAACACAAGCAAATAATAGGTAGAGGTTCAAGTCTTTCTGTTGGCTATACTGAGTTCAGTTATTTTTTACAGCCATGGGCACAAGAATATTTGAATAAGCAGTTAAAGGAAGGACATATTGTTGTTGAAAAAGATAAAATTAGTTGGAATTAAGGCGATTTAAAAACTTGGAAACTCGTTCAGTTTCCGTGCCAATGAATTAATCGATTTATCTTGAATTATAAAGATAAATCGTTTTTTATTATTATTTATATAAAATTTATAAATTTTTCTATATAAATAATACTTTTTCTTTTTTATTACTATGGGGAAAAATATGATATAATTGAAATACTTGTGGTGGTAGTATGAAAAAAGTAGTAACTGATCTTTTAACTTGGTATGATAAAAACAAAAGAGTTCTTCCTTGGAGACAAGATAAGGAACCTTATCATGTATGGATTTCTGAAATTATGTTACAACAAACAAGGATTGAAGCGGTAATTTCTTACTATGAACGTTTTATGAAAGAATTACCTGATATTTCTTCTCTAGCCAAGGTGTCTGAAGATAAATTACTAAAATTATGGGAAGGACTTGGTTATTATAATCGTGCTCGTAATTTAAAAAAAGCAGCTATGATAATTGAGGAGCAGTTTTATGGTATTTTTCCTAATACTTATTCTGAAATTATTCAATTACCAGGAATCGGAGAATATACGGCAAGCGCAATTTCATCTATCTGTTTTAATGAAAAACAAGTAACTATAGATGGAAATGTTATGAGGGTTTTTACAAGATTTTATAATGACTCTTCTAATATTTCGAAAGAAAGTACTAAAAAAATAATTCATGAAAAACTTTTATCTATTATGCCGCAAGACTCTGGAAAATTTAACGAAGGGTTAATGGAATTAGGAGAAGTTATTTGTATTCCTAATGGTAAGCCTAAATGTGAGATTTGTCCTCTTAAAAAGTATTGTAAATCATATAAAAATAATAATTACTTTTTATATCCAGTAAGAGACGATAAGAAAATAAAAGAAGAAATAGATATAACAGTGATTATTCCTATTTATGATAATGAAATTTTTATTAGAAAGAGAAGAGATCATGGCCTTTTACATGGTTTATATGAATTTCCCAATGTTGTTGGCAAAAAAGAACTAGGTGATATTTATTTGCTAGGTAGTGAATTTGGTCAAGTTAAAGATATTAAAAAAAGTATTTGTTATACTCATGTATTTACACATAAAAAATGGAAGATGCAAGCATATTTTGTGTTTTTAGAAAATGTTTTTTGTAAAGATTTCTTTTATTCTATTTCAAAGATAGAAACAAATTTTGCTTTACCTACTGCTTTTACTCCATTTTTATATGCGTTGAAGGAGGCGTTGAAATGAAAATAGTTTCATGGAATGTTGCGGGAATTAGAGCTTGTTTGAAGAAAGGATTAGAAAAATTCTTTAAAGAAGTAAATGCCGATATCTTTTGTATGCAGGAAGTAAAAGCAGAAGAAGATCAATTTGATTTTAGACCGGATGGATATACGATGTATTTATATCCAGCTATTCGTAAAGGATATTCTGGTACTGTTATTTTTTCTAAGATAGAACCTCTTTCTGTTCATTACGGAATAGGAGATAGTGAATATGATAATGAAGGGCGTAATATTACTTTAGAATTTCCAGACTTTTATTTGATAAATTGTTACGTTCCTAACGTGAAACGTGATCTATCTAGAATGCAATCTCGTATGCGTTATGAAGATTTATTTTTAGCTTATATAAAAAAATTAGAAAAGAAAAAACCAGTTGTTTTTTGTGGAGATATGAATGTTGCTCATGAAGAAATTGATATTAAAAATGCAAAATCAAATATTGGTAATGCTGGTTTTACTTATGAAGAACGCAATAAATTTAGTGTATTATTAGAATCTGGTTTTATCGATACCTTTCGTTATTTATATCCAGAAAAAATTGATTCTTATACTTGGTGGAGTTATAGAAGAGGAGTTAGAGAAAAAAATATAGGATGGAGAATTGATTATTTTGTAGTCTCTGCCTCATTTATTCTTAATATAGAAGATAGTCTTATTTACCAAAATGTCTTAGGCAGTGATCATTGCCCAATTGGACTTGTTATTAAAGAATAAGCCTGAAAAAATTCTAGTTAATTTAAAGATATATATTGAATTTATCTTAATTTTCTTGATAGGAAACTATATAATTGTTGTTATGAAAAAAGAATTTGGATGTTATTAAATTTCATTACATTTGCTTAGTACTACAATAACTGATATTATGTTATAATAATTTTGATTTAGAAATTAGAAATGAAGTTGATTTATATACAATAAAATATTTAAGTTTGAAGATAAACTAAAAAAGTTTTGATAGTAAAGGAGTAAAAATGAAAAATATTGTATTATGTGGTAGTATGAAAGTTAAAGAAAAGATAATTGAAGTAGCCAATGTTTTAAAAAATGAGGGTTATAATGTATTGTTACCTGTAGAATGTATGGAAGGATTAGATAAAATAATTGCTTCTAGAGCACATTTAGATAGAATATGCAAAAAAGAAAACGAAATACTTTTAATCATTAATGAATCTAAAATTGGTATAGAAAATTATATTGGTCCTAATACTTTTGCAGAGATTGCTTTTGGATTTTATTTTCATAAAAGAGTATATTTATTAAACGATATATATGAACCTTATAAAGATGAACTAATAGGATGGAATATTATTCCTTTAAAAGGCAATTTAAAGTTGATCAAATAATGATTAAATATATAGAAAATTTTATTATGGAAATATTACTAGGTAGTATGAATCCATCAAAAACGCATGCAGTAGAGATAGCTTTGAAGAAATTAGAAATCCCAGAATTTGAATATAATATTTGTGTTCTATAGAAGGAGGTTTTTTATTAGATGAGAACGGGTTACCTTTTGTAGTTATATATTGTATTACTGAAAATAATCTTGGTCAAAAATTAAAAGTTAATAATAATAAACAATTGTTTCAAATAACAGAATATTTAACTAACGGATTATATAATAGAGAAGATATAAATAGTGAAGCTGTAATATCTAGTTTGATTCCTTTTATTTATAGTGAGCAACGTAAAAAAATGAATGAACAGATAAAAGAATTGAAAAATTAAAATATTGTTTTGTATTTCTAATTGCTAGATAAAAATATCTAGTTTTTTGTTATAATGATTATATGGAGGATATATATGATATTTAAATTTTTAATTTTGATAGTTTTAATTATTATTAATGGTATTTTTTCCGCAACTGAGATAGCTTATTTATCTATTAGTAAGTATGAATTAAATAAAGAATTGAAGAAAAATAATAAAAAAGCTTATAAAATAGCAAGTTTATTAAATGATTCTAGTTCTTTTTTATCTGCCATTCAAATAGCTATTACTTTATCCGGTTTTTTAGCTAGTGCGTTTGCCGCTGAAAGTTTTGCTAGTGAGTTAGCTGGGATAATTAATATTAGTTTTATTTCGACTAGTACTTTAACTACGATTTTAGTAGTCGTTATAACTATTATTTTATCGTATTTTACTTTAGTTTTAGGTGAATTAGTTCCTAAAAAAATAGGCTTAGCTTATTCTAAAGAGATTTCTTTTGCAATGGTAAACGTAATTGATTTTGTTATTAAATTTTTTAAACCTTTTATTTTGATTTTAAAAACTTCTACTGATTTTATAGTTAAATTATTAAATATAAAAAAAGCAAAGGAAAAAAGCGAAGAAGAACTAAAGAATAATATTGCTGAATCTGGATTAGAAGATTTAGAAAAGGGATTATTATTTAATGTTTTTGAATTCAATGATACAACAGTTGAAAAAGTAATGACTCCTAAAAAAGATGTTATCTTTATTGATTTGGAAGATTCTCGTGATAAGATTATTGGTATTTTAAAAAAATATAAATATACAAGATTTCCAGTAACGCATAATAAAAAAGTAATAGGTGTTATTAATGTAAAAGATTTTATATTAAAACATAATAACGAATTTAGTTTAAAAAATTATGTAAGAGCTCTTACTAAAGTAAAATATGATGATATCATAGATGATGCTTTTCTTCTTTTAAATGGACAACACGAAGCAATGGCACAAGTTATGAAAGATGGTAAGTTTATAGGTATTATTACTACGGAAGATATTATTGAAGAAATAGTTGGTAATGTATTTGACGAATATGATAGCGAAGATAAAAAATAATATTTATTAGAGGTAGTTTATGATTTTAAATGTGAGTGGAAGAACAGATATTATAGCATTTTATTGTGATTGGTTTATAAATAGATATCAAGAAGGGTATATTGATGTAAGAAATCCATTTTATCATGAGCAAGTAAGTAGAATTTATTTTAGTGATGTTGATGCCATTTTGTTTTGTACAAAAAATCCTATTCCTATTGTGAAACACTTACAAGAAATAACCAAACCTATTTTGTTCCACGTTACTTTAACTCCATATAAGAAAGATATAGAACCAAATGTTCCATCTAAAAAAGAAATCATTGAAGCGATAAAAGAAATATCTAATATTATTGGTAAAGATAATTTATATATAAGGTATGATCCTGTTTTTTTAAGTGATAAATATAACATTAATTATCATATAAAAGCCTTTGACAAAATGTGTAGTTTATTAGATGGTTATGTAACAAATATAATTATATCTTTTATTGATAATTATAAAAATGTTCAAAATAATATAAAAGATTTAAAGTTAAGAGAATTTACGGAAAAAGATTATGAACAAATAGGAATTAATTTCAGTTGTTCTGCAAGTAATCATGGTATGACTGTACAGACATGTTTTGAAGAACGAAGGTTATTAGAATATGGTTTTATAAAAAGGGATTGCTTAGGAGTAGAGTTAGCCCATAAATTAACTGGTAAAACAAAATTTAAGAAATGGAAAGCAAGACGTGGTAATATGTGTAATTGCGTAGAAATGGTTGATATAGGTGTATATAATTCTTGTAGGCATTTTTGTAAATATTGTTATGCTAATTATGATGAGAATAGAGTAATTGATAATTATAGTAATCATGATCCTAATTCATCACTATTAATAGGACATTTAGCTAGTGATGATATCATTAAAGTAAGAAAATAAAATCTTGTATATTTGATTTTGTGATCTTCTTATGTTAGAATAATTGATAGAGATAAATAACATGAAAATATAGGAGGAGAGATTATTATGGAAAAATGGAAATGCACCGTATGTGGTTATATTTATGATGATGCAACTGAAGAGGTTAAATTCGAAGAATTACCAGAAGATTGGACTTGTCCAGTTTGTGGTGTTCCAAAGAGTATGTTTGTTAAAGTAGAAGATGAATAATTAATGATAATATTTGGACCATTCTGGTTCTTTTTTTATCTTTCTTTTTTGTAAGAATAGACAAATAGTATTTGTGTTATAATCAAATTGGGTGATTATAATGAAAAAAATTTTAATTATAGAGGATGATGTAAGTATATGTCTTGAATTAAAAGAATTATTAGATAATGCTTCTTATGAAGGAATTGTTTTAAATGATTTTGAAAATGTTTATGAAGAAGTTATTCATATTAAGCCAGATTTAATTTTATTAGATATTAATATTCCTAAAATGAATGGAGAGTTATTATTACAAAAAATAAGAAAAGAAAGTAATGTTCCTATTATCATGGTAACTAGTAAAAATAACGAGGCAGATGAAGTTTTATCTATGAGTTATGGAGCAGATGATTATATAACGAAACCATACAATCCTACTATATTATTATTAAGAATAAATGCTATTTTTAAAAGAATGGAGAATAAAAGTGAAGTTTTAAATTATTGTGATTTAAAAATAATCCCTAAAAGAGGAGTTATAAAAAATGAGGAAGAAGAAATATTACTTACTAAAAATGAAATGTTAATTTTTACTTATTTATTAACTAAAAAAGGAAATATTGTAACACGAGATGAATTGATGACTGATTTATGGAATAATGATGAATATATTAATGATAATGCTCTTACAGTTAATATTAGTAGACTTCGATCTAAATTAAAAGAAATAGGGTATGAAGATGCCATTGAAACAAGAAAAGGACAAGGATATATATTAATATGAGATTAAGTGAATATTTAAAAAGAAATGTATTAAATGTACTATTATTTATTTTTATATTTTTTGTAATTAATTCCATTCTTATTGCATTTAAAACCTCTTCCCAAGCAATACTAGGCGTAGATATTTCTCTATTGGTAGGAGTAGTTTTCGTTATCAGTTATGATTATGGTAGACGAAAGAAATTTTATGATATATTTTTAAAAAATCTTGAACATTTAGATAAAAAATATTTAATTACTGAAATGATGGATTGTCCTAATTTTTATGATGGGAAAATATTATATGATTCGTTATATGAAATCAACAAATCAATGAATGAAAAGGTAAAAGAGTACACTATTAATTTAAATGATTTTAAAGAATATATAGAAATGTGGATTCACGAAGTCAAACTACCTTTATCTTCTATTCAATTAATGACTCATAATCATAAAGAAATATCTAATAAAAAAGTAATGGAACAATTGAAAAGATTGGATGACGGTATAGAACAGGTTTTATACTACACTAGAAGTGAAAATGCTGAAAAAGATTACTTAATTAAAGAAGTAAACTTAAATAAAGTAGTGTCTAATGTAGCTTTAAGAAATAAAGATATTTTATTGGAAAATAAAATTGATTTAATGGTTGATTTAAAGAATATTAAAATTTTAACTGATTCGAAATGGTTAGAATTTATTATCAATCAAATCATTAGTAATAGTATTAAATATATAAGAAAAGATACTACCTCATATATAAAAATCTCTACAGAAGAGACCAACGATAATATCGTATTAAAAATATACGACAATGGAATTGGTATATCTAAAAAAGACGTTCCTAAAGTATTTGATAAAACCTTTACTGGTTCTAATGGTCGCATGGTAAGAACTTCAACGGGTATGGGATTATATATTGCTAAGAATTTATGTACTAAATTAGGACATCAAATAACAATTGATTCTATAGAAAATGAATATACAGAAGTAAAAATAATTTTTGTTAAAAATAATTTCTTTGAAGTTGTAAAATGATGTTACAAAAATGTAATATTATGTAATATTAGAAACAGGACTAAAAGAAATTTATCTTTTATAATGAATCGTGAAAGGAGAGATAATATGTCAAATATTTTAAAGCTCGAAAAAATAGAAAAATATTATGGTAATAGATCGACTCTTACTAAAGCGATTGATAATATTTCTTTTGAAATAGAGAAAGGTGAATTTGTAGTAATTATGGGAGCTAGTGGTAGTGGAAAGACGACTCTTTTGAATTGTATTTCTACTATTGATAAAGTAACTTCTGGTCATATTTATATAAATGGAGAAGATATTACTAAATTAAAAGGAAATGAATTAAATAGATTTAGAAGAGAAAAATTAGGGTTTATTTTCCAAGATTTTAATCTTTTAGATACCTTAACTGCTTATGAAAATATTGCTTTAGCACTTTCTATACAAAACGTAAAACCTAGTGAAATAGAAAGACGTGTTAATGAAGTTGCCAATAAATTGGATATAAGAAATGTGTTAAATAAGTATCCCTATCAAATGTCGGGCGGTCAAAAGCAACGTGTAGCATCCGCTAGAGCTATTATTACCGATCCAGAACTAGTATTAGCGGATGAACCAACCGGAGCTCTGGATTCTAAGTCCTCTAAGATGTTATTGGAAAGTTTTAATTATTTAAATGATACTTTAAATACTACTATTTTAATGGTCACTCATGATTCTTTTGCGGCCTCATACGCTAGTAGGGTTATTTTTATTAAAGATGGAAAAGTATTTAATGAGATAAGAAGGGGAAATGACTCAAGAAAGGATTTTTTTGACAAGATAATTGATGTTGTAACCTTACTTGGGGGTGACTTAAATGACGCTCTTTAAGATATCGCTTAGAAATATAAGAAAAAGTTTTAAAGATTATGCTATTTATTTTTTTACTTTAATATTAGGGGTAGCAATATTTTATATATTTAATGCTATAGAAAGTCAAACAGTTTTATTAAATGTAACATCAAGTACGAAAGAGTTAATACAATTAATGATCAATATGTTATCAGGAGTCAGTGTTTTTGTTGCATTCATATTAGGATTTTTAATTATTTATGCTAGTAGGTTTTTAATGAAAAGAAGGCATAAAGAATTTGGGATTTATTTAACTTTAGGAATGAGTAAGAGAAAAATATCAATGATTTTATTCTTTGAAACATTATTAATAGGAATCCTCTCTTTAATCATAGGATTAGGAATAGGTGTTGTGCTATCTCAATTAATGAGTGTCTTTGTAGCAAATATGTTTGAAGCAAATATGACTAAATTTGAATTTATTTTTTCCACAAGCTCCTGTATGAAAACATTAATATATTTTGGAGTCATGTATTTAATTGTCATTCTTTTTAATGTTATAACAGTTAGAAAATGTAAGCTAATTGATTTATTACAATATAGTAAAAAAGTAGAAAAAATAAAATTAAAAAATCCAATTATTTGCATTATTCTTTTCTTTATTTCCGTAGTAACTTTAAGTTATGCTTACTATTTAGTTACGAGTGAAGTCACAAAATTAGATGATGCCGCTGATATATTTTTACCTATTGTTTTAGGGGCTGTTTCAACATTCTTTATATTCTGGTCTTTATCAGGATTAATTTTAAAAATTGTCATGAATATTAAGAATTTGTATTACAAGGGACTAAATAGTTTCACTTTAAGACAAATCAGTAGTAAAGTTAATACAACAGTTTTTTCAATGACTATGATTTGTTTAATGTTATTTATTACTATTTGTGTATTATCTAGTGCATTATCATTAAAAAACTCCATGACTAGCAATTTAAAAGAATTAGCACCAATAGATATCGAATTATACAAAAAGAGAAATGTAAGTAAAGAGGATGCACCTATTTTAGGATATAATGAATATCAGTTAGAAGATACTTATTATACGATTGAAGAAAGTTTAGAGAAATTAGATTTTAATATTAATGATTATTTAAAAGATATAGTTCATGTAAATATTTATGCAACTAATGAATTAACTTTTTTAGATACTTTGGGAAGTGAACTTGAAAATGTAAAAAAAGAATTTCCTCATATAGAACTAGATTCTGCTGAAGCAATTGTTAAGATAAGCGAATATAATCGTGTAGCAAAATTATATGGTAATTCAACCTATGAATTAGGGGAAGACGAATATATGGTCATTGCTGATTTTGATAGCATGATAACAATTAGAAATAAAGCTTTAGAGAAAAGTACAACAATAACTTTAGATGGGAAAACTTTAAATCCTAAATATAGGGAATGTAAGGAAGGATTTATTGAAATTAGTTCCAATCATATTAATACAGGAATTATTTTAGTACCAGATAATGTTATTAATAAATCATGGTTAGAGGAAGAACATTTATTAGCTAATTATATTGGTGATACAGATGAAGAAAAAGATAATATTGAAAATAGAATTACAAATTTAGAAAATCATCCTAATGCTCATATGATTAATCTATCAGCTAGTACTAAAATAACTATTTATGAAGCAAGTATTGGTTTAGGGGCTATGGTTACTTTTATAGGATTGTATTTAGGAATAGTTTTCTTAATTTCTAGTGCTGCTATTTTGGCTTTAAAAGAACTTACTGAAAGTACTGATAATAAAGAAAGATTTGATATGTTAAGGAAAATAGGAACAGATGAGAAAATGATTAATAAAGCATTATTTAATCAAATATTAATTTTCTTTATGGTCCCATTAGTACTTGCTATAATTCATTCGATTTTTGGAATTATCTTTTGTAATTATATTTTATCTACTTTTGGAAATGAAGAACTATTAAAATCAATTGTTATGACAGCATCTTTAATTGTTATAATTTATGGTGGGTATTTCTTTATAACTTATTATTGTAGTAAAAATATAATAAAGAGTAGATAAAAACTCAACGTTTGTTGAGCTTTTATTTTTTTATAATATATTATATTCTTTTATTCAGCATAATTAGTAAAATAGTTTTGAACTAATACTACAGGTGTACCTTTATCACCACTACCACTAGTTAAATCGCAAAGCGATCCAATTAAATCAGTATATCTTCTAGGAGTAGTTCCTTGTGTTTCTATTTTTCCTTTTAAATCTTTGTCTTTATTGATTATTTCTTTTTGGATAGCTTTCTGTAATTCTTCTCCTCTTAAATTATTAAATTTATTGTCAGATAAATATTTTAATTTTAATTCATTAGGACTTCCAACTAATCCAGAAGTATAAAAAGGACTAACGACAGGATCTGCTAATTCCCATATTTTTCCTACAGGATCTTTAAAAGCACCATCCCCATAAATCATAACTTCAATTGTTTTGCCGGTTAATTCTTTCAATTTATTTTGGATATCATTAATTAATTTTTCTCCATTTTCTGGGAATAATTTTATTTTTTCTTCTGTAGCACGATTAGAGCCTAACAAACCATATTTGCTGTTATAACCACTTCCGTCAATACTTTTATTCATAATTTCATCTAATCCCAATACTTTAGAAGCACCAAATTGAATTAACCTTTTCTTTGTTTTTTCTCTAGTATGAATATCAGCAGCAATTACATTTTTTGTATATTTTAATATTTCTTCTGGATGATTAGCAAAGATAAATTCAATTTCACAATTTTCTTTTTTTACTAAATCGCGATAAAAATCAACCATATTAACTCCAGTAAAAATATGTTTAAAATCTCCAAATTTATTAATATATTCTTCTTCGGTTATAACATCTACATATGGATTAATATTATATTGTTCTAATCTTTCCTTATCTAAAATATCATTTCCTACTTCATCTGCTGGATAACTTAATAACATAGTTATTTTATCCATGCTTCTAGCAAACGCTTTAAGACAAAGCGCAAAACGATTTCTACTTAGTATTGGAAAAACAATACCTATATGTTTACTATTAAACTTGTTACTAACATCTTTTGCCACTTCATCAATAGTAGCATAATTACCATCGCTAATACTTACAACTGCCTCAGTAATAGCAACTACATCTTTATCGTGAAAATCAAAATTTTCACTTTCACTGGCTTTCATTAGTGAATCTACTACTATATCTTTTAAATTATCTCCTTCTTTTATAATGGGTGTTCTAATTCCTCTTACAATAGTTCCAACTGTTCTCATAAATTCCTCCTACTATTATTATAGCATTATAATATTAAATAATTAAAATAATTTAGAGTAGGGAATAGTAATTTCAAATTGTCCAAAACTATATGGTGCTATTTGATATTGTTCAAAGAAGATAAGTAATCCATTATTTGAAACAGCAAAGTTTTTAAAATTTTCGTTAGTAGGTTTAGTACCTTCTTCTAACATGGAATCAATAATATCATTTTGATTTAAAAAACGTTTCTCTTTTTTTAATTGATGTTTGCTTTCCATAGATAATATATTTAATATATTTTCATTTTTTTCAATCAAATCTTTAATCGTAATTATTTTATCACTATTAGTATCATAAGTAATAGTCCAGATAGTATTATTAGGATGAGCTCCTCCTGTATAAATGCTAATATAAAAAACATAGGAAATATAATTTTGATAGCAGTAAGAATCATATAATATATCAATAGTATAATATTGGTTAAGTTGAACTTTATTATTAATGGCAGCATCTTTCAGTTGTTGTATATAAGTACTGATTTTCTCATCAATTTCTTTGTTTAAAGTATTATAAGGTGTATATGGATAATATATTTTGATTTTATATTTTGGATCATTTGATTTTTCCTCTATTTTCTTTTCCAACGTAGTAGTATTATTATCTATAGAAATAACTTTATTTGCTAGATAATCATGATTTGTCTTTTGATTAAGATCAAAGTTTTTTATTAATAGTATTATATTAATAATTAACAGGCAGAAAATTATCAAAATAAAGTATTTATATTTCATGCTATCACCAATACAATAATATTCATATAACTAACTAATTTGTTAATATTCTTTATATTTAGTCATAAATTTAAATAGAGGTGATTATTAAGTGTTAAATGATACATCATTTGTAATTCAGACTTTAAATAGTAATTTATATTATCTTAGAAATCTATGGACATATAGTACGTGTATTCAATTCTCTTTATTATCTCATAATGAAGAATATAAAATAACTGCTACCGACTTCGCATTAAGAAGTAGGGACTTATTACACATTTTAATGAAATATGCTAATGGTAATGTCACTAAAGAGGCTATTAATAATCAAATATTTGTAACTCCTTATACTTTAGATTGCGAATTACTAACTGAGAAACTATTTCA
Organism: uncultured Bacilli bacterium; assembly: GCA_944371905.1. Classification (GTDB taxonomy): domain Bacteria; phylum Bacillota_I; class Bacilli_A; order RF39; family UBA660; genus RGIG3091. Next base: position 34,938 of record CALVYA010000003.1, on the reverse strand, counting down.
TATAGATATTGATACTAATATTACAGAACAACAATTACAATTGGAACCAGGAATTCCTAATAATACATCTCAAGAGATGATAAATGAATTGGATAAAGTAAATAGAGAAGCTTTGGTATTAGCTACTAATTTTATTGATTTTTGTAATACTATTTCTGAAAAAACGAAAAATAATGAGTTATTTTCTTATTCTTATATTACGTTGATTGAAGCCATGCTAATGGAGATGAATTTATATAAAGGAAATTTAGAGCGATTAATATCTAGAGATACTATTAATCCAACGTTTATTGTCGATTATGATTATTTATTTAATTATTTATTATATTTGTATGCTTCCTGTATTAGAGGTTTGGTAGATCCTAGTAATGCTGCAACGGTTATTAGAGCAATTTCTTTTTCCAGCGAATTTAGCTTATTAGCTAGTGAGTATAAAAATATTGCTTTAAACCCTGATACACAGGAAAAATTAGAAACAAGAACGCAAGATACATTAGATCGCTTTAGAAAATTTATGTCTGAGATTATTAGTGACACCCTATCTTCCAAATCTTATTTTATAGTTCCAATTATCCTTTTGGACAATATTTATACAACTGCTAATTATTTCAATTATGTATTAATTTCTAGTGATCAAAAAGAATTGATATAACTAGGTGAATATAAATTATATATTCACTTTTTTTGTAGTATAATAAAGTAAAAAAAAGATAAATGCAACTTAAATTTGACAAAAAACAACTGAAAATTGGTAGAATGCAACAGGGTTTTATTATAAGATTTTCGTGAGGTGAAAGAAATGAAGTTTAGTGAAAAATTACAAACTTTAAGAAAAGAAAATAAACTTTCTCAAGAGCAACTTGCAGATATGTTAGATGTATCTAGACAAGCGGTTTCTAAATGGGAATCCGGTCAAACCTATCCTGAGATGGATAAGCTATTATCTATGTGTAAAATATTTAATTGTACTTTAGATGAACTTACTAATGATGAAGTTACAGAAATAAAAGGTAATTCTAAAAATAAGAATATTGGTAATAATTTAATTGATGAAATGTTAGAAATAATAAATAAAACATGTAGTGTATTTAGAAAAATTAGTATAAAAGATATAATAAAGATTATTTTTGAGATGTCATTAGTTATTATATTATTATTAATATTTAGAATACCAATTGAATTTATTTATGATTCAGCAAGAGATATCTTTATGAATTTTGGCTCACAAATAGGTAATATATTTTCTAGTATTTTTAGATTTGTTCTTGTAGTATCATATCTAATATTAAGTATTATTATATTTGTTTATATCTATAAAATAAGAGTGTTAGATTATTATGATAATTTATATAGTGATGTGAAAACGAATATTAAACAAGAAGAAAGTAGTATTAATAATCAAAGTAATCAACAAGAAGATAATAATCAAAGTCAAAAAATAATTATAAAAAAAGAACATAATTATACTATTTTTAATACTTTAGGTACTATTGTAATGGTGTTTATTAAAGCTTTTATCTTTTGTATGAGTATACCATTTATTATATCTTTATTATTTCTATTTGCTTCCTTTATATTAAGTATCATTTTAATTTTTAAAGGTGTTTTCTATTTTGGAATTATATTAGGAATTATATCTTGTATTGTTTTAAATTTAGTTATCATAGAATTGATATTTAATTTTATTTTTAGTAGAAAGAATAGTTTAAAAAGAATATTTTTAATGTTTATTGTTTCTTTATCTGGAATTGGTATTGCAATAGGTATAACTATGTGGGATGCTGCTAATATAAACTATATTAATACTGCGCCTTTATCTAGTGAAAAAGATGTTTATGAAGTAACATATGAAATGCGTAATAATACATTATTTTTAGTTCCATATCATGATAATACTGTATTTTATATTGATGAATCTTTAGGCAATAGTATTAAGCTAGAAATTAAATATTATGAAAAATATTCAGAAGTTTTCACAATATATGATGAAGAGAATGCTATAAATGTATATAGTAATTCTAAAAATTTATCATTTAAAAGAACTATGGATTTATTGATCGAAGATTTATCTAAAAAACAATTACATAATTATGATGAATTATATGATATTGAAATAAATGTTTATACTACTTCTAAAGTTCAAGGAAAACTATTTGACAATAATCAAAAATATCGCGATCAAATTGCAGAAGAACACTATAATTCGATGTTACAAGATTATGATAATCAAATATATGAATATCAAAATAAAATCGCAGAATTAGAAGAAGAAAACTATAATTTAGAAATGGAAAAAGAAGAATTACAATTAGAAATTGAAGAATATCAAAGAAAAATAGAAGAATATGTAAATAGTATTAATGATTTATTGAATAATTAGTAAAATTATTTAAAATTTATGATATGATCTAATGGGTGAGATCATGAAAGAAATATATTCTGATAAAATAAAAAAAGGAATTAATAAATTAAATATTTATTTAGTAGTAGCAATGATATTTATAATCATTACCATAGTATGTATTATTTGTGCTATTAATGTTTATAACAGAAGTGATTCATATCCAGTGGATATGAACGATGTGATTGCAAGAAATAATAGTAAAGATAATGTTTATTCCTACATTAATGTAGCCATATCTCCTTATGTTTTTGCTGAGCGAAGTGATGATATATTTGAAGATAAATATTATTTTCTTAGTGATGGGGAATATGTTTATATTGCATATTTAGATTATCACACTGTTCAAGAAATAAATAATAATACTAATAGTGGTAATATTGTAAAATTAACAGGAATTACTAAGAAAATTCCTAGTGATATTAAAAATATTGCTATTGATGTATATAATGATATATTAGGTGATACTGTTATGAATCAGGATAATTTTGAAAATTACTTTGGCAATGTTTATTTAGATGTAACTTCACCTATTAATGATAATACAGTATATGTATTACTATCTATCTTCTTTGGTGTTATTGGATTACTTATATTGATTAGTTACATAATATTTAGAGTGATAACTAACAAAACAATTAAAAATTTATCTTTAGATGAGTGGCATAAAATAAATAGTGAAATAGAAGAAGCTAGTACAAATTATTATAAAAAAGCTAAATTATATTTAACTAAGAATTATTTAGTTTATTTTTCAAGAGGTATGAACGTTATTAAATATACTGACATTTTATGGATGTATCCATTTGAAGTAAAACAATACGGATTTACTACTACAAAAAGTATTGTTATAGTAGATAAGAAAGGTAAAAAACATGTAATAGCAGGAATTAATAATTTTGATCATAATAGTAAAAATAGTTATGATGAAATTTTCACTACTATTATGAATAAAAATAAGGAAATATTAATTGGCTTTACTATGGAAAATAAAAATAAAATGAAAGAATTGGTACAAAAAAAGGAATCCTAGATTCCTTTTTGTTTGACTGTATTTACTTTTTGAAGTATTTTTTCTTTACCATTCAATAATGGACTAATAGATTCATGGGTATTTAATGCATCTATTATTTGAGATATATGATAAGAACAATCTACTTCTTTAAACCATTCAAGTTTTTTTATTTCTTCTGGTACATAGGATAAATTGGTTGTATATAATTTATTAAAAATTCCTCTTTCATATGCATCTTGAAATAAATTAACGCTTTTTTGACCATCGCTAAATAATGAGAAAGAAGCAATTAGATATATTTCACTAGCCCCACGTTCTTTTAATTGTTCTGCTACTTCTAACATGGATTGACCGGATGAAATCATATCATCTACCACAATAGCACTTTTTCCGTTGACATCTGTACCAATATATTCATGTGCTACAATAGGATTTTTTCCGTTAATTACTTTAGTATAATCCCGTCTTTTATTAAATTGACCAATATTAGAACCTAATATATTGGCATAATATTCCGCTCGATCAGATGCACCTGTATCAGGAGCCACAATAATTAATTTACTATAATCAATATTTTCACAGTCGATAAATTGGTTTAGGATAGAGTGGGTAAGATATACGTTATCAAAAGAACAGTGTAGTAAAGCATTCCTTACCCCAGGGTCATGTGCATCACAAGTAATAATACCTTTAACTCCTAAAAACTCTAATTCATGAAGCATAAGGGAACAATCGGTTGATTCACGTGCTTTACGTTTATGTTGTCTAGATTCATATAAAAAAGGCATAATCACTTGTACTGATTCAGCAGCACCATTCATAGCAGAAATTACTCTTTTAATGTCTTGATAATGATCATCAGGACTTTTATGATTAACAAAACCATGCATAGTATAAGTAGAACTATAATTAGTTACATCCGATAAGATATAAATATCTTTATCTCTAATAGATTCCTCAATGACAGCTTTTGCTTCACCACTAGCAAACCTAGGTAATGTAGTAGGCACAATAAAACTGAATCGATCATCTTTAATTTCTCTCATCAGTTTTAAGTGTCCATCAACTTTTTTGCCAAAGTCTAAAAAATTGTCCATTACGATTAAACGTAGATTATTAGATACTAACTCCATAAAAACCTCCATATAACTTACTATCTAATATAAGTTTAACATATTTTATCCTAAAATTAATCCTATTTTACATTTTTTGATACTAAAAATATGATATACTATTATACAGTAAGGAGTGATCGAATGAAGAAATTAGTAATCTTAATAAAGAAAAATTTAAAATGGCTTATTTGTCTTTTAACATTAATTTTGTTTATTGCTATTATTAGAAGTGTATATAAAGAAAATATCATGAATTTTGATAATTTTTATTATGAGTATATTTCTAAATTGATTTCTCCACAAATGACTTTTTTTGTTAAGGTAATAACTAATTTAGCGAGCGCTTTTGCCTTTATTTCCTTAACGATTTTGATTTTATTGATTCCTAAAGATAAAAAATATGGTATGTTTGTAGGAATCAATTTAGCAATCATTTTTATTATTAATACTATTTTAAAGTTTATTTTTGCTAGACCTAGGCCGTTAGACATTAATTTGATCGAAGAATTAGGTTATAGCTTTCCTTCTGCTCATGCGATGATTTCAACGGCTTTTTATGGTTTTATTATTTATTTGATATGGCAAATGAAGTTATCCAAGAGGCGAAAATGGATTTGCACTATTTTATTATCTATCTTAATCATTTTAATTGGAATTACTAGGATTTATTTAGGAGTTCACTATGCTAGTGATGTCTTTGCTGGAATGCTAATTTCAATTTCATATTTAGTACTATTTACTAGTATTGTATCTAAATATTTATATAAAAATAATAAAAAAAGTTCTAGATAGAACTTTTTTGTTTAGTTGCAGGGATGGCGTGTTCTTTTCCCCATTCCCTTATTTTATTGATTTTTTCCGGATTAGTTTTAGATAAAGAAACTGTTTTAGTAAATGTATCAATAAATAATTGTTCTGTTAAAGCTGTGTTATTAGCAACTACTTGATAAGCGATTTCTCTAATAACTGCTTCTAAATCGGATCCTGAAAAGCCATTGGATAAGGTTACTAATTTGTTAATAAAGGGTTCATTTACTTTAACGTTTAAATACTTCAATAAATATAATTTAATAATTTCATTACGCTCTTCGTCATTAGGTAAATCTACAAAAAACATTTCATCAAAACGTCCTTTACGAAGAAGTTCAGCAGGTAAATTATTAATTTCATTTGCAGTTGCTACTACAAAGACTTCTTTTTTACATTCTTGTAACCAAAATAAGAATTGTCCAATCATACGATTAGTAACGCCGCTATCTCCCGAAGCTCCGGATAACCCTTTTTCAATTTCATCAATCCATAAGATACAAGGGGAGACATGTTCTGCTGTTTCTAAAGCTTCTTTTAATTGTTGTTCACTTTGTCCAACATATCTTCCTTGGACTGTAGCAAAATCTAATAAATATAATGGCATTTGCCATTTAGCAGCAATTGCTTTTGCTGATAAACTTTTTCCACACCCTGGGACTCCAACAATTAAAATTCCGCGAGGAGGTTTAATGTGGCGTTTTTTCATTTCTTCCTTTTTTTCAGTAGTCATTAATTTTTTCTTTTCATCTAACCACTCTTTTAATCCATCTAATCCACCAAAAGCAATTGTTGGATCTACTTCTATTTTTTCTAGTCCACTAATATCAGAAAACATACTATCTTTAGCAAATTTCAAATCTATTAAATCCTCTTTTAATAAAGATCCTTTAGCAATTAACGAAGCAATAACATTTTTAACTTCAATTTCACTAAGACCTAAAAGAATAGTCGCTACTTCTTTGAAATTAGTTTCGTCCCATTCAACTGTAATTTGATTTTGATAGGGACTTACTACTTCTTTTATTAACTGATATAGTTCTTCTTCTTCTGGAAGAGAAAGTTCAATTGACATACCTAAACGCTGTAAGTTAGTCCAAATAATGGAAGAACTGATAACAATAATAGTTCCTCCTTTTTCTTCTGCGGTGGTTACAATGTCATTTAAATATCTAGATACTAATGTTTCTTCTTCTAATTCCTTTGCATCTGTTAAAACATAGGTAGCATTTTCTTTCATTTTTATTTGTTCACCAATATAATCAAGAGCGCCCATAATAGTTTTCTCTTCATTTTCTAAATTATTTGTTACAATATTGCTAATACCTTTAGACATAGAATGAACACTAATTGGTAAATTTAGTTCATTAGCTAATTCTTTTAGCATAGTAAGTGCTCTATTTTTTTCAATAGTATTGATTGAAATAAAAGGTATTCTTGCTAAAAGATATTGTTTAAGTTGTTTTTTTGTTTCTTCGTAATTCATAACTTTAATCCTCCAAGACATTGATTTTACTATTTTTAATTATCATGATAGCTTCTCCAGTAGTATCGATTCCTTCCATACTGGTTTCTAATGTTTCGTTGATTTCATTTGCAAATTTTTGCAGTGTTTCTCTAAATTTATCTTGATTTTCTTTAGGAATCACAGGTAATTTTGTAATTTTTTTTGCAAATGCTAGTTCTTTTTTTATATTAATTATCTCTAATGATAAGGCATTATTATCATGATAAATCATCTCTAATTTTGATAATATACTATCCAGGCTATTTTTTAATCTTGTTCTTACTAAAACATTAATATGTTTAATAAATCGGTATAGAATATTGCCATCTAATGAAATAGTACTGGTATATAATTGCTTTAATAATTCTTCATCGCGAGGACCGGTTTTCAATTTATTAAAACAATGGATCCATTCATAATAAGTCATTTTCTATTTACCCTCCTAATTACTTCGTATGGAGGTGTTAAGTCCCATTCTGGTAAGCCAGTTACAAAATCTTCTTCTTTTGTTTTTTGGTCGATTTCTGGTTTTATTGTTGTAATAGATTTTAGTTTTTCATCTTTCTCTACTGGAGTAATTATTACTTTAGGTTCGTTATTCATGATTTACCTCCATTTATCATAATATTTCTTTTACTATTATTTTTTATATAATCCACATAGTTAAGGGAATTAATGTAATTAATGAAATTATTATGATCTGTTTTACTATCTTTATATACGAAGTAATAATCTACTATTTCAGCAATGATATTAGATAATAGAGTTTTGTGCTGCTTTTTAATTTCATTTAATTGCTTTATTTTTGATTCTCTTTTAGAATAGGATCTTAAGAATTCTACGATATTAAATATTAATACTACACAGAAAATAATAGCAGCTAAGATAGGTTGTTTTAATGTTAAGAAGATACCAACTAAGCCAATAATAATCGCAAATAACATTTTAATATTAAATAAGCGATCACTATACACTTCATCATGAAATTCATCATTCAAAAAATCTTCTAGGCTTTTTTGAAGCTCCACTTCATTACTTCCATTTTTAGTTAACCCATTCCATTCATTAATAGTAATAGTTAAGTCAGGTAACGCTTCTTCTTCTTTGATATTAGAGATACGATTATATCCAGATATAATAAAATGTTTAGAAAGACTAATAGCAAATTTTCTTGTATTTAAATCCGCTTCAGTAGAATTATTTCCTATAGCAATATTAGTAATATGACTATAAAAATTATTGTTTTTCTCTAAAGCAATACTAGTTTTTTCAAATTGTTTTAATGCTTTATTGATGTCACCGTTTTCTTCAATAATATGCTTATTTTTTTGAATGTCACGTTTTAATTCTAGTTCTTCATTTTCATAATTGAATACTAACATATGTAATAAATTATCGATTTTGTTAATATTTGAAACATTACTATATTGTTTTTCTTCCATGATTTTTTTGAAATCTTTTAAAATAAATTTATCTCCTCTTGCTAACGAAATAATATCCATAACATTATCTTTTTCTACTACGTATTTCATAATATACGGAAATTCATTTTCCTCTACTGGTTCTAATTGTTCTCTAAAATATCTTTCCCATCTATCTATTTGTGCATCTTTAAAATTGTTATAACTATTTAACTCTAAAATCCATTCATTGATTTTTTGTAGACAATTATCTTTAGCATCAATTCCAAAAACACCACTAGTAATAGCATCTAATACTGTAATAATTTTACTTTCCATTTTTGCCGGATCTTGCATTGATAAATATCTATTTAACCACTTCATGGAAGTAGGAATTCTATTGGCTCTTAAATGAATTAAACACATTAGTAATGATGTTTTCTCATCATCTCTAGCCATGGCTTCTTTTAGAGCTTTATTAGCTAAATCTTTGTTATTAGTGTACCATGAACAAAGGGAAACTAAAGCAGGGGCTAACCAATAATCAGGAGTATTAACAATGGTTTCTTCACTAATATTTTCCACTGTGCTTTTTTTAATAGCATTGATATCTACTGATTGTAGTAATCCATTTACTCGTCTTCTAACTTCATCTCGGTGACTAAATTTTTTATCAAATTCGTTTTGATCCATTAAAATCGTTTGTCTAGCATTAGAAACGATAGTACCTTGTTTGATTTCTACCATAAAACTTTTGATTTCTTCTTCTAGACTTTTAACATCGTTTTTAACGGTATCTACTTGACCTTGAACATCATTAATATGACCATTTACGGTATTTACATTTTGAGATACAGAACCAATATTATTAGCAAGTACTTGTAAGTTGTTTTCTATTGTTGCTAAATTGGCCGCACTAATTACCAATGTACTCATATAAACACCTTCCTATTCTATAGAAATTATAACATATTAATAATAAAAACAAAATAAAAAAAGAACCGAAGTTCTAATTATTTTGTGAATAATAAATATAGCCAATAATTTCAGTAACGGAATATAAAATAATAAATAAACCAATCATTTGAAATATTAAATTAGTTTTTAGAATCATATAAATGCCGAAAAAAATCATAATTAGTGATAATAGTATTAATAATTTAGAAGATTTAACTTTGTTTTTTAGTCCCTTAATTGAATTAATTAATAAGTTAATACCATTAAATAATATCCATGCTCCCATAATGATCCTTATTAAAGTTTCTACAGTATTAGAGAAGATAATTAAAATAATTCCTGCTATTAGAGCTAGTAATCCGACACTTAAATCTCTAAGGTATGTTACTTCTTCTTTCTTTTTTGCTCGATAATAACTCCAAATTTTAAATAATCCAATTATAGAAAAGCAACCACCTAAAACATAAGAAATAAATTTAATAGTATTATTAGGATTAGTAAAAATAATACTACCAATGATAAAAAATATAATAGCGCTTATTAGACTAGTAACATGAGAATAGTTTTTTTCTTTTAAATTATCTAATTTCATAACTGCCTCCTAAAACTAAACATATTATATAATAAAATAAAAGTAAATGATAGATAAAATAATGAATTTATATGATATACTACTAATAGAAATGAAGGTGATGATATGAAAAGTGATATTGAAATTTCTAGAATGTGTCAAAAACAGAATATTAAAGAGATAGCAAAAAAAATAGGTATATTAGAAGAGGATTTAATCTTATATGGCAATTACAAAGCAAAAATTGATTATAAAAAATATACTACTAAAAATGAAGGAAAATTAATATTAGTTACCTCAATTAATCCTACACCATATGGAGAAGGAAAAACTACAGTTAGTATTGGTTTAGGTGATGCTCTTAATAAAATAGGTAAGAAAACCTTAATGGTATTAAGAGAACCTTCTTTAGGTCCAGTATTTGGAATTAAAGGAGGAGCAACTGGAGGAGGGTATGCACAAATTGTTCCAATGGAGGATATTAACTTACATTTTACTGGAGACTTGCATGCAATTACTAGTTGTAACAATTTAATTAGCGCAGCTATTGATAATCATCTTTACTTTGGGAATCAGTTAAATATTGATCCCAATACCATTGCGTTTAATCGTTGTATGGACATGAATGATAGAGCGTTAAGGAATATTACGATCCATGGAAAAGTAAAAAGAGATGAATCTTTTAATATTACAGCAGCTAGCGAGGTAATGAGTGTTTTTTGTTTATCTCAAGATCTTATGGATTTAAAGAAAAACTTAGGTAATATTTTGATTGGATATACTTATGATGGTAAGGAAGTTTTGGTGAAAGATTTAAATATGGAGGGTTCTCTTGCCACTTTATTAAAAGAGGCCATAAAACCTAATTTAGTTCAAACTTTGGAGAATAATCCTGTTTTAGTTCATGGAGGACCTTTTGCTAACATTGCTCATGGATGCAATAGTATTATTGCTACTAGATTAGGTCTTAATCTTGCTGATTATGTAGTAACTGAAGCTGGGTTTGGTTCCGATTTAGGCGCTGAAAAATTTTTTGATATTAAATGTCGTAGAGCTTCTTTCACGCCTAATTGTGTTGTTTTAGTAGTTACTCTTAAAGCATTAAAATATAATGCCAATGTTTCGAAGGAAGATATATTAACACCTTCTGTGGAAAAAGTAAAAGAAGGACTACCAAATTTAATGGTTCATGTGGAAAACATTTTAAAATACACTAAAAATTTAATTGTATGTTTAAATAAATATGATAGTGATACTAATGAGGAAATTCATGTTATAGAAGAATATTGTAATAATAAAAAAATAGAATTTGCTATTAGTGATAGTTATTTAAATGGTGGGGAAGGGTCTGTTTCTCTAGCAAAAAAAGTAGTAGACATTTGTAATAAGGAAAATGATTTTAAGTTATTATATGAAGATCATTTATCGATTAAAGAGAAAATAGAAAAAGTAGCAATAGAAATCTATCATGCTAATAGAGTACAATATACTAAAGAAGTAGAAGAGAAGTTAAAAAAAATGAATAAGTATCATCATTTACCAGTATGTATTGCTAAAACTCAGTATTCGATTAGTGACGATCCTAAAAAATTAGGTTACCCTAAAGATTATGCAATTACAGTAAAAGATGTTAAATTATATCGTGGTGCCTCTTTTATTACAGTATTATTAGGTGATATCATGACCATGCCGGGATTATCTAAAATTCCTAATTTAGAAAATATTGATATTAATGATAAGGAAGAAATAAGTGGTTTATTTTAAAAGAAATAGTTCATAATAAGAATGGTGATATTATGGACTTTTTTTATGTATTTATAAAATCAATTTTCTCAATTGTAGCTCTTTTCTTTTTTACGAAAGCTATGGGTAGAAAACAATTGTCACAATTAAATTTGTATGATTATGTAGTAGGTATTACGATAGGTAGTGTGGCAGCAGATATTTCTATTGATTTAGAGTCTCATTTTTTACATGGGTTAATTGTCATGGGTGTATATACACTAGTGTCAATCTTGATTTCTCACTTTACAGCTAAAAGTATTAAACTTAGAAGATTTGTGATAGGTACACCAATAATAATTATAGAAAATGGAAAAATTATTGAAGATAATGTCGAAAAAGCAAAAATAGATCTTAGTGATTTATTACAAGAAGCTAGAAATAATGGGTATTTTGATATTAGTGAAATCGAATATGCTATTATGGAGCCTAACGGGAAAATAAGCTTTATGTTAAAAAGTAAATATGCCCCTTTAACACCTAGTGATGCTAAAGTTAAAGTGGATTATAAAGGCCTTTGTTCCAATTTAGTAATTGACGGAAATATAATGTCAAATAATTTGAAAGTAATCAAGAAAGATGACAAGTGGTTGTTAACTAGACTTAAAAAAGAAGGCTATCATCATATAGAAGATCTATTGTTAGTGACTTGTGATAGTAAAGAAAAATTAACAATATATAAAAAAGGGGAAGATAGTATAGAGAGTGGTTGCTTGGAATAATTTAATATGTTACACTTCTAATTAGGTGAAGATAAGTGAAAAAAAAGTTGAATTATAAATTAGGGTTAGCTTTTTCCGCTATATTATTTCTAGCTATCTTTAATTTCGGTTTTGGCAATGATTATTACTGGCATATTAAAGCGGGTGAATATATAGTTACTAATTTAAAAATACCATATTATGATATTTTTTCTTGGTATGGTATTAGTAATCATTTATATTGGATGAGTCATGAGTGGTTGAGCGAAGTTATTCTTTACTTATATAACATCGTTTTTAAAAACTTCGGACCATTGATGTTTAATCTTACTATTTATGGAGGCTTAATTTTTATTTTATTTAGTTTTAATCAAGAGAAAATGAAGAAAAATTACCTTTTTACTTTATTATGGTCTTTAATAGGTTTTTTAATTTTTTCTAGAGTAATGTTACCACGTCCTCATATGATAAGTTATATTTTATTAGCATTTACTGTTTATGTTTTATATGATAATTTTTATCATAAAAATTCTAGAAAAATTTATTTCTTACCTTTGATTACTTTACTTTGGTCTAATTTTCATGGAGGTTCCTCTAATTTACCATATATCTTATGTTTTATCTTTTTAATATGTGGTTTGTTTCAATTTAAGTTTGGTAAATTAGAAGCTAACAAAATTAGCAGGGAGCAAATAAAAAAATATTTAATTTGCGGAATATTAAGTATTTTAGTAATTGCGATAAATCCTCATGGAATAAAAATGATAAGTTATCCTTATATAAATATGCAGGATGATTTGATGATTTCAAGTATTAGTGAATGGGCTAGCCCTAGTTTAAATCATGTTAGTGATTATGGAGATTTCCTGTTATTAGGAATAGTAATCCTTATAATGATAATAACAAATAAGAAAATTAAAGTAATTGATTTTGTTATTTTAGGTGCGTTCTTAGTTTTAGGATTTAAAAGTTTAAAATTTATACCACTTTTATACATTGCTTCTACTTTTATCATTTTTAATTTCATTGGGGAGTATAAATTTAGTTATGAAAAGTATTTGACGATGGCTATTTTAATCATTGCCATCGTTAGTGGTATTTTATTTGTACCTAAATTAATGAATAGTTATACTAAAAAACCACTATCAGATGAAATAATAAAGTATATAAAAGAACAAAATCCAAACCGTTTATTTAATTTTTATGATTATGGAGGATATTTAATTTATAATGATATTAAAGTATTTATTGATGGACGTGCGGATATGTATTCTAAATATAATTTTAGGGATGCTATGGAACTTCAAGATAGAGGGTATGACTATTTGTTAGATGAATATAATTTTGATATGTTTGTACTTCCTAATAATATCGCCTTAACTATTCACTTAGCTAACAATAATAAATATCAAGTAACAAAGCAAATAGATAATGTTGTTATTTATGAAAAAGTAATTACAGAATAAAAACAGGAGTAATCCTGTTTTATTTTACATATTCATTTAATGGTTTTATACGATATTTTAATTCTGGCATTTTTTCAGTTGTTATGAATCCTGGTTCACTATTTAAAACATCTGGAATTCTGTTTACTACGGTAGCACAAGTAAGTTCTACTGTTTTCGGGCGATTAACAACTATAGTCGTATCTGGCTCTCCATATATTGTCCATTCATTTTTGTCAAAATCACTAGGAGCATAAACTTTACCAATACATTCTGATTCAATGATAATACCTTCTTGAGTTTCAGTAGTAACAACAGCACTCATACCTGTAGCATTTCCAGCTTTTACTATCATTCCTAAAGTAGTAGAATTAATATCTTCAGAATGGGTTTGAGGTATACATTTTTGAACTTGACTTTTTACTGTTAATCCTAATTTAGAAGCTAACCAACCATTGACATTCCACATATAAGAAGGAGAAAATTCTCCATGATCAATTAGTGTTTGACGCTCTTCACTAGAAATATTATCACTAGATGCTACATTTTTCTCAAATTCTTCTAAAGTATAACCAGCACCATGAGCTTTAGCTAAAGCAATTCCATAATCTTCAACATTGTAACTAGAACTTCCTTTTATTTTAGTAATTTTATTAGTTGAAGAAGCAATAGCACTTATTAACTCTCCCCAATATATGTCTTGGTATCCACTACCAGTGATTGTACATCCTGTACGTTTAGCAATAATATCGATAGCTTCTGTCGTTTTAGGATTAGAATTCCATGAGAAGAATGCTTCTTCACAAGTAGTAATAGCGTTAATACCTAATTTTGCACATAACATTAGACTATCATAAACATCATTTAATAGACTCATAGTAGTTACGATACAAATATCTGGTTTTACATTCATTAACATTTCGGGAGCTTTATCTAAAGAAGTGACAGTAACTCCATAATTTGAAGTATTCATGATTTCTCCAATATCTTTTCCAATAACGTTAGGATTAACATCAATTGCTCCTACTATTTGGCAACCATGTTCTATTGCATAACGCATAGTGTAGACAGCCATTTTTCCAGTTCCAAATTGAACGACTTTTATTTTTCTATCCATTTTTATCCTCCTCTACAATAATAATAATACTATAAATAGATCAATTAAACAACAATAGTATTATATAAACTAACAAAACTTGACACGAGTAACGATAGGTATTATCATAACTAATTATGGAGGTATTGGATAATGAAAGATAAAAAAGATGAAATTAAGGATGAAAAATATGATAAGAAATTAACAATACCTAATGTTTTAACTGTGTTTAGAATGATATCTTCAGTGGCATTATTTGGTTATATTGCTAAATTTGGAATTACTTCACCATTATTAATTACTTTAGCGACATTAGGAATCGGAGCAACAGATGCTGTGGATGGATATTTAGCAAGAAATTATGGAATGGCTTCTCGATTAGGTAGTATTTTAGATCCGATTGCAGATAAAATATATAATTGGGGTCTTGGAATTACATTAATGGCTACGGGAATTATGCCGTTATGGCCTTTAACTATTGCTGCAAGAGATGCTATTGTATTTGGAGTTTCTACTTATCAATTTAAAAAGAATGGGTTAGAAATGAAACCTACAATTCCAGCCAAATTAAAAATGGCTCTTCAGAGTGCAGGAACTATTTCTACTATAGCATTTGGTTTTGGAGATAGTGGACTTAGTCTCATTGCGCCTATTTGTATGGTGGGAGCAATAGCCACAGTAATTCCAGAAGTAATATGTATTAAGAAAAAATATTTTAACAAAGACAAATCTGTAGAAGAAACATCTAAAATAAATGATTCTATACAGAATGATTTTCAAGAAGATGCAATAAAACCAATAGAAAAGAGTAAGACGTTAGAATATAACGAACCTACTCAAGATATTATTTATGATAATCCAAAGGTAAAAAAGAAAACACTTTTTAAAAAGCATTATTAGTTGTTTTTCATAGTAAAAATAATAATAATAGTAATACAAGATAACAATAAAGTACCAAGTAATAGAAAAGATGCAATTGTTTCTTGATCCATTGTCATATTTATCACCTAGTATTATTATAACAAATTTTTTATTATTTTAAAGTATAAAAAAATTAATATTAATCATAATATAAATATCATATGGAGATATATGATTAAGTGTTTGGTAACCTTGAAGGTTACTTTTTTAATATCTTTTTATAAAAAAATATAATATAATAATATTTATAAAGGTTTCATAAAGAGGTGATTTAATGATTTTAAAGAAATGTAATAAGTGTGGGGCACTTATAAAAGTATTACAAGATTGTGAGTGTAAGGATTGTGGAATAAAGTGTTGTGAAGAAAATATGTCTTTAGTTAAGTCAAATTCAACTGATGCCGCTTTTGAAAAACACATTCCTACATTTGAAATTATAGGGGATAAAATGAAAGTAATAGTGAATCATGTCATGGATGAGGATCATTACATTGAATGGATTAGTTTGGAAAGCGATGATACAGAAATAATGGTCAAACTAGCTCCGGGACAATCTGCAGAGGTAACATTTCCTTATATGAAAGATGCAACCTTATATGCATATTGTAATAAGCATGGATTATGGGAAAATAAAATTTAATAGAACGGAAACGTTCTTTTTTCTTGCTCAAATAATATAAGCGTGGGATAATAAAGGTATAAAAAAAGCAGGAAATAAGAGGTTTATATGAGAGAAATATTAAAGGAATTAAAAGTTAATAAGTTATATTTATGGAACATAATTTTATCTGTAGTATCATATATTGGTATTATTTTATATTATGGTATATCTAGTAATTTGAATTTTAGTATCTTTTTTCTTTTATTCTATGGATTTATATTATTATTTTTTTTGAAATTTCAAGTCAAAGTTGATAAGAAAACTAAAAGGATTTCTTTCGTTTTAGGAATAGTTTTAACTCTTTGCTTGGTTATTGGAAAAACTGTGGATAGTTTTACTTATACTGATGTACAAATAATTTTTACTTTAAAGAGATTAATTTATACTTTAATAGAAGGAATAGGTATTTTCCCTTTAGTATATCGACTATTAAATAATTTTTATTTCTACTTAGGTAAATTGAATATAAAAGTAAGCAACGATAGAAAAAATTATAACAAATTTTTCTTTTATAGCTGGATTTTTATATTTATCTGTTACTTACCTTATTTTTGGAGATATTTCCCAGGAAAATTGACAACAGACTCTTATTTACAATTGACTTTTATTGAAGATGGTATTTTATCTAATATTCATCCTTTTTTACAAACACAATTTGTTGGTTTCTTTTATAATATTGGTAATATGATATTTCATAATGAAAATATGGGAATAGCCTTTTATATTATTGTTCAAATGATTATTATGTCGTGTTTGTTTGCATATGCTTGTAGGTTTTTATATAAACGAAAAATTGATATTCGTATCTGTTTGGCAGTGGTATTGGTTTATGCATTACTTCCTATGTATACTCATTATAGTGTTACAATGTGGAAAGATGTTATGTTTGGTGGATGTTTTATTTTAGTGTTAATATCATTGTTAGAGTTTGCAAATAATCAGAATAAAATATTAATTAGTCAATGTTTATTATTTATATTAGGAATATTATTTATGATGTTTTTTAGAAATAATGGAATATATATCGTTTTATTTATGATGCCATTTATATTATTTGTGTTTCGCAAGAAAATACTCCTTTTCGCTCCTTTGATGGTAGGTTTAATAAGTATATATTTTGTAATAACAGGACCAATATATAATATGATGGGTGTTCAAAAAATACAAAGTGTAGAAGCATTCTCTATACCGCTTCAACAAATAGCAAGAGTATTTGCACAAGAGGAGGAAGTGGATAAAGAAAATTTAAAATATTTAAGTTCGATCATGGATGTTTCTAAAATTAAAGATAGTTATTTGCCATATATTTCGGATCCTATTAAAGGATTAGTAAATAGAGAAAAATTAGATGATAGTAAGCTAGAATTACTCAAAGTATGGGCTAAGTTATTAATAGAACATCCTAGAATATATGTGGAAGCATATTTGGCTCAAACAGTCGGGTATTGGTCAACGGATGTTAATTATTGGGTTACTTTAGATCAAGAAAGTAATACTAATATGCCTAGTATTTTATGTACTATAATTGATCATACGGCTAGTAAGAGGTTACCTTTTGCTAATGTATTTTGGAGTATTGGCTTAGGTTTTATTATTACTTTATTAAGTTTTTCGTTGTCAAAATATAGAAAAAACAAACTAGGAATCGCCTATATTCCGTTTTTAGGATTATGGCTTACTATGATGGTGGCATCTCCTGTATATGCAGAGTTTAGGTATGTTTATGGATTATTTACTTGTTTACCTGTTATTTTATGTATTCCATTTTTTAATAAAAAAGAGAAATAATTGCATGAAAAAACTATATTTTATAATATAAGTTTTTAAATTTATAGAAAATTTAGTGCTACTAATTATGAATTAGTTATATACTAATGATAGTAATAATATTAAAAAATAGAAGGTATCAAATTGATTAAAATAAAATACTAGTGTATAATTAATTTACTGGAGGTATTTATGAAATATATTAAAAAGAATAAATTAACAGTATTTATCATAGTTATATTTGTATTAGTTGTTATTGTAGGGGCATATTTATATAATATTTTCTTTGGTAGCGGAAAAGAATCATACGGTAATAGATTGGATGGAATAGAAGAAGTAGAAATTACTGATGATCAATATGATGAAATAAAAACATCTTTACAAGAAAATGAGGGGGTTACTTCTGTAACTACTCGTTTACAAGGGAAAATAGTAAATGTAACTATAACAGTTGCTAATGATGTTACAAAGGATAATGCCAAAAAAATTGCAAATGGGATTTTAGAATATTTAGATGAGGATCAATTGATGTTTTATGATATACAAGTTTTTGTAAAAAAAGAAAATGAAGAATTAAATGATTTTCCTATTATTGGATACAAGCAAAACAATGAAGAAGGATTTACATGGACTAAAGATAGACAGGTGACAACAGATGAAACTGAATAAAAAATTAATAATTATAATACCAATTTTAATTGCATTAATAGTATTTGTTTCTCTTTATTTTTATTATAATAAAGAAGATAAAAATTCTTTAACTGTAAATGATCGTAAGTGGATTGAATCGAATATATCTACGATTTTTGATTTAGAATTGATAAGTAATTATCCTGTATATGGTGAAAATGGTGTTTTTTATGAATTTGTGGATGACTTTGAAGAAGATACAGGATTAGAATTTAACGTTGTCCCTTATTTAAAAACGGGAAAACCTAGTGGAACAGGACTTCGTTTTAGAGTTTTAAAAAATGATGAAAAGCTAACGGATAAAGATTTATTATTAGGTGAAGATGTATATATTGCAATTAGTAAAAGTAGTTTAAAAATAAATCGCGTAACTGATTTTAAAGACATGACATTAGGAGTATTTACTGATGATGTTGGTGAAATAAGTTATTATTTAAAAACAGGATCTAATATTACTTATAAACCTTATGATACTATCGATGAATTAGTAGAAGCGTTAGATAGTGATGCTATTGATCTTATGATTATTCCTAATATTATGTATTTAGATAAAACGATAGCGAGTGATGATTATTTCATAAATTATACTTTGACTGAAATGAATAATCGTATTGTTTTAACACTAACTGATGATAATGAAAGATTAAATGAGATTGTAAAAAAATATTACACTAATTGGAAAAATAATGATTATGTTAACAGTTATAATCAACATTTATTAGATTATTATATTGAAAATAATAATATTAATGATAAAACGAGAGCAGAGTTATTATCTAAAAATTATGTTTATGGTTATGTAGAAAATCCTCCATATGAAGCTACAGTAGATGGTGAATTAGTGGGAATTAATGGTCAATATATTAGTAGAATAGAACGACTTACGGGAATTGAATTTACATTCAAAAAGTATAAAACGATTGATGAATTAAAAAAAGCTATTGATAAGGGAGAAGTAGATATTTATTTTAATTATTATAATTATGAAAAATCTAATTATAAACCAACTACTTCTACCTTTATCGAAGAATATGTAGTTTTATCAGAAACCAAAAATTCGTATGTTATTAATTCTTTTGAAGCGTTAAAAGGAATCAAAGCAAGTATTCTTAACAATAATGCTTTATATAATTACTTCAAAGATAATAGTAAAGCTAGTCTTACACCATATGATTCTTTAGACGAATTGCTTTCTAAAAGTAATGATAGTGTTTTAATCATTGATAAAGAAGTATATACAATCAATAGAAATAGTAAATTTAAAAATTATGAAGTTTTGTATAATGGAATTATGACGAATGATTATAATTTTATGGTCAAAGATAATAATAGTGCTTTCTATGATTTATTTAATTATATAATTAATACTAACTCTTATTATCGCTATAGAAATAATGGTATTAATAGTTTAAATCCATCTATTATAGATCGTACAACTTTTGAACAATTATATTTAATTATTTTAAGTTTAATATTTATACCACTTATCATATTAGTAATTATATATATATTACTTAAGAAAAGACATAAAGTAAAAACGGTAAAAAAGGAAGAACGTAAAAAATATACTGATATGCTTACTTCACTGAAAAATCGTAATTACTTAAATTTAAATATAAAAACATGGAATGAATCAAATAAATATCCACAAGCAATTGTTATTATTGATTTAAACAATGTTAAATATGTTAATGATAATTATGGACATGAAGCAGGCGATAAATTAATTGTCAAAGCAGCTAGTATTTTAGTTAGTACTCAACTAGAAAATAGTGAAATTATTAGGACTGATGGAAATGAATTTTTGATTTATTTAGTAGGATATAGTGAGCAACAAGTATCTACCTATACTAATAAATTAACTAAGGAATTTAAAACGCTTCCATATGGTTTTGGTGCAGCATTAGGATATAGTATGATTATGGATGATATTAAAACCATAGATGATGCAATTAATGAAGCAACATTAGAAATGCGTACAGATAAAGAAGATTATAAATAGATAGGAAGAAAAAGGATGAAAAGAAGGATTAGGGCTTTATGTAAACGTTTGATAAAAAATATAAGAAAGCCAGAGATGTTGATTCTCCCTGGTCAGCTTTCTTTCTTTTTCCTTTTGACTTTAATTCCACTTGCCGCTTTGTTTATTAGTTTATTTTCAAGATTTCATATTTCAACTGACTTTATGGGAGATCTTATTTTAAATAATATTCCAGAAGCGATGATTAATATTGTTGATACGCTAGCTAACGGTGTAAAAGCTAACACTAATGCAGTTATTTTCTTTGTTTCCGCTTTGATTTTAGCTTCTAATGGAACACATTCTATGATTATTGCTTCTAATAAAATTTATAACATAAAGGATCAAAATTATATCAAAAGAAGGCTAAAATCGATCTTGATGATGTTTGTCTTAATTGGGTTGCTATTCTTTATTTTCTTGGTACCAGTTTTTGGAGATATGATAATTAGAATAGTAAGAAGTATCACTAATGAGGCAGTAGGTAACGTTGTGATGATTACCTATAATATTTTAAAATATCCACTTTCTTTTGTTTTGGTTTTTGTATCTATAAAAATGTTATATATTATGGCTCCTGATATTAAAATAAAGCCAACAGAAGTTAATTATGGTGCTGCTTTTACTAGTATTAGTTGGGTAATTGTTACGCAAATATATTCCTTATATGTAGAACATTTTTCTAATTATGGAAGTTTATATGGAAGTTTATCCAATTTATTAGTGTTAATGTGGTGGATATATATTCTATCTTATATTTTTGTATTAGGGATGGGACTAAATGTAACTAAATATCAGTTAACAAATGAATAGCAAAAACTATTCTTTTTTTCTTGAACTAATCATAAACATATAATATAATAAAGAACATTAGTTGATGGAAGTGGTAGAATGTTAGAGGAAGAAATAACTAATCAAGATATGGAAATTTTAAACGATATTATCGCTAATAATCATGATATTAGAACTTTATACAAAAAATTACTTTTTATGGAAATAACGGATAATAAAAATACTGCAAATTATAATCAGACTTTCGATAGCTTAAAACGAAGATTAGAATTAGAAAAACAGTATTATAATAGGTTAAACTTAACTCCTGTAAGAGCAAGAAGTATTATGAGATGCTTAATACAATCATCTGATGGTTATCATGAGGAAGATAATAATGTGTTAGAAGTAATTTTTAATCCGTATTTAGATGAATTGGAATTTTATAGAATATTACAGAAATTAGAAAATTATGGCAATCAAAATGATGATATATTTGTTCAGTATTTAAAAGGAGATCCTATGGTTGTCAATCATCAAGATTTGAAAAGTTTTATTATATCTAATAGAATAAGACAAGCGGCTAATATAGATTTTGAAAAGGCTTTTATTTATTATAATGAAGAGGCAATAAAAGCAAATAGTGATGATGATGATTTTATAGATAAATTCACAAGTATGAAATATGGTCTTTCTTTTCTTTCTAGTAATGTAGAAGAATTTTTAATAAGCAATAAATTTGAAGTCAATCAAGATTTATATTTTGGTTTGAATTTTCATACTGATATTATGAGAATATCAAAAAAAGATATGGATGAAATTCAACTTAATTTGGGATATGAATATTGTTATAGAGCTATTAATGAAATGTTTTGTTCCGATATAGAAATAGAAGAGCTAGGTTTAGAACTTGATAATACTATTTGGGCTTCTTATTTAAAAGCAGGAGCTTCCTTCTTGTTTAGTTCAAGTTATGGTATGGATGGGATTAATCAATTAAAGAAATCTGTATTTGATGCGAATGATGCTATTTGTAATCAAGCATCTAATATGGTAGACTATATTTACGATTGTTTGGATGAGGCACAAGAGAAAAATAAGAATTTTAAATATTTATCTTTGGTTAAAAAATAATTACAAATCTGTAATTATTTTTTTGTTTGAAAAATGACTATGGTGGTGGTATAATGTATTAAGCGAGGTTGTGTTTATGAAAAAAAAGAATAAAAAAAATAATCATGAAGACAAAAACAATGCTCATAGAAGAAATAACTTTCATGGATTAAATAAATTAAATAAAATAGTAACTAATCCAGGGAAATTTTTACTTGATTGGTTAAAAAAATTAAAAAATAGTTTATTAGATAATATCGTGTTTGTAGTTTATGTCATTTTGAACGTTTTAAATGCTTTTTTACTTCGAATGTTTACGATGAATAATCCTAGTAATTTTTTTGCATTTCAGCCATTGCTTGCTGATTTTGCTTTTGTTGTTGTATTAGGATCATTCGGATTTTTATTTAGAAGCAAAGGTCGTTCTATTTATTATTTTGTTGTAACGATTATATTAACTGCTTTGTGTATGATTAATTCATCTTATTATACTTTTTATACATCGTTTTCATCAATATCATTGCTTTCTACATTGAAATTTATCGGTCAAGTAGGCGATGCAGTTGTTGAAAACGTTATGCAACCTAAAGATTTTGTATACTTATTAGCACCAGTAATTATGTTAGCAGTATGTATAAGAAAATCTAAAAGTAAAAAAATAACAAGAAGTGATTATAAAGATCGTCCTAGAGCCTTAAAAACACTTGCTATTGGTGTTGGATGTGCTATTGTTTTTTCTACTACTTTAACTTCTACTGATATTGGTAGATTTGTAAAACAATGGAATCGTGAATATGTGGTTATGAAATATGGTATTTATGTATATCATTTAAATGATTTAATTAAAAGTATTGAGCCTAAAATCACATCATTGTTTGGTTATGATGAAGCGATGAAAACTTTTAAGGAATACTTTGCTGAAGATAAACCTACAGTAACTAATAAATATACAGGTATATACGAAGGTAAGAATATTATTACTATTCATGCAGAAAGTATTCAAAATTTTGTCATTGGATTAAAGATCAATGGGCAAGAAGTAACACCTAATTTAAACAAATTAGCAAGTAGTGGATTATATTTTGATAATTTTTATCCACAAGTGAGTGTAGGTACTAGTAGTGATAGTGAATTTACATTTAGTACCTCATTAATGCCATCGAATAGTGGTACTGCTTTTGGTAGTTATTATGATCGAGATTATATTACAACACAAGAATTATTAAAAGAAAAAGGATATTATACTTTTTCAATGCATGGAAATAATGCCGACTATTGGAATCGACGAGTTATGTATGAAACTTTAGGATATGATAAATTTTATTCTAAGGTAGATTATGATATAGATGAAGTAATTGGATTAGGTATTTCTGATAAATCTTTCTTCCGTCAGTCTATAGAAAAAATTAAAGAAATTGATGCAGAAAATGATAAATTTTATGGAACTGTTATTATGTTAACAAATCATACTCCATTCTCAGATACAGATAAGTATGGTGAATTTGATGTATCACTAAAAGAGAATGTTTATAATAATACTACAGGACAATATGAAGAGGTAACTTATCCATATATGGAAGGTACGAAATTAGGAAGATATTTAAAATCTGTTCATTATGCAGATAGTGCTTTAGGCGAGTTTATTAATGGTTTAGACGAAGCTGGAATTCTTGATGATACTGTTATTGTTTTATATGGTGATCATGATGCTAGACTTCCTAAAGAGGATTTCCAACGTTTATATAATTATGATAAGGAAACGGATGGAATATTACCGAATACAACTCCTGGTTACATTGAATTTAATAGTTATCAATACGAACTTAATAGAAATACGCCATTTATTATTTGGACAAAAGACGGTAAATATAAAGGTACTAATTCTAATGTTATGGGAATGTATGATGTATTGCCTACCTTAGGAAATATGTTTGGTTTCTCTAATCCTTATGCATTAGGACATGATATATTTAATATTACTGATGATAATATTGTAGTATTTCCTACCGGCAACTGGCTAACTAATAAAGTTTATTATAATAGTCAAAAGGGTGAATATATGACTTTAAAAGATACAATTATTACAGATGAATATATACAAGAATGTAATGAATATGCTGATAAATTACTAAATGTTTCTAATGCTATTATCGTTTATGATTTAATCAAAAAAAGTGGTGAAGAGCAGACAAACGAACAACAAGTAATAGAAAAAATAACACAATAAAAATAGGTATTTATTACCTATTTTTTAATAAGGAATATAAACTAGAAAGCAGGGAATAATATGGAAAGAGTTATTATGATAAAATATGGTGAACTTTCAACCAAAAAAGGAAATATAAATTTTTTTATAGGGACATTATATAAAAATATTAAAGATAAATTAAAGAATTATCGTGTTAATATTTATAAAGATATTTCTAGAATGTATATAGAATTTGATGATCAAGACTTAACTCAAATTTTAAAAAAAATAAACAATATTTTTGGACTTCACGAGTATGTAGTAGCTTATAAAATAGACTCTGATGTTGAAAAAATTAAATCTACGGTTTTAGAAATAGTTAAAAATCAAAAATTTCAGACTTTTAAAGTAGAAACTAAGCGAAGTGATAAAAAATTTCCTATTTCTAGTTTGGATTTTTCTAAAGAAATAGGAGGATTAATTTTAAAAAATATTGATAATATTAAAGTAGATGTGCATCATCCTGATCTTTTACTACATATTGAGATTAGAAATACAAATACATATATATATATGAATCATTATGAAGGATTAGGTGGTTATCCTAATGGAACTCTAGGAAAAGGAATGCTAATGTTAAGTGGTGGAATAGATTCACCCGTAGCGGGATATTTATCATTAAAAAGGGGAATAATATTAGAAGCGGTATATTTTGAAGCTATTCCACATACTAGTATAGAAGCAAGAAATAAAGTAATTTCTTTAACAAAAAAATTAGCTAAATATACTAATAAAATAAAATTACATATTATTCCTTTTACAGAAATACAAGAATCTATTTATAAAAATATTGATTCGGAATATTGTATTACTATTATGCGCAGAATGATGTATCGTATAATGGAAGATCTTGTAAAAGCGAGAAAAGCTCAAATAATCATTAATGGTGAGTCTATTGGACAAGTAGCTAGTCAAACATTAACTAGCATGCAAGTAATTAATAATGTTACCAATTATCCTGTAATAAGACCAGTCGCCTGTTTAGATAAATTAGAAATTATCGATATCGCTAAAAAAATTGATACTTATGATATTAGTATTTTACCATATGAAGATTGTTGTACAGTTTTTGTACCAAAACATCCGATTATTAATCCAGAATTATCTAAATGTATCGAATATGAAAAAACTTTTAATTATGAAGAAATGATTGCTAAAGCAATAAAAACAAGAATTGTGATGGATATAACAGAAGAAGATACTAATAAATTTAGTGAGTTATTATAGGAATTTTTTACCATTAAAAAAAAGGTATGAATTGTTAAATTTTTCACATTCTATAAATGTATAGGAGGTGAAAACAATGAATAGCAAAGATTCAATGAAAATGCATGTTCCAGGTGCAAAACAAGCTATTGATAAAATGAAATATGAAATAGCTAACGAATTTGGAGTTAATTTAGGACCAGACACAACTTCACGTGCTAACGGATCAGTTGGTGGTGAAATTACTAAGAGATTAGTTCGTAGTGGTATGAACCAAATTAGTTCAGGTTATAATAAATAACTATAATAAAAATAGAATAATATAATCTAAAGCTATCAACGATTTTTTGGTTGATAGCTTTTTCTATATAATGATATTGAAAAAAAGATGGCTAAATATATAGTAATGTGTTAAAATATTGTTATTAGAAAGAGGGATAATATGAAAATAATGTCAATAAATGCAGGAAGTAGTTCTTTAAAATTTAGTTTATTTGAAATGGATACTAAGGAAGTATTAGTATCAGGATTATTTGAACGAATTGGCATTGAAGGAAGTTGTTATACAATTAAATATCAAGATTATAAATTAAAAGAAGAAGTAGTTTTAAAAGATCATGCAGATGCAGTTAAGATATTGCTTGATAAATTAATTGAATTACAAATTATTAGCAGTTTAGAAGAAATTGATGGAATAGGTCACAGAATTGTCCATGGAGGATCTGAATATACAAAATCTGTTATGGTAACTAATAAAGTAGCAGAGGATATATTAAAACTTAGTGACTTAGCACCGCTTCATAATCCAGCTCATTATTTAGGAATCAAAGCTTTTCAAGAAGTTTTACCTAAAACACCTATGGTTGTAGTATTTGATACTGCATTTCATCAAACCATGGATAAAGAAAATTATTTATATGCAGTACCTTATGAATGGTATGAAAAATATAAAGTTAGAAAATATGGATTCCATGGAACTAGCCATAGATATATTACTAAAAAAATTAGCGAAGAATTAGGACGTGATGATTTAAAAATTATTAGTTGCCATTTAGGAAATGGTGGTAGTGTTACTGCAATTAAAGATGGTAAGTGTATAAATACCTCTATGGGATTTACACCACTTGCTGGAATTATAATGGGAACTAGAACTGGAGATGTGGATTGTTCCATTGTACCTTATGTGATGGAAAAAGAAGGTAAAAGTGCTGGCGAAATTTTAAATGATTTTAATAAAAAATCAGGATTACTTGGTATTAGTCAATTTAGTAGTGATTCTAGGGATATTGAAGATGGAGTAAAAAATGGTAATGAACAGTGTATTTTAGCACAGGAAATGTTTGTAAGGTCGGTAGTAAAATATATAGCCCAATATTATGTTGAATTAGGTGGAGCAGATGTTATTTGTTTTACAGCAGGAATTGGGGAAAATAGTATTGATACTAGACGTATGATTGTGGAAAAATTATCAGCATTAGGAATCAAATTAGATTTGGAAGCGAATAATGTAAGAGGGAAACTTGCTAAAATTAATGCAGATGATTCTAGTTGTTTATTATATGTTGTTCCAACCGATGAAGAATTAATGATAGCACTAGATACATTAGAAATAGTAAACAGATAGGAAAAATTATGCTAGAGACTATTTTTGAAAAGATAAAAGAATATGATAATATTGTTATTGCAAGACACGTAGGTGTTGATCCAGACGCTTTGGCTAGTCAACTCGCTTTAAGAGATGCGATCAAGAAAACGTTTCCCAATAAAAAAGTTTGTGCTGTGGGAAGTAGTAGTGCAAAATTTAATTATTTTCCTAAGTTAGATAAAATGGAAGAATTTACTGATGCTATGTTAATTGTTGTTGATACTCCTGATAAAAAAAGAGTAGATATCAATAATTTTGATAATTTTAAATATTATATAAAAATTGATCATCATCCATTTATTGAGAAATATGCTCAAATAGAATATATTGACGATAAAGCATCTAGTGCTTCTGAATTAGTATATCGATTAATTTCTACTACTAATTTAACACTGGATAATGAGATAGCAAAGACAATATTTTTAGGAATCGTGTCTGATACTAATCGTTTTTTGTTTAATTCCTCAGATAAAACATTTAGAATTATTTCTGATTTATTAAAAAATTATGATTTAGATTTACCATCTTTATATAGTAATATTTATATGCGTCCTTTAAATGAAGTTCGTCTTCAAGGTTATATTGCTGAAAATTTAAAGGTAACTGAATATGGATTAGCTAGTATTAAAATTACAAATGACATTATTTCTCAATTTGGAGTAGATTCAGGATCTGCAGGAAATTTAATCAATAACTTTAATTATATAGAAGAAGTTTTAGTTTGGGTAGCAATTTCAGAGGATGTGAAAAATAATCTTATTAAATTAAATATTAGATCTCGTGGACCTATTATTAATCACATAGCAGAAAAGTATAATGGTGGAGGACATCATTATGCTAGTGGAGCTAGAGTTACTTCTATGGATGAAGTGGATAATTTTTTAAACGAATTAAATGAAGCTTGTAGAGCTTATTTAGAGAATTTAGGTGATAATAATGAAAATAAATAGTGTAGATTTATATATTAGTGCTGTAAGAAGAAGTCAATATCCGGATGAAGGCAAACCAGAGTTTTTGTTAGTAGGGAGAAGTAATGTCGGAAAAAGTAGTTTTATTAATACAATTGTTAATAGAAAAAATCTAGCTAGAGTATCTGCAACTCCTGGAAAAACTCAAACCTTAAATTTTTATATTGTAAATGATAACTTTTATTTAGTAGATGTACCTGGATATGGATATGCTCTAACTAGCAAAGAACAACAAAAAAAATTTGGTCTTATGATTGAAGAATACTTGGAAAAAAGAAAAGAATTAAAAAGAGTTTTTATGTTAATTGATTTTAGACATAAGCCTACGGAAGACGATCTGCTTATGTATAATTTTTTAAAATATTATCATGTGCCTGTAACTATTGTGGCCACTAAAGTAGATAAGGTAGGAGCAAGTAAAAAGGATGCTAGTTTAAAAAGCATTACGGATTCTCTAGATTTGGTAGTAGGGGATGATATTGTATTATTTTCTAGTGTTACTAAATTAGGACGAGAAGAAATAGTAAAGAAGATAGAAGATTTAACAATTGAAATTGTTTAATTCTTCTTTTTTATTTCTTTTTTCTTAATATTTCATAAGATACTGTAGGTGATAAAATGAAATTAGAACTACTGGATGAAGATAATTATAAAATTTTTATTAATAATGCCTATATTAAGGAGTTTGATATAAACAATCAAGAAGAATTAAGTCAATATATAAAATCAATTATTTTAAAGATTAGAAAAATATATGCTATTACTTTAGAAGGTTTTTATGAAGTTCATGTGTATATTATTAAATATTTAGGAATTATTTTAGAAATTAAAAATATTGATAGTTATTTAGGAAAAACTGTTGATCTAAAAATAATTGTTCATAATGAAGAAGAGATTTACCTCCAAGTAAAAAATATCAAAAATGTTTATCAATATAAAACGTTAAAATATTTAAATAATTATTTTTACATAAATAGTATTGAGGTAGATAAAGAAGATTATTTTTTTACAGAAGATTATAAAGTTATTTATGGTCAAGAATTAAAAGAATTAAAATCAAAGTGGTATCATTTGACAACCTAGTGTAAGCATGTTATAATTACGACTGTTTGAAGGTGATATTATGAGCAAAATTAGTAAAATAGTTTTAGTTAATAATATAAAAGAACCCATCGTGATTATAAGTGAAAGTCCTTATGTATATAAAGGCTTCAAATTAACAAAAGATGTTTCTGTAGGAGACTATTATCCAATTCCTAACGATGAAATCATTAGTTTTGATAGTTATCATGGTAAAAAATTGGAAGTTTGTAATGCTTATTTGAATAATTATATTACTATTTCAAATCTTCATGTTAGAGAAATAGGAGAATTTACGGAAAAGGGATATTTTAATTTACTGAAAAAATATGTTGCAAGTCAAGTATCTGTTGGTGGAAAAGAAGATAGTTATTTATCAGTAAGAACCGAGGTTCATGATCAATTAATAAAAATGATGAAAAAAAATTTCTCAGGTGTTTAAGCACCTATTTTTAATAGAAAGGAAGTGTTATTATGAAATTACCAGTAGTAGCATTAGTAGGAAGACCTAATGTAGGTAAAAGTACTATTTTTAATAAAATAGTAGGTAAAAAGATATCGATTATTGAAGATACTCCTGGTGTTACTAGAGATAGAATTTATAGCGAAGCTAGTTACAATAATTACCGTTTTAATGTGATCGATACTGGTGGTATTGATGCTTCCTTAGAAAAATTTAATGATGAAATTAAAATGCAAGCAGAAATAGCTATTAACGAAGCAGATGTAGTTATATTTGTTGTAGATGGTAAGGAAGGATTAACATCTAATGATTTAATAGTAAGAGATATTTTAAGAAAAAGTAAAAAGAAAATAATTGTTGCAATTAACAAAATCGATAATAAGAAAGCAGAAGAGCATATTTATGATTTTTATGAACTAGGTTTTGATAGTTATATACCAATTAGTGGAGAACATGGAATAGGTTTTATTGAACTTATGGATGAGGTAACTAGCGATTTTAATGAAAAGGAAGATAGAGAAGATAATAGATTAAAATTTTCTGTTATTGGACGTCCTAATGTTGGTAAGAGTAGTTTAATTAATGCCTTATTAAATGAAGATAGAGTAATTGTTAGCGACGTAGCAGGAACAACCCGAGATGCTATTGATACGATATTAACTTATCAAAAAGAAGAATTTGTAGTGATTGATACTGCAGGAATGCGAAAAAAAGGTAAAATATATGAAAATGTAGAAAAGTATAGTTTGTTAAGAAGCATGAAAGCAATTGATCGTAGTGATATTTGTTTATTAGTAATTAATGCTGAAGAAGGAATTATTGAGCATGATAAACATATTGCCGGATATGTATTAGAAAAAGGAAAAGGGCTTATTTTAGTAGTTAATAAATGGGATACCATGGAGGATAAAAAAACTATTAAAGAATATTTGAAAGAAGTACGTAGTGAATTTCAATTTTTATCTTATGTTCCAGTCATCTTTACTTCTGCACTTACTAAAAAAAGAGTTCATACTATTATGCCTGAGGTTTTAAAAGTTAGTGAAAATATCAAAAGAGAAATTAAAACAAGTATCATTAATGATGTAATACAAGATGCTTATTTATTAAATTTACCTCCTTCCTATAAAGGAAAAAGATTGAAAATATACTATGTAAATCAAACGGGAATTAAACCTCCAAAATTTACTTTTCATGTTAATAATAAAAATTTAGTACATTTTTCATATGAAAGATATTTAGAAAATAAATTAAGAGAAAATTTTGAATTAGAGGGGACACCTATAATTTTACAATTTAAGAATCGTAATGAATAACCAAATATAACTTCTTACATATAATGATGTAGGAGGTTTTTTATGTTTGGTGATTCTTTTTTTAATAAGGTAGAGAAAAAGACTAATGTAAATAAAGAAACCATTATGTCTTTAGCTTCTAAAGTTCAAAATTCTAATATGAAAGACGAAAAAGTATTGAGAGATTTAATTAAAGAAATTTCACAAGTAGCAGGGAAAGAAGTTAGTGAAGAGAAGACGAATAAAATAATTAATGCTATTGTCAAAGATGATGTGCCTAAAAATTTAGATGAAATGTTATAAATAGTGATAAATCACTATTTTTATTTGGTATAACTTTCTTTTTTTATCATATATTTAAATGAAAATGAAAAGAGAGTGGGTAAATATTTATGGATAAACATGAAATAATTAGAAACATCGCAGAACGTACAGGGGGAGATATTTATCTTGGAGTAGTAGGAGCGGTTAGAACTGGAAAGAGTACTTTTATAAAAAAAGTAATTGAGACATTAGTTGTTCCTAATATTAAAGATGAATATGAACGCAAAAGAGCATTAGATGAAATTCCACAAAGTTCTAGTGGAAAGACTATTATGACTATTGAGCCTAAATTCGTTCCTAATACTGCAGCTAAAGTAGAAATTGATGATTTTAGTTGTAACATTAGATTAATTGATTGTGTAGGTTATGTCATTGATAATGCAAAAGGAGCTGAGGATGAAAATGGACCTCGTATGGTAAAATGTCCTTGGTATAATGAAGAAATACCTTTTGTAGAGGCAGCAGAGTTAGGTACTGAAAAAGTAATTAAAGATCATTCTACGATAGGTATTGTAGTAACTACGGATGGCTCTATTGGAGAGTTTAGTAGAAATGATTATTTAGAGGCAGAAAACAGAGTGATAAGAGAACTAAAAGAATTAGGTAAACCATTTATTGTTTTATTAAATTCAACCCATCCGACATTACCTGAGACTGAAAGACTGGCAGAATCATTAAAAGAAGAACATAATGTACCAGTTATGCCTATTAGTATTGAATCTATGACAGAAAAAGATATATATAATATTTTAAGAGAAGCGTTATATGAATTTCCAATTTTAGAAGTAAAAGTTAATATGCCTGAATGGATCGCAATTTTAAATAGTAAAAATCCAATTAAACAAAGCTATATTAATAGTATTAAAGAAAGTATTGTAGAAGTAGATAAATTACGAGATATTGAAAATATTACTAAACATTTTTTAGATAATGAAAATATTGAAAAAGCTTATTTGTCTAATGTTGATCCTTCTACTGGTGAAGTAATAGTATCTTTAGAAGCACCTTCAGAATTATATAACAAAGTATTGAAAGATATTATAAAAATTGATGTTAGAAATAAAGCAGAGCTATTATCTTTATTTCAAGAATACAATGAAGCAAAAACTGAGTATGATCAAATAAAATATGCTTTAAAAATGGTAAAACAAACTGGCTATGGAGTAGCTTCACCTACATTGAATGATATGAAATTAGATACTCCTGAAATTATTAAACAAGGTTCCCGTTATGGAGTTAAATTAAAGGCAGTAGCCCCTTCAATTCATATAACAACTATAAAAATGCAGTGGAAATATTTGATAGATGGGTTAATGCAAGAAGTAGGAAGCCATTTGAATTTATTTATGAAGTTGAAAGTTATATAAAATTAGTTTAATTATTATTAGATACGGCAATTTTTAGAGATAAGAATTGTTTTTTTTGTTTAGAGATAATATAAGCATATTTATTTGGCTGTTTTAAAGGTTTAATAAGTTATTTAATAATTTATATTATAATTTGGCAATGATGCTTTAAAATGGCTAAAATGAGAAAAATTTAAGAAATTTGCAGAAAATATGGGAAAATGGCAAGTTTTGAAAAATAAAAATCGTATAATATATATGAAGGTATTAAAAGAAGGTATGTATTATGGCGAAGAAAAAATTAGGAATAGCGAGTATAGAAGTTAATAAAAAATTTAAAAGTGGCGAAGAAGCATTTTTATATGCAAAGAGATTAAGAGAGTTTATTAGATATATGTGTAAGAAAAATGCAGATAAAGGTTGGTATGCTCAAGCATTGATAGTTAGTAGTAATGTTAAAAAAGGTGTTAGTTCATTAAAAATTAAAAATAATGGCAAAGTTGGTGGGCAAAGAAAAGAATTAGAAATAGAAGATTTATTTGCTAATAGATTATATAATGGAAACTATAAGACGGATTGGCATTTACATATATTATTAGTTAGTTGTCCTAGTTATGCTTTTAGAAATGTTATTAAAAATTATATAGATAAAAATTGGATAGATGTTGATAATAATATTAGTGAAAATAATAGTAATAACAAGAAAGTATATAAAAAGAATTGTAATATAAAATTGGCTGATTATTTTATAGATCAAAGTGCTAAAAGATTATTTTGTAATTATAATTATGGTAATGGAGAGCCATTAAAATATAGTTTAAAGCAGTATTGTAGTGAATATTTAAAATTAAAAAATAAAATAAGAAAATTAAATAAAGAACAAAGAAAAAGTCCTATGACGGATGAAGAATTTATAGAAAAATATAATAAGATAGAAAGTAAATTTAAGGAAATATCTGAATATTTTTATAATATTAGTAAAGAAGAAGATGAAAAAAAGGCACTTGAATTTATGGCAATGGTAAGAAGAAATAAGATAGCAGAAAATTATGATA
This sequence comes from uncultured Bacilli bacterium, assembly GCA_944371905.1. Lineage (GTDB taxonomy): Bacteria > Bacillota_I > Bacilli_A > RF39 > UBA660 > RGIG3091. The sequence continues at coordinate 568 of CALVYA010000003.1, read as the reverse complement.
ATATTAAAATTGATAATAAAGTACAGATAAATAACAATAGAATAATAGATGATAATTCCCCGTTTTAAAGGGAAATAGCATAAAAAAAGGATAGTTTTTAGCTATCATATAATATTTAATAAATATGTATAAAAATAAATATATAAATTATATATAGTAAAGTATAAAGAATTGGAAAAATAATAAAGTTAATAAGTATAAAGATAGGTATATAATTTAGCAGATATTTTTATATATAATATTAGATATTTGAATATAAAATAAGGAAATATTAAGGTGTTTTAGATAAATATGTATATATTTAGAAGTTAATTGTCATTTAAGCCATCTATATATGCTTCTACTTTTGCTTTATTTATATTAGATAATTTATTTATTTTATTTAATAATATAAAGTCGTAATCGCTAATGTTATTAGGTTTAATATCATCTATTGGCATATTATATTTAGTTCGGCATAATAAATAATCGATAGATGTATTATAATAATCAGCAAGTTTAATGAGCATATCGGAACTTGGGAATACTCTGCCAGTTTCATAAGAAGATATAGTTTCTTGGGTTGTAT
>CALVYA010000002.1 GCA_944371905.1 uncultured Bacilli bacterium | reverse complement strand
AAGTGGCACGCGAGCTGGGTTCAGAACGTCGTGAGACAGTTCGGTCCCTATCCGTCGTGGGCGTAGGAAAATTGAGGGGAGCTATCCTTAGTACGAGAGGACCGGGATGGACCTACCTCTGGTGTATCTGTTGTAACGCCAGTTGCAGCGCAGAGTAGCTATGTAGGGAATGGATAACCGCTGAAAGCATCTAAGCGGGAAGCCAACCTCAAGATGAGTTTTCCCATTTTTTAAAGTAAGATCCCAGGAAGACTACCTGGTTGATAGGCTGGAGATGGAAGCATAGTGATATGTTGAGTTGACCAGTACTAATAGATCGAGGATTTAATCATAATTTGTTAATTTGATTAGATCTATCACATTATCTAAGTTTTCAGAGAATTATTTCTCAATATTTTATTGGTGATTATGACTGAGGTGGTACACCTGTTCCCATCCCGAACAGAGATGTTTATAGGAAAATCACTTAAAAATAGTTATTGTTACTGATATTCAAAATTAGTTAAAATTTTAGTTGTGTTGATAGCTCAGTGGACACACCCAAACCCATCCCGAACTTGGAAGTTAAGCACTGAAACGCCGAAAATAGTGTATGCGAAGATAGGAAAATGCAACTAATTTTTTTTTGTTTAAAAAAGACTAAATCGATTAAAATTTAGTCTTTTTCTTATGTGATTTTTTCACTGGGTGTCTCACTAGGTGTCACGATTTTATTATTTTCATTAATTTGTGAACGAAAGTTAGTTAAATCATTAGCAAGTGATATTTTCCTTTCTTTATACATATGACCATATTCATTAGATGTTGTTCTAATATCGTTATGTCTTAATCTTGCTTTAATATCTTCTAATGTTTTCCCCATATAAATTAATAAAGCTGCATGACTATGTCTGAATTTATGTGGAGTAATATTTTTATCAATTCCTGCTAATTTTAGATATTTTTTAAGCATATCTCTAATTGCTCTATCTCCAATAACTTCACATTTACCTCTATTATTAGCAAATAGATATTTACTTGTAATGTTATGTTCTTTTCTATATTCAAGAAATGCTTTGTATGTTTCCACAGTAATATCATCAAGAAATAAATCATCCATTGATTCCTCAGTTTTAGCTTTTTGTCTAATCTTACCTTGATAATATGTTTCAGTAATATTTAAAGATGTTCCTTGTTCTGTTGTAATTATACTATCAGTTGAAAGTCCTAACAATTCACTAATTCTTAACCCCGTAAAAAATAGGAGTTGTATTATAAATAAATCTCTAATATTATCAACAACAGGTAATAATTTCTCAAACTCTTGATAAGTAAGATATTCTTTTTCTTTTTTAACTTTTTTAAAATTACCTACTACACCAGCAGGGTTATATGTAATTAATCTTTTTCTAACACAATAATTAAGAAAAGCAGATAACTGCTTATGGGTTTTAATAAGTGTTTGATTACTTAATTTGTTCTTTTGACCTCGTATGCAAGTCATTGTCAGAAGATCATTATGAAATTTATTGATATGTTCTTCTGAAATTTCTATAAGTTTAACATTTCCAAGTTTAGGAAGTATTTGGTTTTTAAATACTTCTTTTTTTACATTAACTGTTGATTCAGCCATAGTTTCTTTTTTTACAGCAAGCTCACATTCTTTAATATAAGCCTCAAAAGCATCTTTAAAAAGTCCAGTTTTTTTAGGTTTATTATCTTGTTCTTTGTTAAATTTAACTCTTTCTTCGGCAATAAAGTTTTGAGCATCCTTTATAGTTTTAAGATTGCTTTTTCTTTTCTTAGTTCTTTTATTATATATTTTATCATACAAAGGTAGCACAACTGCATAAGTACCATTTGTTTTATGTTTATAGATATAATCATAATTCGTTTTTACATAATCATCCTTTAGATTAAGCATTTTTATTCTCCTATCTTTTATATTTTTTAGATTTATGCTATAATAGGAGTACAGAAAAAAAGTTGCTCTTTGGCGAGATTAATTTTTTGTTCTGTACGCTTTATAGCGTTAAGCTAGTGTTGGTAGCACTAGCTCTTTTTTATTTATTTTTTATTAATTGTTCAGCCATTGATAATAAAATATCTATTTCAGCATCATTTAATTTAGTAGTTATTTTAATTAATTGATTTCTTTTTTTTACATTAGAATTAATTTCAAGTTTTTCGTGATTATTTTCTTTTAAATCATATTTAGAAATTCCAAAGTAATTAGCTAATTGTTCTATTTTATCTTCACTTGCATAGCTATAGCAACTTAACCAATTACAAACAGTTGAATATTTAAATTGTAGTTTATCTGCTAATTCTTGTCTATTTATGCCATTTAGGTCCATATAATATTGTAGGTTATTGCTAAATATCTTACATATTTTACGATTTGTATCTCTCATAATATCTCTCCTTTGTAATAACATAATACCACAATATGGATTAAAAAACAATATAAAAAAATAAAAAATACAATTTTGTGATAAAAACTATTTACAAATCCACAAAATAGTAGTATTATATTTTACATACGGACCCGAAAGGAGTGAGTAATATGGTATAAATCGGTATTTTATCGTTGATAATTCTTCTTTAATAAAGAAAGTTATTTGAAGATATATTTTTTTTAAAGTAAAAAATCCACAATATGGATTAAAACAAAGAAAGGAGTAGTAAGCATTATGACATTATCAGAATTTAGAGAGAACTCTAATTTGAGTTTAGAGGAAATTTCAAAAATGTGTGGTTTTGATGTAGAAACACTGCTTGAAATTGAAAATGGCAAAGACCATTCAAATGCTTGGGCAATTAATTGTATTTTAAATGCAATTGATTGTGATGATATTATTTTTGATTAATAATTGTGTATATTTTATTAAAATGGCGGTCATAAAATAATGTGTTTGATAATATTATAGCAATTAATTAATCTCGCCAAAGAGCATCATTTAAGGAAAGGAGTATGTTATGGCTAGTATTATGTTTAATATTACTGAATTAGCAGATTATCTGCATATTAGCGTTTCTCTTTTACGGAAACTAGTTCGTCGTAATGAGGTACCATACAATAGAATTGGAGTTAAGATAATGTTTCAGAAGAACGAAATAGATAAATGGTTAAAAGATAATATGAATTCAAATGAATAGTTGAGGAAAGGAATGTGTTATATGGACTTAAATATTGATAATTTAGTTGGAGATTTGAAGGTTGATTATAAAGACCAGAGTGTACTAACAACACCATCACCAGAACTAGAAAAAGTAACCCAGTTTTTTTCTAGTATTACTTGTAATGATAAAGGAGTGGAAAATTTATTATTTGAAATATTTGGAAATGCCATGTGTAGGACTGCCGGTCTTCAAAAGGCATTTATATTTAAAGGAAAAGGCAGAAATGGTAAGAGCCGTTTGTTTAGAATACTAGAAGCAATTTTAGGAGAGCAACAATGTTCTTATGAAACTCTAGAAACTCTTTCAGGAAATAAATCAGGTAGTAAATCAACTGTTGGATTTTTAAGAGGATGTACGGTTAATATTAGCGAAGACCAGCAACAACCTAGATATATTAATCATTCTATACTTAATAAGATTATATCAGGAGATACTATTTCAGAAGTTAAAGGTAAGGAAAGAATAGTATTTAGACCTTACGCAACAATGTTGTTTTCTGTAAACGATGTGATAGACTTCAAAGAAACTAAAATATGTATTACAGATAGGCTCGTGGTTATACCATTCAGAGCAACGTTTATTGAAAATCGTAATATTAATATTGAATATGAATTATGCCAACCAAAAGCATTGCAAATAATAGCAACTAGAGCTATTAATGCTTTTAAAGAAGTATTAAAAAACGGGAAATTCACTATACCTCCTGTCGTGGAGTTAGAAACAAACAGATACTTTATGGACTGTAATAATGTGGTAGAATTCTGTAATTTGTTTCCAATAAAGGAATATATGTTTAAAGACAGATATCATAAAGAATATTGCAAGTGGTGTGCTTCAAATAATTTAGAAGCCTACAATAATGTTAAATTTGGTAAAGAAGTATTAAATTTAGGATATCGTTCTGGGAGATTTACTTTTGGTAAAAAGCAAATCACTTGTTATGTTTCTCCAAATTTTAACAATGCTGAAAACAAGAGTATTTATTATAGATATCTCAAGGAAAATGGTATAAGTGAGGAAACTGGTAGGATATATGATGAAGCTACATTAGTAGCAACCTTTGGTATTCCTGTATTTGAAGATTACTTATGGAAATACAATAATGATACAGAGAATACTAAATAACTTGGTAATGTCTCTATGAAGCTCTAGTAAGGCTCTGAGGAGCTTTTATCCTATACGGCGATAAAAATTTTGTAAATATAGATATATCGTTGTAGGACTTATAGGAGCATCTAGGAGAGGTCTTATCAGAGAAAAGGTTATAACCAAAATAAAAGAGTTAGGATCATATTGATATACCTAACTCTCTATTTTGGATTTTTACTATGCCACTATACCTTTTAATATTATATTTTTCGTTTTCATTTCTAAATTATTCTTTTTCTCATTCCTATTTTTTTAATCGTGTCTTGTTTTGTTTCTTGTTAATATTATCGTTTCTTTTAGTATTAGTTCTTAGTTTTTAATTAGTGATTATATGATTAGAATTACTTAATTCGTAGTTAAGAGAAATTTTAGTCCCACATACTATAAATTTCACTTTAAGATTTTTAGCATCTACATTGTTGAATAACTACGGCTAGATAAATTAACGGTCTGAGGGCCATTGTGTTACCACAAGTGTTCAGTATGACGGTTAAGGTAGACTTTAATCTTATTCAAATTTGGGTTGATAAGAGAATTACTCCTAAATTGTTCCGTATCTAGCATGAGCAAGTTTTTAAAGTATTACAATAGTGTATTACTTAGGACATTATCTCTGAATTGGGTCCTTTCTACAATGTAGAAGTAGGTAATTTTTGCTTACCATTATTATATATAAGAACTTGAGCGTAATATCTTGTTTTATATAATGCACCAAGTAATTATCTCTAGTCTTATATTTATATACGAAGTATATAAATATTCCAATAATTGAAGTAGCAAGAACTAGGATTTTTACTATGCCACTATGACATATATGAATAAGAATATTTGTTTTTTAGAATTCAATAAAATAATTAGAGAGTGGTTATTTTCAAATTGTCTTCTTTATCATAATTATATACGAAGTATATAATTATCTATTAATAAGAATTAGTTTATGTATTACTAAGCAGTTTTTGTTAATAATTTATCTACTAAGCCATACTCTAGTGCTTCATCAGAATTAAACCATTTGTCTTTTTGTTGAATATCTTGTCTAATCTGGTCTATATCTTTACCCGTATTATTTGCTAATATTTTGATAATTCGTTCGTTTAGTGCGTTAGAGTGTTCATAACTTATTTTTACATCTCCGATTTTACCACCATTGAAAGTTGAGACTTCGTGTATCATAACTTCACTATTTGGAGTTATATATCGTTTTCCTTTTGTACCACCACTAAGTAGTATCGCTGCCATTGAAGAACAACGACCTAAACATATTGTCTTAACATCACTTTTTACAATTTGCATAGCATCATAAATAGCCATACCATCTGATACTGAGCCACCCGGAGAATTGATATAAAATATTATATCTTTGTTGCTCTTGATAGCATCCAACTTCAATAATTGTTCTACTATTTTTTCGGATGTTTCACTATCAACAGCTTTTGTTAATCTAATAACACGATTATCTAGTAGACTAACATCTGATGGTGTTTTAGGTTTAGTTCTAGTCTTAGAGTGTTTTCTAGTTTTTCTTTTTTCAGACTCTTTTTTATTATCTTCTTTTATATCTTTCTTAGTCATAAAATTTAATTCCTTTCAATAAATTATAATACTATATGTTAAATGTCTTTTGATTTTTTAAGTGTTTAATCTTATATGGTAGATTTAACTTGTCAAAGTCGTGAGAATTTTCTCCGTGAATAGGGATAATTACATCTGATTTTACTATATGGCAAACTTCTGTAATTCCTTTTGCAGTTGCATGACCACTAGTATGCAAGTAAACATAGTCTTTAGGGACAAATTTGGCTATACTATCATCAGCATTGTTTCCTTCTAAATATCCTAACCACTGTGAATAAATAAAGATGTTTTTCTTGAAGTTAGGACTTTGAATAAATTTTTTTGAGAAATAATTACTTCTTACTAACATGCAAAAACCTTTAGTAACCATATCTTTATAAAGACCACTATCAAAACTTTTAACCTCTGAGAAATCATAATAACCTTTGTATTTTTTGCTAGTTTCAGTTATATAGTCAAGTATATCTTTTTGGTAGTCATCACATATAAAAAGTTTAGTTCCTGCTTTTTTATTTGCGTGATAGAAAGAAGCTATTCTATCTATATTAGTAGAAGCACACATTATAAAAATATACTTACTACTTTGTATTAAGTTGATCGCTTTTTCTTGCAATTCTAATTCAGACACAAAGGTTTCATCTAATCGTGAAAGAGTAGTGTGTTCACATATTAAAGCATCAACTTTCCCAATTTGTTCAAGTATGTTAGGTAACTCTTTACCAAGTGGACCGTGTGTGCGAAAATCTCCTGTATGTAATATTTTTTTCTTATCAGATTTAATAAGAAACATATAACTATCAAAAGCAGAGTGGTCAACTCGAATAGGAGTTATTTTGATATCTCCAATTTCTATAGATACATCTGATTTGAATGTTTTAAATTTTTTAACTCTATCGATATGAGCTTGTGTTACTTCTGCAATTTTTGGTTCTTTCATTCTCTTTTGATATATAGTAAATACTTCTTTTGCCTGCTCTCCAATATAGATTGGAACTTCTTTCTTGACTTCCATATATTCGCCTAGATGGTCTAAATGATAATGCGAAATAAAAACAGCATCACATTTTTTGCTGATTTTAGAAACATTAACTTTAACATTACTTTCACAATTAGGTAAATTAGTTCCAACATCTATAAGTATTCTAGCTTTTTTGCTTTTTATTTCAGTTATGCAACCACCTATTTGATTAATCCCCCTATGAATTTTAATTTGCATAAGTTAGAGATTCCTTTCTAGTTTTGATATGTTTGTTTATTACTTGATAAAAATGTGACTTTTTCAGCAATTACTTGAATTTTATCAACTGATGATTGAATTCTTCCTTTGACACCAATTAAATCTCCTTTTTTGCAATATTCTACAACATTTTGAGCAACACCATCCCATAAAACACAAGGAATAAAATCTGTTGCATATTCTCCTTCTTCATTTTTGTAACTTCTTTGAACTGCTAATGGAATAGTAGTTACTTTCTTATCATTTTTAGTTTCATTTATTTCAGGGTCTGAAACTATACGACCAACTAAAACTGTTTGATTTAACATATTTTACCTTCTTTCTTTTATTTAGGGTTTATATTAATGTAATAATAATTTGAACATCCTTTCTAAGCAGTTCTTCTTAGGTCTAGTTAAACCTTTTAAATTATAATAATATCTATCAATTAAATATTTCGTGTATGCAGTTGCAGATTTATGATGATATAGGTCATCAATATATTTTTGTACTTCTGCAATATGTCTATTTCTACGAAGTATTATTAATTGTTCAGATATATTATTCTTTTGCTCTAAAAGTTTTTTAACTATTGGTTGAGCTTCTGCTTTAATATCTGCTAGTTCCTCAAAAGTTATTTTATTATTTAAGTAGTTAGTTAGGTTATCAATATAAATTAGAGCTATACATTTAGTAAGGTATTGCTTAAATTTAAAATCTTGTATTTGTTTTGTGTATAAGGTATATGAGTATTTTTTCTCCTTATTAAATACAATAATTTTCTCTCCGTTTGATTTAATTTTAAGATTAGTAAGAATTGTCTTTTTCTTATTCTTCTTAGTCTTAGCAGATTGAATATTGTTGAAAACTAACTCGATAAAATAATAAACTTCTTTTTCAAAATTATTATTCATTGCTAACCCTCTATAAAGAATATAACATAGTGGTTTTTATAAGTTTTAACACAAAATAAAAACCACATTAAGTGGCTTTTTGTTTAATTAAATAAATTAAGCAATTCTTTTGATGAATTTAACGCTTGTGAAGCATAATTTAAATCGCTTTTTGCATTTGCTAAACCGTCTTGCGTCCAACTTATTTCACCTTTAACAGTGTTAATAGTTCTTAAACAAATATCAACACCAATTGTATCCTTAATACATTCCTGTAAATTTTCAGGTATAGTGCTATCATCATTTTGTATTAAACCTTGATTTTTATAATCTTCATATTTATTTAAAATAGTTTCTAAATTATTTAGATAGGTTTCAAATGATTGAACATAATTATGTTTTACAACATTATTATAATTAGATTGTGCTTCTGATACAAAATCACTAATTGAAAAATAATTATAAATATATTTTTTGTGTGTAGATGGAATTGAATTTATATTATTTGTATTGTAATTGTAAATTGTAACCGTTAAAGTATTTACACAACTATAAGCATCATAACATCTTTTTAAAGTTATTCCTTGTGTACTCCATAAAACTTTATTATCATAAACTACTTTACCATCATTATAAAATTCTAAAAGTGAATCTATACATTCTTCACTATTAAAATCTTCCTCACAAAAATTTTGTATATAATCTCCTTGTCCACCTGCATCCCCAAGCCCACCTTCATTATTATCAGGATTATTGTTTGCAGAATTATTGTTATCATTATTATCATTATTATTGGTATTGTTATTAGGTTTAGTATTATTTTCGTTTTTGTTAGAGTTATTATTTGAAGTTTCTATTTTTTCCCACTTTGCAATTAATTTAATGTCTGAATCTATTTCTTGTTTAAAATTAAACTTTTCCCCATTTAGTTGCCACTCAATAAATTTATATCCTTTTTTAGTTGGTGTAGTAGGTTGATTAGCTAGTTTTCCTTTTTCAACTGTTTGAGTAATAATCTCATTACCCCCATTAGTATCAAATTCAATATTATATAAAATTTTATTTTCTTCCAATGCTGAGGAAATATCTTCTAAATTTTCTTTATCTCTAATATTTATAATATAAGACCATTTATAATCGCCTTTATCAGAATTTTCTATATAATTATTTAGATTATCCCAATTACTATATATTTCTACATTTTCAAATTCAATGTTGTTTTCATCAGCTGTTTTAGATATTAAAGTTATAACATCATATAAATTTCTATTAGTACCAATTAAATCAACATCTTTATAAATATTTTTAGCATCATCATTTACTAATTCATATTTTATAACTATTGGATTATCACATTTTTTTTCATTACAAGTTTGAGAGTATTCTAATTTTATTAGAGGGTTAATACTTATATAAGCAACATAGTTATTTGTTATTTCATTATTTTGTTCTTTTGCATCATTATTTTTAATAAATAAAAATATTCCACTTGCAATTAAAATAATTAAAGCTAAGCCAATTATTATAAATATAAATATTTTTTTATTTTTAGTAATTTTATTCATCAAACTTCACTCCTTACATTCACTCCTTACATTAATTATATACTAATCAATAAAAAAGGGGGACACTTAAACAAGTTGTCCCGATACTACATCAGCTGACTATACTACATTACTGCTATCGGCTGACAAATATATTATATAATAATAAATTTTAAAAGTCAATACATTTGTATTCAAAAATTGAATATATTAATAATATTGAAATAATAATACAATAGTATTAATGAATTGAGGTAATAATATATGAGTAAGTTTCAACCATCAAAAACAGAAAAAATAGTAATTTCAATTAGAATTGAAGATTACAAAATTCAACAAATAGATAAGATTGCTTCCAAAATCGATATAAGCCGTAACGAACTTATAAATCAGTGCCTTGATTACGCATTAAATAATCTAGAATTTAAAGAGTTAAATAAAAAGCAAAATAAACAATAAATTATTTGATTATACACAGTAAAAAATATTTATTATTTTAATAATATACTATGTTATAATAATAATATATCTTTATAAATAACATATACCATAAATTCTAAAAGGTGTCTTAACAGGTGTCATAAAAACTAAAACAAAATATGATATTTTATGATACTATGTGACACCTCTCGGTTCACTAAAAAGTACCATAGAATAAGGCGTGATAAGATGTGATAATAGTTTAAGTTGTCCATCCCGAACACAGAAGTTAAGCCCTCATGTGCCGACGATAGTTATTGCGAAAATAGGTCATTGCCAATAATTTTTTTTTGTAATTTTTTCCACAAGATTGTGGATTTTTTATTTGTCCATTTGTCAATGAATTCATATAAAAAAATTAAAATATATTGAATAATATATTTTTTTTTTGCTATAATGGTAATGGTGATTGATATGGATTATAAAGTAACAACGCGAAATGAAACAGAAACTGTTGAAATCGCACAAAATTTGGAATCAGAAAAATTTCCCAATATGGTAATTTGTTTATATGGTGATTTAGGCAGTGGGAAAACAGTTTTTTCTAAAGGTTTTGCCCAAGCATTAGGAATAGACGAACCTGTAACTTCTCCTACCTTTAATATAATTAAGGAATATACTACTGGTGAAATGCCTCTTTATCATATGGATGTATATAGATTAGATGGTAAAGTAGATGATTTAGGTTTAGAAGATTATTTTCACAAGAATGGAGTAGTAATCATTGAATGGGCGGATACAATCAAAGATTACTTACCTCATGATAGATTGGATATTAAGTTTAAAATAATAGATGAAGATTCTAGAACTTTAGTGTTTATACCTCATGGTAGAGAGTATGAAGATATATGTGAGGCGATATTATGAAAATATTATATCTAGATACTTCATCTAGTTTTTTATATTGTGCTATTGTTAAAAATGATATATGTATAGGAGAATTAAAGTTAAAACTAGAAAAAGACTTATCCTCATTAGCATTAGTTGAAATTAGTAATTTATTTATAGTTACTGATACTAAACCAGAAGATATAGATAAGATATTAGTGGTAAATGGACCGGGTTCTTTTACTGGTATTAGAGTGGGATTAACTATTGCAAAAACGTTTGCTTGGGGATTAAATAAAAAGATTTCTACTTTATCTAGTTTAGACGCAATGGCTATTTCATGTAAGGAAGATTATGATTATTTTATTCCAGTAATTGATGCTAGGCGTGGATATGTTTATAGTGGTATTTATGATAAGAATAATAATATAGTATTAAAGAATCAATATATTAGCTTAGAAGTATTGAAAGCTACCTTAGATAATTTACCAGGAAGTTATGTTTTTGTCACTAATGATGATATTGATGGAATTGAACCTGTTACAAAATATGATCCAGATTTTGTAGCTATTGTCCAGAGATTTAAAGATAATGAAGAAATTAATCCGCATGGGATAGATGCGCTATATTTAAAATTAACAGAAGCTGAGGAAAAACTGAATGCTTAATCAATTAAATATTGACAATATTAATAGTATAAGAGAAGTACAAAGTATATTTAGTGATGTATTTAAACAAAAAGATGAACTTATTTTTACTTTGACAGCGAATCCTTACGTAAAATTGTGCACATATTCTGTGGATAAAAAAATAGTAGCGTTTATTCAATATGAAGAAATATATGATAGGTATGAGTTAGATAATATATTTGTTTTAGAAGAATATCGTAATATGGGACTAGCTTCGTGTTTAATTCAATATATGATTAATGAAGGTAAAAAGAAAAATATTAAAAATATTACTTTAGAAGTAAGAAAAGATAATGATAATGCTATTAAACTTTATCAAAAATATGGATTTATAGAGAAAGCAATTCGTCATAATTATTATGGTAATTGTGATGCAATTTTAATGGAAAAAGAGATGATGTAAATGAAAGATGTATATATTTTAGGAATAGAAAGTAGTTGTGATGAGACTAGTGCATCTGTTATTAGAAATGGTACAGATGAAATTGCTACTGTAATTTTATCACAAATAGATATTCATACGAACTTTGGTGGGGTAGTTCCAGAAATTGCTAGTAGACATCATGTTAAAAATATAACTATGGTGATAGAAGATTGTCTTCATAAAGCTAATTTGACTATGAATGATATAGATGCCGTTGCTGTTACTTATGGACCAGGGTTAATCGGCTCACTATTAGTAGGATTAGAGGCTGCTAAGACACTATCATTTATTTATGATAAACCTTTAATACCGGTTCATCATATTGCAGGACATATTTATGCTAATAATTTAGTCAAAACAATGAAATATCCATTAATTGCTTTAGTAGTTAGTGGAGGTCATACTGAATTAGTTTATATGGAAGATGAGTATAAATTTAAAAGATTAGGTGGAACATTAGATGACGCAGTAGGAGAGTGTTATGATAAAGTAGCTAGGGTAATTGGTGTAGGTTATCCTGGAGGGCCAGTAATAGATCAAATGGCATCTTTAGGCACTCCTACGTATCATTTACCTGTTCCCCTTGATGACAATAGTTATAACTTTAGTTTTAGTGGTTTAAAAAGTGCAGTTATTAATTTAGTTCATAATGAAAACCAACGGGGTAAAGAAATAAACAAACAGGATTTAGCAGCATCATTTCAACAAGTAGTAGTTGATATTATTGCTAAGAAAACATTGAAAGCTTTAAAAGATTTTAATGTTAACCATTTAGTTTTAGCAGGAGGAGTTGCTGCTAATAAAGGATTACGTGATAAATTAACTTCAATTTGCGAAGAGAACGATATTGATTACACTTTCCCACCAATAAAATATTGCACTGATAATGCTGCTATGATAGCAACAGCAGGATATTTCTTATATAAAGAAGGAAGATTCTCTGATTTGCAATTAAATGCCAAATCTAGCGTAGAATTAAATTAAATACTAGACAAATATTAGTATTTGTTGTATAGTAAAAAACACGTAAAGATGGATACCAACTTGTAAAAAATAAAAACGGTCCCCTATTTTTGGAGGTTCGTTTTTTGGCGTTTTAGGAGGTACTATGAATTTAACTAAAGAAGAATTACAAAAAGAAGAACATTATTTAGAGGATACTATAAAAATAATTAGAAATAAAATATCTAATTTAGGTCAGCAATTATATGACAGAGAAGAAAAGGTGCAAGAATTTCAGAAATTCATTTGGGAGTCTAGGCACGAAATGGATCCAACGGAAATGAGGTCTATGATGTCTAGCAACGACTTAGAGATCATGATGATGCAAAATAAAGGTAAATATTTTCAAAAATTGTTTCGTATTCAAAATAATCCTTATTTTGGCGCTATTACATTTGATGATGGAAATAACTCTAAAAAAATATATATTGGTATTACTCATGTAGAAGACGAAGAAAATGATCGTTATTTAGTTCATGATTGGCGTGCCCCTATTTGCTCTATGTTTTATGACTATGAAATAGGACCGGCCAGTTATAAAGCTCCCGCAGGAATCATTAATGGGAGTATTACTAATAAACGACAGTATAAGATAGAGAATGCTAAATTAAAAAGAGTTTTTGATAATAATTTAAATATTGATGATGAATTATTACAAGAAGTGTTAGCAACAGAATCAAGTGACAAAATGAAAAATATTGTGAATACAATTCAGCAAGAACAAAATGCTATTATTCGTAATATTGAGGATAAAAATTTAATTGTTCAAGGTATAGCAGGTAGTGGTAAAACATCTGTTGCTCTTCATAGAATTGCTTTCCTTTTATATAAAATAGACAATCTAAATTCTAATAATGTTCTTATTTTTTCTCCTAATCAAGTATTTTCAGAGTATATTTCTAATGTTTTACCAGAACTTGGAGAAGATAATACCATGCAAACTACTTTCCATAATTTTTTAAAAAGTCAATTACCAGAGTTTAGTCATGTAGAATCTTTTACTGATTTTGTAGCAAGATATTATCAATATAAAGAGAAAAACATATCTTTAGTAAAATATAAACAAAGTGACAAGATGATTACATGTATTGATAATTATGTTCAAAAAGTTACTAATGAAACTAAATTCTTAAATGATTATATTTGTCATGATTTTACTATTAGTAAAGATGAATTAAACGATTTATTGAAAGATCGATACAGTAAATTGTTGTTGTTTGATCGTATTACACATATTGCGGAGTATTATGCAAGAAAATATTATAATTGTAATAAATCTAAGCAAAAAAGTATTGAGTCAAATCTTTATAAAATACTAAATATCAAAAAGAATTATAAAACCATATATAAAGATTTTCTACATAGTGTAGAGTTTAATAACGAATATGACGGTATGATTACTGAAAAAGAAATAAATGATGCTGTCTCTCATAAATATGTTAAATATGAGGATGCATGTTTATTAGTATATTTAAAAGGATGTTTAGAAGGTTTTGATTATAAACCATTCATAAAACAAGTAGTGATTGATGAAGCACAAGATTATAGTAAATTGCAGTATATCATTATTAGAAAAATATTTAAACGAAGTGATTTTACAATTTTGGGTGATATTAATCAAACAATTAATCCATATTATAAGTATGCATCATTGCAAGAATTACAATCTATTTTTAATGATAGCAAATATCTAGAATTAACTAAAACATATCGTTCTAGTCCAGAAATAATTGAACATACAAATAAAATTTTAGGATTAAAATATATCTCTGCGATTAGACATAATAATAACCATCCTGTTTTATTTAGAATAGAAAATAATTTAAAAGAACAGTTAATAAATGATATTAATGAGTTGAAAAACAATAGTAAATCGGTAGCAATTATTACAAAAACAGATGAAGAAACTAGTTTTGTATATGAATTATTAAAAAATGATATAAAAGATCTAAACAAGCTAGAAGCTAGCACGAAAGAATTTAATAAAAATCTAGTAATTCTTCCCTCTTATATTGCTAAGGGACTAGAATTTGATGCTACTATCATTTATACTAATAAAAATAATATATATAAAGAGCAAGAAAAATATTTATATTATGTAGCATGTACAAGAAGTCAACATCAATTAATTATATATAATAATTAATTATATCAATTGTACTGTCCGTGATGAATAATAAGATATCAACTATACTTTTTATTAAAAAATAGTTTAATAAATTACTAAATCATTACAAAAAATAGATTAATCAAGTAAAAGGATACATTTAATGTATCTTTTTTTATTTTAACTTATTTATGCTATAAGATTAAGATAATAGAAGTAAGGTGGTTATTATTAAAGTTTTAGAAATATCTAATTTAACAAAAAAAATTGGAAAGCGTAAAATTTTAAACAATATTAATGTTGATATTCATAAAGGAGAGATTGTAGGTTTAGTAGGACCTAATGGAGCAGGAAAAACTACGCTTATAAAGACAATTGTTGGTTTATATAAGCCAACAAAAGGTCAAATATTATTAGAAGGAATAGATGTTAATCATAATTTTGAAACAGCAATGCAAAAAGTAGGAGTCATTATTGAAACACCTGATATGTATAAGTCATTAAGTGGTTATAAAAATTTAAAATTATTTTTAATGTTAAACGGAATAAAAGATGATAAACGTATAAAAAATGTGACTAAGATAGTAAAACTAGAGAATAGAATTCAAGATAAAGTCAAGACGTATTCTCTCGGAATGAGGCAAAGATTAGGTATAGCACAGGCAATGATAAAAGATCCTATTCTTCTTCTTTTGGACGAACCTATTAATGGATTAGATCCTAATGGAATTAAAGATTTAAGAGAGATTATTAAATATTTGAATGAAAAATTTAAAATGACCATTTTGATTTCTAGTCATATTCTGAAAGAATTAGAAGAAATAGCTACTAGAATTATTATGATTGATGAAGGAACTATTGTGGAAGATGTTAGTATGAAAGATCTAAAAGAAAAAAATAGAACGTTGGAAACAGAATTTATGATTAGATCTTTTTCTTCTAAAAATCAAATAAACTAGGAGGCAATATGAAAATATATACTTTGATTAAAAGCGAATTTATTAAAAACAATAGGTTATCAAAAATATTAATTATTGCTTTCATTTTAGTAATATCATCCATAATAATTGCCAAATTTTCTACGTTAAAAGTTGAAAACATGTCTTATTCTGATTATAGTTTAGAAATTTCTAAGTTAGAAGAAGATTACTATCAAAAATTAAGACAGTACGAAAATGATCCTTCTTTTTTGAATAAATATCAGAAAGAAAATATTAGGATGCAGTTAGAGGTTTATAAAAAATTAAATTACGATAAAGTCGATTCTAGTTCGTGGCAAGCGTCTTTACTAATTAGCAAAATAAATTTGTATAGCAATCTTATTTTATATGAAGAATACTGGAACTCCCCTGATAATCCAGAATTAGCTCAATATGAAGATCGTTTAAGTCTTGTAGAATGGGAAAATATTGAGAATGTGATAAATGATTTAAATATAGAACTAAATACTATAGATACTGTATATGAAAGTAATGAATATTATCGATATATGGAATATATTAATGATGAATATCAAGAGGATGAACAAAAAATTAATCAATATATTATTAACAATAAAATAAAAGATGAAAATGATTGGAGAGTAATAGCTATAAAAAGGTTAAGAACGGCGTATTCAAATTATAAGAAAGAAGCAGTAGATAAAGAGTCGTTCAATCCTTTCATTTCTTATTTTAATGTCCCAACTAAAAATTACGAAGAGTATTTAAAAATTTTTAATAAAGAGAAAGAACTGGCAGAAGAAGAAGTAAAAATACTCATCTATGCTCTTGAAAATAATATAAAACCAGATTTAAGTGGAATTACATCTGTTGGTAATGAAGAAGCTGTTATATCCGGAAAAACAATATTAAATAACGGATTTTACTTAGGAATTATTGTAATTGTAATGGTAGCGATTATGCATAGTGGTATAGTAGCAAGCGAACACAATCAAGGGACAATAAATTTGTTATTAACTACTCCTAATAAAAGATGGAAAATATTATTAAGTAAATTTTTATATTTAATTATCTATACAATAATTTGGTATTTGATAGGATATTTGATTCTTACAATTATTTCCATTATGGAATTTGGTATTAATGATATTCTTATTCCTAAATTAATATATAATGGTCGTCAAGTAATTGAAGTAAATTATATTATATGGTTATTAATGAACATATGTGTTCATATTATACCGATGGTAGCTATCTTATCAATTATGTTCTTTTTATCGGCAATTACTTTAAATATAGCTTTAACGTCTGGTATTACCGTTGTGTTATCCTTAGTGTCATTTGTCGCATGGTATTTAATTTCTATATATAAATTATCGTTTTTGATTTATACTCCTATTCCATACTTAAGTTATGGAGATATATTAAATAAAACGGAGTATTATTTAAATAGTAATTTAACAAATATTGTTACTATAGAATTTGGAGTAATAATTTCCCTTATATTTATCATTGTTTCTTATTTTTTAACAAATATAATATATATAAAAAAAGATATAAAAAATTAATAATAATATTTTAATACTGGCCAGTTGAGAAATTTTATTATATAGCAGTAAATTAATATTTTAATTTATGAAAGGAGAAATGATGAATAAAAAAATTTTTAGTAGGATAATATTTACTATACTTGTAATAATATTTATTATCCCTACTAGTTATGCTGCTTCAGATTATGAAATAGTTACTAACTTTAATTTCAGTTTAAGCGCTAATCCACTTACAATGTCATTGACTAAAGCTTATACAGGAAGTAGAAATTATGAAACTGTTAGAGTTATCATTAATAGTACTTCTGGTGGAGATAATTATGATATAGGGATGACTACTGCTATAGAAGAATTAGTTGTGCAAAAATCCGGATTATCCAAAGGTAGAAAATATGTAATTGACTTTAAACCCAAAAATATTAAAGTGTGTAGACCGGATGCTGATTATACTGTTGATTGCGATTCGACGAAAGCAACCAGTTCGGGAGATTATTGTCTATTACAAGGTATGGGAATGAAAATTAGATTAAAGAATTATTCTCTTCTTGGTGGAAAAATAACAGTAAATGGTACAGTAAAATTTTTGAATTGAATATATAATAAAAGTAGAATTGAAGTTCTACTTTTATTTACTTTATTAATTTTTTTTCAATAATAGATATGATATAATACATCAAATATGAAACTACTCCTAAAATAACAACAGATGTAATAACTAAATTGATATTAAATACTTGTGATCCATACATAATCAAATATCCTAATCCCATTTTAGAGACTAATAGTTCCCCCATAATAACTCCAATCAAAGACATACTAATATTTATTTTTAAAGCATTAATAATAGTTAGTTTGTTACTAGGTAAAATAACTTTCATAAAAATTTGAGATTTATTAGCTTTAAATGTTTTTAATAATTTAATGAAACTTTCGTTAGTAGTAGTAAATCCATTATATATATTAATAATACTAATGATTAAAGAGATCATTAAAGCCATGACAATAATGGAATTAGTACTAGCTCCTACCCAAATAATAATTAATGGACCTAAGGCCACTTTAGGTAGAGAATTAATCACGGTTAGATAGGGATCCATAACTTTAGATATAAACGGATTCCACCACAATAAGCTTGCTATTATGATTCCTAAAATAGATGCTATAGAAAAACTTAGAATAGTCTCATAAATAGTAATCCAGATATGACCTAATAAATTATTATCATTATATAAATTAATTAAAGTATCTAATACTCTAGAAGGTGAGGAATACAGAAAAGTATTAATTATTTCGTAGTTGGCTAATAATTCCCAAATAAGCAAAAATATTATAATAATACTTATTTGTGTTAATTTGATTAAGACTTTTTCTTTTCTTTTTTTCTTTAAAAAAAACTTATGATCATCACTGAATGTGGACATCTAAATCCCTCCAAATCATATCATAGTATGTGCTAAACTCTTTTGCTTTTCGATTATTAATAGGAGTAGATTTGTTAGATAAATGAATAGTATAGATATTTTTTATTTCAGCAGGTCTTTTAGTTAACACAACGATTCGATCTGATAGACTTATTGCTTCCGCCAAGTCGTGAGTAACCATAATAACGGTTTTACCTTCGTTTTTTATTATTTGGTATACATCATCAGACAAGGCTAATCTAGTTTGGTAATCTAAAGCTGAGAATGGTTCATCTAATAAGAGAATATCAGGATCAGTTGCTAATGTTCTAATTAATGCAACTCTTTGCCTCATTCCACCGGATAGTGAATTAGGATACTTATATATAAAGTCTCCTAGTCCATAAGTATTTAATAACTGAATGACCTTGTTTTTATTATCATCATTTAATTCATGAGTGATTTCTAATCCAATAAGGCAGTTATCTAATATTGTCCTCCAAGGAAATAGAGAATCATTTTGTAGCATGTATCCTATTCTTATATTATTATGTTTAAATTTGATATTACCACTAGTAGCTTTTTCTAAACTTGATAGAATAGATAATAACGAAGATTTACCGCATCCACTAGGACCTACAATCGATAGGAATTCTTTATCATAGATATCTAAATCAATATCTTTTATTGCTTCAATTTCTCCGTTTTTATCATGATAGAATTTTTTTAGATGTTCAATTTTTAAAATGGATTTTTCCATTTTAATCCTTTGTATAAATTAATGAATTATAATCAACCGGTTCTTCAATAGCACCATTAGCTATCATAATAGTTTGTAAGTGATCAAATGATTCTTTAGTAAAATTAGTAGTTTTAGGCCAGGTATCTTGTGCTTTGTATCGTTCTACTACATTAGTTATATCATTTAACGAAGTATCAGGGAAAAAACTCAAAATAGTTTCTGCTATTGTTTCACTGTCATTTTTGTGAACAAAATCTAAACCTTTTTGAATGGCTTTAGTGAAATTATCAATTACTTCTTTATTATTTTCGATATAACTAATTCTAGCACTGTAAGAAGTATAAGGCACAATTCCTCCTAACTCTCCAATAGATGCCACAACATACCCATATCCTTGTTGTTCCATTTCTAATGCAGTAGGTTCACTTAATGTAACAATAGGAAATAAAAAGTATGTTAAATCATAGATTTAAATGAGGGATATACATGAATTATAATAAATTAATTTTGGAATTAGCTCTTTCTATTAATAAAGAATTATTTGATGATGATTTAATTACATATAAAATATTTAGAAGCACAGAGGAAAATATTTTAAAACAATTATATAAATTAACATATAGCAAAGAAGGTAATTAATTTGGACTTATATTATGTTAGGAATCAATTAAATATGGGAATTCCTATTACTAACATTAATTTGCGAGTTACTTACTACTCGAGAGTTTCTACTGATCATTTAGAACAACAAAAATCTTTAAAAAATCAACAGGAATATTTTGAGCAATTTATAAAACAAAATAGTAATTGGACGTATATTGATGGATATATAGATGATGGTATTAGTGGTACAAGTGATATAAAAAGAGAAAACTTTATGCAAATGATCGAGGATGCTAAACGTCATAAATTCGATCTAATTGTTACTAAGGAGATTTCCAGATTTTCAAGAAATACTTTAGATAGCATCAAATACACAAGAGAACTTTTGAACGATGGAGTAGCAGTTCTATTTGTTAATGATAATATTAATACAGCATTGCCGGATTCTGAATTACGATTAACTATTATGGCTTCTATGGCGCAAGATGAGATAAGACGTTTATCGGAAAGAGTGAAATTTGGAATGAAAAGAGCTATTAGAAGAGGAGAAATTTTAGGTAATGACCTTTTATATGGATATAAAAAAGATAAAGATACCGGTAATTTAAAAATCATAGAAAGACAGGCTAAAATCATAAGAGAAATCTATCGAATGTATATAGTTGACAAAAGATCCTTATCACAGATTGTTAAGATTTTAAATAATCAAAATATTAGGACTTCTACTCAAAATAATTGGAGTGTTACTACTTTATCTAGAATGATTTCTAATCCAAAGTATAAAGGTTACTATTGTGCTAATAGAACAGAAATAGTAGATTATATGACTAAAAAAGTAAAGAATATTGAAAAAGATAAGTGGATTATTTATAAAGATACCAAAAAAATTCCACCAATTATTAGTGAAAAAATATGGGAACTCGCTAATCAAAGACTACTAATTAGAAAGCAGGCTTTTAGAAAAAGAAAAAGTGAAAAAACAATATATCATTTAAGATACAATTATAGTGCTAAGATATATTGCTGTTATCATAATTGTGTTTTTCATAGAAGAAAGTTAAATCATAATGAAGTTGTATGGATTTGTTCTGAATATTTGAAAAATGGTAAAAAAAGTTGTGATTCTCCTATAATTAAAGAAAAAAATTTAAATTTTATTTTTAATGATTTACTATTACAAATGCATATAAATACTAAAGAAGTATTTGATATCTTATTTGCTAATTATAATAAATTTAAAAAATCACTATGTAAAGTGAAAAGTTTGAAAGACCAAAAAAGGAAGTTGTTATTAAAGAAAGATGTAGAATATCATCCTAAGATAAGTCAAACACAAACTTCTTTGAGTTATTCTAATAAATATGAAATAGAAAGTAATTTAAAAGACATCATCTTTACTAAATTAAATCAAGAAAAAGTAAGAGATTACATTATTCAAAACTTATTAGAAAAAATTGTAGTTGCCAAGCAAAATCATGATAAAAAAAATATTCAGTTAACGATTTATTTATCATTCTCAAAAAATTCTTCCAGAAATCAGTTAACATTATTTTTACAAAAGAATTATCTCTTTAATCAAAGAAATGGTAATGTTCATTTTTCTGTTAAGTATTATTTTTATAGCTAAATAATATCATTGTTTGTTTAATTGCATATAGTACATAGGAGGTATATATATGAATTACGATTATCATTTCGGAAATAAGTTCTATAATTATTATGATCCTTTAGGAATAGAAAGCACAAAATATTTAATTATGGCACCAGAACAATCTCAAACTCAGCAACCAGGAATGGAATATTTAATGCATCCTAGACCTATTTTTGATAATCCTAATTATAAGGGAAGTGGAAAATTAAAAGATAAAGTAGCAATTATCACAGGAGGGGATAGTGGACTAGGTAGAGCTTGTGCAGTAGCTTTTATCAAAGAAGGAGCTAAAGTAGTGATTCCATATTATAATGAACACATAGATGCTAAGGAAACACAAGAATATATAGAAGCTCTAGGAGGGGAATGTTTATTATTATCTGGGAATATTGCTGATAAAAGATTTGCAAAAGAAATCGTAAAGAAAACATTAGATAAATTTGGAAAAATAGATATTTTAGTGAATAATGCAGGAGTACAGTATCAGCAAGATAAATTAGAAGATATTACAGATGAACAATTTGATTGGACTATGAAAGTCAATATTTATGGAATGTTTTACTTAACTAGAGAGGCATTACCTTATTTGAAAAAAGGATCTTCAATTATAAATTTAACGTCTGTGACCACTTTTTATGGTGATCCACAATTAATAGATTATGTTACTACTAAAGGGGCTATAGTTGGCTTTACTAGAGCTTTAGCTAGAAATTTAGCATTAAAAGGAATAAGAGTTAATGCTATCGCACCGGGATTTTTTTGGACACCGTTACAACCTGCTTGTTGGGTAAAGGAAAAAATTCCATCTTTAGGGGCCAATGCAGCGATGGCAAGAGGAGCAATGCCATATGAATTAGCACCAACTTTTGTGTTTTTAGCTTCTGATGATTCTAGTTATATGACGGGTCAAATTATTCATAATAATGGTGGAGAAATTATGGGATAAACAAAAATTCGATTTAATCGTATGGTTAAATCTTTTTTTATGAATATTATTTTTTGTAACACTTTGTTCAAATAAAGTAACAAAATCTCCAATACCACTAATAAATGCTCCTCCCATAGAAGCAAATTCAATACTAGTATCAATAGTTAAATCATTTTTGGGATCAATGCCTGCTTCTCTTAAGGCCCATTCAAAGGTCATTTCGGGCATTCCGGCTTTTCTCATCAAAAGTGATAACTAAAAAAATGTTACTACCGATACACCGACCCCCCCTTTGGGTTAATAGTGATAACAAATATAAAAAATCAAGGTACAATAAGGGTAAAATTATGTGTTTATTAACAAATCTAATTATAAGAAAGAGGTATAAAATGAAAAAGTGTACAAATATAAATGAGTTAAGATTTAACTTAACTGAAAAAATGAATAATACAATGATAGAAATGCTAGTAGTTCATCAAATGTTAGAAGAAAGCCTAAAAGAAGATAGTAAGTTTACTGATAAAGAAAGAGGACTTTTATATAATCATTTTGAAAAATTACAAAAAGATTTTAGAAGGGAGTTTCAAAAGAACAATAAGAAACAAATAATACTCTATAATGAAATAATGAAACAATAAAAAAAGAAAGATAAGCAAGTTATCATTTAACTACTTATCTTTTTTTGGCTTACCATATTGTTTAGATAAGTCCATACCTTTGATACAAGTAAAGCAAGATATAGCA
This sequence comes from uncultured Bacilli bacterium, assembly GCA_944371905.1. Lineage (GTDB taxonomy): Bacteria > Bacillota_I > Bacilli_A > RF39 > UBA660 > RGIG3091. The sequence goes on along the minus strand of CALVYA010000002.1, from coordinate 74,201 downwards.
ACTCTTTGTTTAGGGTCTTTTTCCATAAAAATGCATAACTCATCATAACACTCTTTAAATAGTTCTATAAATTCTTGTTTCTTTTTGTTGTGTTCTTCTTGTTGCTTGATATATTCATCATAACCATTATTGATTATAAACTCTAAATCATATTCTAAACTATCTTTGCTTGTTTCCTTAATACCTAATAAGTCCTCAATATCTAAATCTATACTTATTTTATTATTTTTCATTATGCTGTACCTCCATAAACTCAATTAGTTTTAAATATTCAAACTCACTAATTAAGTAATTTTTTGATGATTTAATAGCCTTAATTTTTCCCTCATCAATTAGTTTCTTTATATACCCAATAGAAGTATGTAGGCTATCACATACCTCTACAAGTGTTAAAAATCTTTGTTTCATAATTTTTTATTCCTCCTTGTAGTAGGGGCTAAGTTAAATAACTTTTTCTACTACTTTTTTTATATCAATGGGTTGCCCTAAAATTAAACGACTAAAATATTTTCCCAAAATAAAAGGAACTCGTTAAAGTTCCTTAAATGTTGCATAATTTCCAATATACTTTAAATCAAATTGTCCTTTTACTCCAAATCTATTTTTTAGAAACTGAACTGTTATAGTATCAGTATCATCAGTAAAAGCCAACTCTCTATTATTTTGCTTTTGATACATAATAATTAAATAATCAGCGGTATATTCTATTGAACCACTTTCCTTAAATGATGATATATCATTTCTTTTAGCACCCTCACGACTTAAACTACTAATTGCCACAATAGGTATATTGTAATTATTGGCAAGTGCTTTAAGTTCTCGTGTGATTATATCAACATTTTGCTTATCGTTGCTTCCATTACAATTTATAAATTGTATGTAATCAATAATAACAACAACTTTGTCATTTTCAAACTCATTACAAAAGTCGTAAATAGTTTTAGATATTTTCATAATACTTCTAATATTATCAACTATATAAACATTATTTCCCATTGGCTCATAATGACTATAATAAGTATCCAAATCATCAACACCATTACTTATAAAATCATTAGGTGTATGATTAGTTAAGTTGTTATCTAAATAAGATAATCGGCTTAAAGACTTTGACACCAACTCATATTTAGTTAATTCCATAGAAAAGAATAAAACTTTTGTGTTAGGTTGTTGTGCTACATTATCAGCAAGTTGTAAGACAAAAGTTGTTTTGCCTAAGCCAGTGTTAGCACCAATAATGGTTAGTCCTTTTGATAAACCTCCACCATATATATTATCTAATTTGCTAAAGTTAGTTGGTATTTTTCTTACATTGTTTTCATTAGTTATATAGTTTTTATATTCATCTATAGTCAGCATTTTTTTCTCCTTCTAAAATTTTTATATACATATATTGTTCTTACTATTATAAGTAGAATATAATATACTCTATATGAGTTTTATAGTTTTTTTTTATTGTAAAAATTAAGTTATATATATATAAGCACCACTCTTTAAAGAGTGAGTGCTATATATAATATACTTATTATATTTAAGGAAATAAACATCTCAAAAAGTATTGATTTATAAGTGTTTCTAACAAATGTCATCTACATATCAAAACTCAAAATCTGCTAAACTTTGCTCTAATTTCTACACTCAAAGATTATTTTATTATTTATAAATGAGTTATATGTAGTTAGCTCATTTTCATACTTCCAAGTAAAATTAAGTATTTCCCACATAAAGTCCATATTTTTTTTAAATGGCTCTAATATATTTCTTGATACTTGCTTACTTTCGTTTAAATCATCATAACAAGGGAGTAAAGGACAATATTTTGTTATTTCTTTTACTGATATAACATTTCTTTGTTTCTTATTAAAATTCACTTGTCTATGTAATAAGATACGAACTCCCATAAATAAACTATGATGATATTTTGTTATATTCATAGTAAATAGCTCGTTAGGTAGTTGTAAGGTTAATCTACTATAACCAAGTAAGGTTAAATAATCTTTATTAAATCTAATTGTTATACTACCTTTTGAAGAAGAATAATCATCAATAATACTACAATTTCTTATTTCTTTGATATAGCCTTTGTTGTTCTTCTTACCTTTAAAATAGTAGTATTTAAACCTTATGGCTTTTAAATATTCAAGCGATGATATAATATAAGCCTTTTTAGTTGTTTTTAAGGCATTTAGAAAGGCTTTTGTATCAAGTGTTAGTATTTCATTTCTTAAAGCATTTTGACTTAGTAAACTACCTAAATAAAGATATAATTTGTATGTTATTAAGTCGTTTGCTAAATCGTTGTAATCATCACTTAATTTAATGCTAAAATCTCTTTCAAGTAAGGTATGTTCCTTTGAATATTTAACTTTTATAATATTTAAGTGTAATTTATTGGCATATCTATTTTGATATATGCTATACATTTTTTTCCTCCTTATTTAATTTTTACAATTTGATTTTAATATTATATCGTGGCTTGTGTTAAGTTTTTAAGCAATACAAAACTATGATTTGTTATAAACAAAAACAAGAGCATTGATTTGCTCTTGTGTCATATAATATCTATTACCAATTTTAGTGTAAGATACTTCATTATTTTTAACCCAACTATAAAGTGTTTTATAAGATATATTTATAATCTTACAAGCATCTTTTAAAGTAAAAAAGTCTTTGATAGTAACACCTCCTCATATATATAGTAGGTTATCAAAGACTTTTCTCTAATTTTGTGTAGTTTTGTGTAAATAGATTAAAACAAAGCATATAATTGATTATATACTCTTTTATTTTATAATCCGTTTTGTTCAACGCCATATACTGCTTGTTCGTAAGTAAAACCTTCAAACTCTAATTGTTTAATTAAACCATTTCTTGAAAAAGCAGAATAATCTAGATATGATTTAGCTTTTTTCACTGCTTGTTCATTCCAATCAACAATTATATTATCAACAGCATATGTTGCATCAGCATTTGAGAAACCTTCAAATTCTAATTGTTTAATTAGACCATTTCTTGAAAAAGCAGAATAATCTAAATATGATTCAGCTTTTTTTACTGCATTTTTTTGGCTAACTGTTGGTTCCTTTCCAAGCGAATAAACTATTGTTATTTGTTCTCCTTCATAAATTGTTTTTGAACTTTCAATACTTTGACTTACAAATTTACCTTTTTCAATAGTGTCATTATATTCTTCAACTCTTTTGCAATTAACTTTTTTTTCACTGCACCAATTATCAACTTCGGCAGTTGTCATATTACTGAAATCTACTATTTCAACAGTTATTTTTTTATTAGTTTCATATTTTGTTCCGTTCTCATTAACATCATTAGAACTACTACTTGATATTACTATTATAAAGAAAATAGAAAATATTACTGTTAGTATTATTTTAATATTTTTCTTCATTTTATCATTGAATTTCCACATAAGAAATATTCCAACTGGTGCAAAAAACACTAACATAATCCACATAAACCACTGTTGCTGATAAAATTTTATTTCATTTTCTTGTGTATTATTTATCTTTTTTTCATTAATTTCATTTTTTACAAGTTTTAGTTGTCTGCCACATTTTGGACATACAATACTATCTTTATCAATCTTCTCACCACAAAATTTACAAAACTTTTTTTCTTCCATCTTATTTCCTCCTATTATACATAATAAAGATTAGGTCTAAATAAAATTACTATAAAATCTACTAATATACCTATTCCAAAAAGTCCAAAAGTAAAAATATATAAAATACCTAATCCAATTTTACCTTCATAAAATTTATGACCACCAAATATTCCTAAAAATATACATAATAATAAAGTTATCCATTTATCACATTGTTTTTTTTTATATCCTCCATCAACAATGTTTGAATTGTTAATAATTACTTGCGAAGCATTTGATTTATTTTCTTCTGTTTTAAGTTCTTCAAGTTGTCTGCCACATTTTGGACATATCACTGCATCGATAGCAACTTTATTACCACAATTTTCACAAAATTTTGTTTCCATAAAAACCTCCTTTCACTTCTATACATCTATATTAAAAATACCTGTACAAGCATACTTTTAATCAAATTAACTTATTGCTATATAAAAATAAAATAAAAAAATGCATTACATATTAATTATAACACAATATTAATTAATTTTATCAAAGCTATCATAGTTTATCTATAAATAATTACATATAATATTTTATTTTTCATCAATTAAACATTTATTTTTTTATCATATTTTAATTTGTAAGTATCATTATTAAGTAAAAATCAACTTAATTATTTTCTATATCCATATTGTAAGTGAAATCAATAGTTGAATGTCGAGTATTATAACTTATATCTTCTTACTCATAATTATTTTATACTATTTCACTTTAATAATTATTTTCACGGTCATAAACCTTTAATAATATTATTCCATATAAACACATCAAACTTCTTTTCTTTTAAGAATTATAAACTCCTTTCTTATAAACTATTATACCACAACTTACGCGAATAGAGTAAGTATATTCAGTGCTATTTTTGAGAAAATATTAATAGTGTTAGGTGGTGGTATAATTGTTTAAAAGAGATGATGAAAACTATATATATGAAGTAGTATCAAAGAACATAAAAAAGCAAAGACAACTAAAAGGACTTACACAAGAACAATTAGCCAATAAAATGAGGTATTCAACACAATTTATATCTAATATAGAAAGTAAAAATCATCAAACATTTTCACTTGGAACACTTTGGAGGTTAGCTCTTGTACTTGATATAGATATAGCCGAATTATTTAAAGAAAATACAAAAAATAAGAGTGATAAAGAATAAAATCTTTTATCACTCTTTTAATATGTTTATAAGGTTAAATTTTTTTACATTGATAAAATCTATCTCGTTATATCTTTCTACAAAAGTATTAACTAAATAATCGGCAAACTCTTGTTTTATTTCTGTATCATTATTAAAAAGAAAGTCTAAATGCCTTAATGTGTTCTCATCATAATTATTTTTTGTAAAAGGAAAAACTAAACTTATAATAGTATTCTCACAAACACCTAATTTTGATAACTCTATTGTGTTATTAGAGATAAGCAATTTATTCTCATCTTTAGAGTTTAAATCGAAAACAATTTTATTTTCTTTGCCTAACTTAATAAACATAGGTTTTATATATTCATCAACATAATTATTCAAGTTATCTTCATAAGATAATCTTTTTGTTATATAACCACATAATTTTGTTGCTACTTGTTTCTTTATTTTTTTATCTTTGTTTAAAAAACCTATTTCTTCATTAAGCAAAGCATTTTGCAAAAGTTGGGGTTCCTCTATATCTTTGAACATATTATTCCCAATTAAGTCTAATATTTTTATCGTATAAATAAGCAAATCTTCAACTTTCTTTGATAAGATAAATGTATCAAAATCGTCAGTAAAGCCATAGGTTATATTATTAGTTGTTTTCTCAAGTAGTGGCTTAACATAATCATCTATGAAACTATAAACTTTTTTCAAATATTCTTCTTTTTCTAAATCTTTATGTAATAATTCTTTTTCTTTTTGTTGTTTTTCTAATATTTTCATAACATTAAATTTATTCATTTTTTCTCCTAACTAACTCTTATATAATAATTTAAGTTATTATCTCGGCTCATAATATTTAGTATTATTTCATTGGCTCTTTTAAAATTATTAAATAATTCATCAAGTCCATTATTTTTTGTTGTAATAATGTTATAAATTTGTTTCAAGTCTAAAATTATTTTTTGTATTCTTTCATCACTAACTGAAAGATTTTTTTTGACTACGGAATTTTCTATTTTATCAAGAAAGTAATACATATCAAAATTATTTATCATATCATTTAGAGATAAGCCTTTTGCTCCGCAAGAATTAGAATAAGTGATAATTACATTCATCATAAAAGCATTAGCATTAAGTGTAAAGAAACTATCATCAATACTAATATTTAAACTATCAAGATAAGCCTTGTAATAGTTGCTAGGGGTTGACCTTTCATTTAAGTTATAGTTTTTATTTGGTTTGTTTGAAAGAACTTTTACTATGCCATTATTAACTTTTGCTACAAGGTTATAAATTAAGGCTATATTAGTCAGTTCATTATCATTTAAGGGAGTTATATGGCTTTCGTTGTATTTAGTACTAAATTCCTCTATAAATTGTTCTTGCTTTGTATTTAAACTGTCAAACTTACTTATATAGATTTTGTAATCACTATCTTTATTTTTTTTATAAGCAATAGAGCCTTTGACCATATCATCAAAGCCTATATTTTCAAGTTTTGTCATTTCTTCTTCAATTTCTTTTATAACATTTTTAGCTATGGGAGAGGTATTTATTTCTTTAGAATCTATATCATCTAATATAACATACCAACCTGTTTCATCATTACTTATTTTTCTATATAGATATGTGCTATATTTATCACTCACACTTTGAATAAATCTAACACTATATTTTTTCTTATCAACTTCGTAATCTTTATAAATGTATTCTTCCATAATATTTATAGCATTTTCTACTTTTTCAAGAAATGATAAGTTGCTATCACTATAAAAACAATTATAAAGTGAAATAAGAGTTTTAAAAGTTTCCAACATAAAATCATATTGACCCTTATATTGAGAATTAGGATTTTGGCACTCTTTTTTAAAGTCATCACAACCGACTTGTTTATTTACCACCTCTATATATTTACTATTTCTAAAGATAGTATCATTTAAAGTTCTATGTTTTTTTCCCATAATTTCATCTCCTTGGCTATGTATTATATAGTTTGTTGGAACCTCTTGTCTGCCCCTAAAACGAAAAAAGTGATATTTTTTATCACTTTTAAGGAAATATAATACAAAGCAATAAGCATTTATCCTAAATGACTTATTTATAAGTTTAATTAAGTTTATTTGGGTTTAAATAAACTTAAATTAGTTAGCATTGATAATTCTCATATATTTATCGTATTTTATAGTAATAGTTCTACAAATACTATTGATACGATTATCAATACTATTTTTAGATGAATTATTTTCATATTCCATAGTTAAATATTTACAAAACTTATTCAATAGTTCTTCGCTGATTTCTCTTCCTGTGTGTTTCATAATAGAAAGTTTTATGATTTCTAACTTAATTTTATAATCATCTACTACCATCTTTTATTCTCCTTTCATATTTTCAAGAGTTGGTTCCTTGCTCTTGTGATTTCATCTTAACAAAGTTTTTTTAATATTAAAATATGTCTAAAAACTGACTTTCTACTCGAAAAATCGGTTGTAAAAGTACCTTTAGCCCTTATAAAATAAAGGTTTTAATTTTGTAAAAATATAACACTTTATTTTGTTTTTTGTAAAAGAAAGATTTTTTGATTATTGGTATTCTAAAGTTGCTTAAGCAAAGAAAGGATTTAATAAAACAATTTATGTCGGCATAAGTTTAAATAGGTGAATTTATGAAAATAACAAGTACTTTTAATAAAGATGGTAAAGATTTACAAGAAATAATAGAAAAATTTTTACTCGAATATTACTACGAATTTTATGAGTTAGAAATATCACAAAGCCTTTAAAAATAAGGATAAAAATGGTATAATATATGTGTTAATAAACATATATATTTTACTTTGGATTGGAGGTAAAATGGAACAAGATAAAATATATAATGTTGGTTCTTATATTCGTTTATCAAGAGAAGATGAAGATAAAAATAAAATAGAGAGTGAAAGTATCTCGAATCAAAGAAATATAATACTAGATTACATTAACAAGCAAAAAGAAAACTTTAAAATATATGATGAATATGTAGATGATGGTGTAAGTGGAACTACATTCGATAGACCTTCTTTTAATAGAATGATAAGAGATATAGAAAGTGGAAAAATAAATTGTGTTATCACAAAAGACTATTCTAGACTTGGTAGAGATTACATCAAAGCTGGGGAATATATGGAAAAATACTTTCCACAACATAATGTAAGATATATTGCCATATTAGATGATATAGATACATACCTAGATAGTGTCAGTAATGATATAGCACCATTTAAAGCAGTTTTTAATGACCAATATGCAAAAGACACTTCAAAAAAAGTACGAAGAAGTTTAAGAAGTAAAAAAGAAGAAGGCAAGTTTCTTGGTTGGAAAGCAGTATATGGTTATAAACTAGATGAAAATGATAGATATAAATTAGTTATAGATGAAGAAGTAGCGCCAATAGTTAGAAGAATATTTAAAATGGCTTATGATGGTATGAGTTGTAAAGTGATAGCAGATACTTTATCTAAAGAGGGTATTCCAATACCTAGTGTATATGCTAATTTAAATCGTGGTGTTAAATCTTCTTCTTATGGTTTGTGGTGTTCAAGAACAATAGATGAAATGTTATGTAATCCTACATATATAGGAAATCTATGTCAAGGAAGAAGAAAAACTATTAATTATAAGATAAAAAAAGAAATAAGAACTCCTAAATCTAGTTGGATTGTTATAGAAAATACACATGAGCCTATAATAGATAAAGAAATGTTTGATATAGTACAACAAGTCTATAAAAAGAACAAACATCAGCAAAATAACTCAACAAATTATTTGTTAAGAGGCTTTTTATATTGTAGTGAATGCGGACACTCTATTTCAATATCAAAAAGAACAGAAGATAGAGCATATACAGGGTGTACATATTATCAAAAGCATAGTAAGTTTAAGGTATGTACTCCTCATACCATGAATTATCAAAAATTGGAAAAAGAAGTATTAAGGGAAATAAGAGAAATGTGTAAGAAGTATGTGGATAGTACTAACTTTGAAAATCTACTAAAAAACGCTTCTAAAAGAAACAAAGTTAAAGAAAAAATAAAAGGAGAAATTAATTCTTGTAATCTAGAAATAGAAAAACTTAATAAAAGAAAAAATAAAATCTACTTTGATAAAATAGATGAGGTAATTACACTTGAAGAATACAAAGACTTTAATAATCAAATAATAAACGATATATTAAGTAATCAATTAAAATTAAAAGAATTAGAAACACAACTTGAGATAATAGAAAACAAAATGAAGCCTAATAATGATTATACAAGTATAGTTAAAGAATTTTTAAGATTAAGAAAACCAAGTAAAAACTTAATTGCTTGTATTATAGATAGTATAATGATTACACAAAATAAAGAAATAACAATAAATTATAAAATTAAAGACCCTAATTTATTAATAAATGAGCTAAGCACCGATTAAGTGCTTAAAAAAATTATCATATAAAAACCGAAGGGCAGCACGACCTCCAATTACATATTTACCACGTAGATCATCTAAAGTAAAATTGTCAATTTTTTCTCTAGAAACTAGAAAACTTCCATCTTTTTGTGTTAATTGGGCAAAAGTTTTTAAATAGTCTTTTTCTCCACCATTGTAAACATATATTGTTGCTTCACTACCACAGAAAGCAATATCCATATCACCTGATAATATTGCTGCTGCTACTTTATCAGCACCTGCTACTAATTTAAAAAGATAGCAAATAATTAATATAACGTGTTATAATATAAATGTAATCATTAATAGAGGTGTAGATGTGGAAAAAAAAGATGCTATACTATATAGAATTTTAAGACCAATTGTCAATGGATTATTTAGAGTTGTGTATCGTCCTACTATCATAGGTAATGAAAATATTCCTAAAAAAGGTTCTGTTGTAATCTGTGGAAATCATACTAATATTTTGGATATTCCTTTATTGTTTTGTACTACAAAAAGAACAATTCATTTTTTAGCAAAAGATGAACTGTTTAAAGGTCTGGGAACCCCTTTTTTTAAAGCCATGGCTTGCATTCCTGTTAATAGGAGACAAAAGGATCATGAAGCCTTGAAAAAAGCTATTAAAGTATTAAAAGATCAAAAATTAATTGGTATTTTTCCTGAAGGCACATTCAATAGAACGAAGGATGTTATTATGCCATTTAAGTTTGGTGCAGTATCTATGGCTTCAAAAACCAATAGTACTATAGTGCCATTTTCTATTACTGGTAAATATAAAATTTTTAGGAAAAATCAAATTACTATTTGTTTTGGGAAACCGTATAAAATAAAAACAAATTCTTTGGAAGAAGCTAATAATGAATTAATGGATAAGGTCAAAACATTAATTATTAATAATAGAAAAGAAAAGGAGAATCAAAATGAAAAATAAAGGGTTAGATGTAATATCAAAAATCGTTAGTTTATTTTTATGCTTTGTATTATTTATAATGATATGTATGTATATTGGATTATTAATTGGTCCTAAATTAATTAGCAAAGATAATGTATCAACAATTGTTAATGATATGGATATGAAAGAAATTTTAACCACTAATGATAGTGATAGTTTGGATAGATTATATACTATTGCTGATAATAATAATATAGATCGCCAAATAGTGGATGGAATTATTAATTCTAATGAATTTAAAGCATTAATTAGTGAGTATTATGGAGATGTTGCTCATTATTTATCAAGTGGACAAGAAGGAATAATTATTACAGCTGATAAAATAGTACAAACAGTTGATGAAGTTTTAGATCGAACTGCTCAAGAATTAGGCATCACTTTAACGGAAGAACAACATGATAATATCTTAGTAGAAGTGGAAGAAAATTCTTCCGAAATATCTAATATGTTCCCGACATATGATGAGATGAAGAATGAAATAAACGAAGAAGATATGAATGTGATTCGCGTTTTACTTGGAGATAGTTCTAAAATAGTATTATTCGTAATGATTATCATAGTTATTGCTATCATAGCTATTGTTAGATGGTCAATTTATCGTTTTGCTATTTGGACAGGAGTAACAACAGTTTTAGCTGGTGGAGTATTTGCCTCTCTTGGCGGATTAGGGAATGTTGCTATGAAATTAATTTTAGAAGAAGAATATTCAACAGCAACGATTCAGTTGGTAAAAGAAAATATTTTTGGTACTTTTGTTAATTATGGTTTAGTGGTTTTATTAATAGGTACTATTCAGATTATCTATTATTTTATGCTCCGAAATAAATTTAATAAAAACGAAGCTTAATATTATTAGAAATTCTAATAATATTTTTTTTGCATATTTTTTATTGAGTTGATAATATGAAAGATTATATAATCATTGAAGAATATGGAAATATGGATATTATAGAGATTTTAAAAACTTATTGGCAAGAATGTGATTATGATGAATAATTGTAATTTTAAAGTAGGAGTTTATATTAGGTTATCTAAGGAGGATTTATTTAAAGAAAAAAATAAAGAAAGTGAGAGTATAAAAAATCAAAGGAAATTGATTTATCGATATCTAAAAGAGCACAATTTAAGTTCGATAAAAGAGTATGTAGATGATGGTTATTCAGGAACTAATTTTAATAGACCTGCTTTTAATCAATTATTACATGATATAAAAAATAATAAAATAAATATGGTTATAACTAAAGATCTATCTAGGTTAGGAAGAGATTATATTAAAACAGGGTATTATGTGGAAAATTATTTCCCGACCAATAAAATTAGATATGTTTCAATTTTAGATGGAATTGATACTTATTATGATACTGGTAATAATGATATAGCACCCTTTAAAGCGTTGTTTAATGATATGGTTTCTAAAGATACTTCTAAAAAAATAAAATCAATTTTGAAAACTAAGAAAGAACAAGGATTATTTTTGGGAAGTAGAGCACCATATGGCTATGTAAAAGATCCTAATAATAAAAATAAATTAATTATTGATCAAGATAAAGCTAATATTGTTAAACAAATTTTTTCCTTATCTTTTCATGGCAAAAGTAATAAAGAGATTGCGATTAAATTAAATAATCAAAATATTTTATCTCCCACCAATCAAAAATGGACTGCTTCTAGTATATATAATATTTTAAATAATAAGGAATACACGGGATGCCTAGTTAGTAATGTATGGACAAATGTTAGTTATAAAAATAAAACAAGAATAAAAAGGAATCAGCAAGAATGGGTAGTAATAAATAATACCCAAGAAAAAATCATTAGTGAGGAATTATTTGAAATTATTCAATCTAGAAAAAGAAAAAAAGGACATCATATTATTCGAAATAAGTTATTATTAGAAGGTTTAGTTTATTGTTTGGAATGTGGTAGTCTATTAGGGGTTAGTTATTCCAATAAAAGAAAACAATATATTATGACTTGCAATACCTATCGAAATAATTCTAGTAATTGTACTTCTCATTATATAAATTATCAAAAATTAGAAGAATTTGTTTTGAATAGAATCAATAACTTTTTATCTTTCATAATCAATAACCAATTATTAAAGCAAAGAAATATTAATAATAATCAAGATATACAAAAAATAGAAAAAAAATTAAAGTATTTATATGAAGATAGGCTTAATGAAATTATTGACGTAGAAACTTATTTATTAAAACGAGAAGAATTACAACAAGAGTTAAAAAAGCTGAATCAATTGTCAACCAACAATGTTTATGATAATATTTATATAACGAGAGAATTATTATTCTCTTTAATTAATAAAATTACAATTAGTAGAAATAAGCAAATCAAAATTATTTATAATTTTTCTAAATTATGATGCTATCTTTTTAGATTAGTAGCACCTGGTACTAAAGTTAACTCGATATCGATTCCATAATCTTCAAAGTATCCTAAAGCAATAGCAGCATATTGTGGGGCATAGAAAATACTGTGAGTAACTTCTGCTACTTTTACTTTGGTTAGTCCATTTTCTTCTTCTTTTTTGAAAGCATTGAATAATACGGCAGAAGCTAAAACAAAAATAATTAAAATTGCTGCAATAGTAATTATTTTTCTTCTCATAAAATCCTCCTTTAATAATTACAATGTATTATACGTGATTACAATAATAATGTGAGTAAAGAATTAGAGAATATAATTGGAAAGGTGATATAACTATGTATAATTTTAAAATAATAGATGGTGAAGAAATAATCCTAATTTCAGATAATTCTTTATTAAAAAAAGATGAAGAAATAGTAGAAATATCTACTATATTATCTAATAAAAGAATGATACTATTAGATTTTCCTAGCAAAGATAATAATTACGAAGAAGCTTTAAGAACTAGTAGAGGAGTAGATTATTTTAAAATGAAGGAGGTAATATTAGAAATAAATTTGCAGGATATCAAAGATTTAATACCAGAAAAAGAATTTGATCAATACATATTAACTAATGGGAATTATTTTTATTTAAAAGATGAGGAAATAAAAAAAGAAGTTAAGAAGTTATTATCACTATAGTAATAATTTCTTTTTTTTATTACTGAAATAAGGTATAATGGATAATAGAAAGTAGGAATAAACATGAAAATAGATGATTTAAATAAAGAACAGCAAGAAGCGGTTTTACAAACAGATGGACCTATTTTAATATTAGCTGGAGCAGGTAGTGGTAAGACTAGAGTATTAACTACTAAAATAGCGTATTTAATCGAAGATATAGGTATAAGTCCATATAATGTTTTAGCAATAACTTTTACTAATAAAGCAGCAAAAGAGATGAGTGAGCGATTATATCATATGATAGGTGAGGTCTCAAAAAAAGTACAAGTATCCACCTTTCATTCTTTTGGTTTAAAAATATTAAGAGAAAATTGTAATGTTTTAGGGTATAAATCTAATTTTGTAATTATGGATAGTGATGATACGTTAACTGTGATTAAAAAAATTCTTAGAAATTTAGATTTAGATCCTAAACAATATAATCCGAATGCAATAAGAAATAAAATAAGTGGATGCAAAAATGAATTAATATCTCCTGATGAATATCAAAAATATGCTATTAGTGAATTTGAAGAAGTAGTATTAAAAGTATATCGCAAATATCAAGAGACTTTATTTAAAAATAATTCTATTGATTTTGATGATCTTTTAATTTTACCAATTAAATTATTTAGAGAATCGCCTAGTATTTTGCAAAAATATCAAGAGAGATTTCAATATATATTAATTGATGAGTACCAGGATACAAACGAGGCCCAATATATATTAACTAAAATGATTAGCGCAAAATATAAAAACATTTGCTGTGTTGGTGATAATGATCAATCTATATATAGCTTTAGAGGAGCTAATTATCGTAATATTTTAAATTTTGAAAAGGATTATCAAAACGCTAAAATTATTAAGTTAGAACAAAATTATCGATCAACTACAAATATATTAGATGCCGCTAATGAGGTAATAAAAAATAATCGTGAACGTAAAGACAAGAATTTATGGTCAAATAAAGGGGAAGGAGATAAAATATCCTACTTTAGAGCCTTTAATGAACGAGATGAAGCGTTTTATGTGGTAAGAGAAATTAAAAAACTTTTGAACCAAGGAATTAATTATCAAGATATTGCTGTTTTATATAGGACGAATGCTCAATCTAGAAATATGGAAGAAGAATTATTAAAAGATAATATTCCATATCGAGTAGTTGGAAGTTTTTATTTCTATAGTAGAAAAGAAATTAAAGACTTGATTGCTTATTTAAGATTGATTCATAATACAGATGATAACGTAAGTTTGCTTCGAGTAATTAACACTCCAAAAAGAGGAATTGGATTAAAAACTATTGATAATTTAACTTTAAAAGCAGATAGTATGAACGTAAGCTTATTTGATGCTATTGATAGTGGAAAAGAATTGGAGTTTAAAAATTTAATCAATGATTTAAAAAAACTTAGTGTTGATTTGACTTTAACGGAGTTAGTTGATAAAATTTTAGATGTAACAGGAATAAGAAAAGAATATGAAGATGAAAAAACTTTAGAAGCCGATATTAGGATTGAGAACTTAGAAGAATTTAAATCTATTACTAAGTCGTTTGAAGAACGAGAAGGAGTTATTTCTTTAGAGGATTTCTTGTTAGAAATTAGTTTAGTTAGTGATGTTAATGAATACAAAGATGACAGAAATAGAATTAGTTTAATGACTGTTCACTCTGTTAAGGGATTAGAGTTTGATTATGTATTTATCATTGGACTAGAAGAAGGAATTTTTCCACATATAAATTCACTTATGGATAATTTAGAATTAGAAGAAGAAAGAAGATTGTGTTATGTTGCACTTACTAGAGCAAAGAAGAAATTATACTTAGTAAATGCTAGGACTAGAACGATCTACGGAAAAGAATCTAGTAATCCACCAAGTAGATTTATAGGAGAAATCAATGAAGATTTACTTAATAAAGAGTTTAAAGATGATCCAGAAAATCTTCCTAAAGTGAATAAAGAAGAATATTTCTATCAAGAAGATGTTGATTATAAAGTAGGGGACTTTGTATATCACGAAGTCTTTGGTCAAGGAAAAGTAGTAGAAGTTACGAATACATTAATCAGTATTGCTTTTAAGCACCCTTATGGAATTAAAAAGTTAATGAAAAATCATAAAAGTATAAAGAAAATATAAGGAGGATTTTATGAATAAAAACAGAACTTTAGTAATTATGGCTGCCGGAATGGGAAGCCGATTTGGAGGATTAAAACAAATTGAACCAGTAGGACCTAATGGGGAATTCATTATTGATTATTCCATATATGATGCCATCAAAGCTGGTTTTAATAGAGTTGTATTTATTATTAAAGAAGAAAATTTTGATATTTTTAAAGAGACTGTAGGAAATAGAATTGCTAATCAAATTAAAGTGGATTATGTGTTTCAAAGAATAGAAGATGTACCAGCTGGATTTCATATTCCAGAAGGAAGAGTAAAGCCTTGGGGGACGTCTCATGCTATTATGTCTTGTTGTGGAATAGTTAACGAAGATTTTATAGTGATTAATTCTGATGATTTTTATGGAAGAGATGCTTTTATTAAAGCGTATCAATTTTTGGAATATAGAGAAAGAATGAATTTAAAAGAATATGCTATTATTGGTTATAAAGTGGCTAATACTTTAACTGAAAATGGCTCTGTAAAAAGAGGAGTCTGTGAACTAGAAGGAGATTATTTGAAAGCAATTATTGAAAGTAAAGTAGAAAAAGAAGATGGAAAGATTAAAGCATCTCCTTTAGATGGAAGTAATTCCTTTGTAGTAGACCCAGATTCTTGCGTTTCTATGAATTTCTTTGCATTCACTCCTGATATATTAGATTATTTAAAAAATAATTTTGCTAAGTTTTTAGAGAATAACAAAGATAATATAGATAAATGCGAATATTTATTACCGGAATCAGTATTTGCTAAAATAAAAGAAGAGGGCATGAAAGTAAAAGTAGTTCCTACTACTGCTAAATGGTATGGAGTTACTTATAAAGAAGATAAAGAAAGTGTAGTAACTGCTATTAAAAATATGATAGACAGTGGAGAATATCCACAAGAATTGTGGAAATAAGTACTAATTTTAGTACTTTTTTTATGGAAAAAGATGTTTCAATGATATAATAAATATAGGTGATACTATGCAAGAAAGATACGAAGAATTAATTAAAATAATTAACGAAGCAGATTATAATTATCATACATTAGACAAACCGACGATTACCGATCAAGAATATGATAAATATTTAAGAGAATTATATAGAATCGAAGAAGAACATCCGGAATTAAAAAGGGAGGATTCTCCTAGTAATAGAGCAGGTGGACAGGTTTTAGATGAATTTAAAAAGGTTACCCATCAAATACCTATGATGTCTTTAAGTAATGTTTTTAATGAAAGCGAATTAGTCAATTTTGATTCTAGAATAAAAAAAGAAGGGATCACACCTAATTATGTCTGTGAATTAAAAATTGATGGATTAAGTGTTTCATTAAGATATGAAAAAGGAAAATTAAAAACAGCAGCGACTAGGGGTGACGGAACAACGGGAGAAGATATCACAAATAACGCTAAGACCATAAAAACTATTCCTTTAAAGTTAAATAGAGAAATAGATATTGAAGTTCGTGGAGAAATATACATGAGTAAAAAGGTTTTTGAGAAGTTAAATAAGGAAAGAGAACAAGAAGGAAAAGAACTTTTTCAAAATCCTAGAAATGCTGCTGCTGGTTCTATTAGACAATTGGATTCTAAAATTGCTGCTAAAAGAAACTTAGAGTGTTTTATCTATCATTTACCTAATCCTTTAGATTATGGAATTACCACTCATAATGATGCATTACAATTTATGAAAGATTTAGGTCTTAGAACAAATCCTAATAATAGAGTAGTCAAGAATATTAATGAAGTTATTTCTTTTATTGATGAATATACGGAAAAAAGGAATACATTACCATATGAAATCGATGGTATTGTAATAAAAACCAATAGTATTAAAGAACAACAGCAACTAGGTTTTACAGCAAAATATCCTAAATGGGCTACTGCTTATAAATTCCCTGCAACTGAAGTATTAACTAAATTAACAGATATTATTTTTACAGTAGGAAGAACTGGTCAAATTACTCCTAATGCTGTTTTAGAACCTGTAATAGTTCAAGGGTCAACAGTAAGAAGAGCAACCTTACATAATGAAGATTATGTAATAGGAAAAGATTTAAAAATAGGGGATATAGTATCTATTAGAAAAGCAGGTGATGTAATTCCAGAAGTAGTAGGACCAATTGTGGAGAGAAGAACTGGTAATGAGAAAGATTTTGAAATGATTAAATTTTGTCCTATTTGTCATTCTCCATTGATGAAAAAAGATGGACAAGTTGATTATTATTGTTTTAATCCTAATTGTGACAGAAGAAATATCGAAAGTATTATTCATTTTGTATCTAGAAAAGCTATGAATATAGATGGACTTGGGGAAAAAATCATTGAAGATTTTTATAATATGCATTTAATTAACAATATTGTGGATATTTATTATTTAAAAAATCATCGTAATGATTTAATAGAACTAGAAGGATATGGAGATAAAAGTGTAGATAATTTAATAGAAGCCATAGAGATTAGTAAAAATAATTCATTAGAACGACTTTTATTTGGATTAGGAATCACTCATGTAGGAGAGAAGACCGCTAAAATTTTAGCTATACGCTATAAAGATTTAGAAAAATTAATGGAAACTTCTCTTGAAGAGTTGACTTCTGTGAATGATATAGGAGAAATTATTGCCAAAAGTATTGTGGATTATTTTGCTCTTGAACATAATCAAAATATAATCAAGAAGTTGAAAGAACTTGGGATTAATTTTAAGTATTTAGGTTCTGAGATTAAAGAAGATGATAGATTTTTAAATAAGACATTTGTAATTACAGGTACATTAGATACTATGTCTAGAGATGAGGCAAAAGAGAAAATAGAATTACTAGGTGGAAATACTTCTTCATCTGTAAGTAAAAAAACATCAGTTGTTATCGTTGGGGATAATCCTGGTAGTAAATATGATAAAGCGAAAGAGTTAAATATCGAAATATGGGATGAGAAACAATTTTTAGATATGCTAAATAATAAATAGATTAATGGATAACCTAATATTAGGTGATTACAATGAATAAAAAACAAAAAATAATAAGAAAAGGTTATTGTTTAGGAAAAAAGTATTATAAGAATCTTTTAGTTCATTCTAAAGAAAATAACTAATTTAGTAGGCCATTTTAATATACCTAATATCTATCTGTGAATATCATAAGACTAGATAGGAGGAAAATAAATGTTTGGTGGATGTTGTCGTGATAGACAAAATGAATTTAATCAAAATTTTGTAGGTGAAAATGATATCACTATGGATATCGATGTTAATATGAGCGGAGGAAATATGATGATGGCACAACAAGGTAGTGCCCCTATGATGGGATCAGTACAATCTCCAATTGTAGAACCATTACAAGAACGTGTTGTTCATAGAACAATTATGCATGAAGTGCCTCATGTATGTCCTCGTAGAACAAAAATAATTAATCATCATGTATTTAGACATACTTATAGACCAACTCACAGTTGTTGTGAAGAAAATACAGTATCTAATATCCAATGTGGATCTTGCTGTCAATTTAGATAAAAAAAGCTACGTCTTCGTAGCTTTTTAATTGGCAAAATTTACACATAAAGAATAGTTGAATCATCTTGTAGATCGGTTATAATAATAGTGTAAGGAGATTATATGAAAGTATTAACTATTAAGGAACCGTGGGCAACTCTTATTATAGAAGGATATAAAGAATATGAATTTAGAAGTTGGAAAACTAAATATCGAGGAAAAATTTTAATTCATGCTGGTATGACAATTGAAAAAGATATGTTGAATCGTTTTTCTTGTTATAACTTAGAATATACACCAGGATCAATTATAGGGGAAGCTATACTTACTGACTGTATTTTAGTGAATGAGGATTTTAATAAAAAATTAATAGATAGAAATGAAGTAGTGTATGGGAAAAGTAATCACAATGAAACTTATGCTTGGAAATTAGAACAAATAAAAAAATATGATAAACCGATTCCCATAAAAGGGAAATTAGGATTATGGAATTATGAACCATAAAAAAACACTGATAACCAAAATCAGTGTCTATTTTTATTTATCATCCATATCACTAAATAATAAACCAATATTAATGATTCCAGCTAAACCAATTAGTGAATAGATAACTCTAGATATAACTTGATCTGTTCCACCAAATAATGATGCTACTAAATCAAATTCAAATAGACCTACTAATCCCCAGTTTAACGCACCTATAATCGTTAATACTAGTGCTACTCTTTGTAATGTTTGCATATTTCTCCTCCTTTTTGTGAACTCACTATTATGATAAACAATTATTTTAAAATTATTCACGAATAATCAATAAACTGTACCATATAATTAAATGAAAATAAAAAATATGGGGTGAATAAATGAAAAAAATAATTATATTGGGTACAATAATAATGATGTTATTTGTAACAGGATGTGGAAAGAAAGATGCGGATGATATCATTAAAGATCTCGATAAAAAAATTGGTTCGGCTACAACTTATCAACTGGAAGGAGCACTTCAAATAACTAATAATGATGATACTTATAATTACGATGTTGTAGTATCGTTTGAAGAGCCAAGTAAATATCGTGTTAGTTTAACAAATACATCTAATGATCATGAACAAATTATTTTAAAAAATGAGGAAGGAGTTTATGTAGTAACACCATCGTTAAATAAAAGTTTTAAATTTCAAAGCGATTGGCCAAATAATAATTCACAGGTATATTTATTAGAATCATTATTGAAAGATATTCAAAATGATAAAGAAAAAGTATTTGAAGAGACAAAAGATGGTTATGTAATTACTACTAAGGTTACTTATCCTAATAATACTAATTTAATAAAGCAAAAAATAACATTGGATAAAGATTTGGATTTTAAAACAGTAGAAGTATTAGATAGTAATGATATACCACAAATGATTATGCAATTTAGTAATATTGATTTAAAAGCTAACTTTGACGATAATTTCTTTGATTTAGATAGTATTATTGAACAAATTGATATAGAAGATCAGAATGATGGATCTAATAATGAAGAAAGTAATGATACTACCGAAGAATCAAATGTAATAGATGATATTATTTATCCATTATATATTCCAACCGGAACCTCTTTAGTAGATAAAGAAAAAGTAGCGAAAACGGATGGTGAAAGAATAATTTTAACTTTTGATGGAGAAAAACCATTTTTATTAGTAGAAGAAACGGTTAGCATAGAAGATGAATTCTCAGTTATACCAACCTATGGAGAACCATTCTTATTAGCAGATACTGTAGGAGCATTATCTTCTAATTCTATTACCTGGGTAAGCAATGGAATAGAGTATTATATTGTGTCAGATGCTATGAGTCAGATTGAATTAATTGAAATAGCTAACTCTATTAGTGCTATACCTACGATGAAATAAACACTTTAGTGTTTATTTTTTTGTTATGTAATGATATAATTTTAACTGGGTGATGGGAAATGGAGAAGAAAAAAACAAAAAAAGCAAAAAAGAATAAAAAAGTAATAGGTAAAACGCCAGCTCATTATAATGAAGACGTTATGAAAATGATTAAAATAGGGGTAATTGTTATTGCTTGTTTTGCTATTATATATTTTGTAACAGCTTTTATTAATGGAGAATTTAGTAATAAAAATAATGATGATGAACAAGAAGTAGAAATTCAAAAGGAAGAAATATTAATGGGAGAAACTTTTGAAAAAGACGATAGCGAATATATGATTATGTATTATGATTTTACGGACGAATTGTATAGTAATTTATATTCTATGCTTGTAGAAACTTATAAAGCTAAAGAGAATGCAATTCCTATGTATAAAGTAGATTTATCTACTAACTTTAGCAAAAAATATATGGTAAAAGAAGGAGAATCTTCAAATAAAAATCCTACATCGTTATCTAATTTAAAAATTAATGGCGCTACGTTAATAAGAATAAATAATAAAAAAGTAACTAAGTATATTGAAGGAAAAGATAATATTAAAAATTATATTAAAGAATTAACTAAAACTGATTCAGAATAGATATTCTTAAAAGGATATCTTTTTTTAAAATTTAATTCTATTTTTAATTCATATGTGATAATATTATAATGTAGTATTGTTGGCATTGAGGTGATAGTATGAAGAATAAAAAGAAAGATTTGAAAGCAGAAGAGATAAAAGAGAATGCAAAAGAAATAAAACCTGTAAAAAATACGTTTAATACTATAGAAGTTATTGTTATTATGGTCATCACTGCTTTGTTTGGTTCGTTAATAGGAAGTGCAGTTACCTATTTTAGGGATAATGGTGGAGTAAGAATAAACAATAAAGATTTAAAAGAATTAATTTCTACTTATGATGATGTAGTGGATGATTATTATGGAGAAATAGATAATGATGAATTGTTAGAGTCTGGTATAAAGGGAATGATCGATTATTTAAATGATCCATATTCTAGTTATTTAGATTCCGATGCTTCAGAAGAATTTAATGAAAAATTAGAAGGAGAATATATAGGATTAGGGGCAGAAATTTCCAAGATGGAAGAGGGGACTATTTTAGTTCGAAATGTATATAAAAATACTCCAGCGGATAAAAGTGGACTAAAAAAAGATGATATTATTTATCAAGTAGAAAAAGAAGAAGTAAAAGAAATGACTTTAGATCAAGTAACAGAGACTATTAAAGGTGGTAATGTAGGGACTAAAGTGAATTTATCTGTAAAGCGTGGTGAAGAAAATTTAACCATTGAGTTTACAAGAGGAATTGTAGATATTACTTCAGTTACTGGAGAAATCATTGAAAAGGATAATCAAAAAATAGGATATATTAAAATAGATATTTTTGCCAAGAATTCTAGTGAACAGTTTGAAGAAGTAGTAAATAATTTACAGGAACAGGGAGTAAGTTATTTAATATTAGATGTTCGTAATAATAATGGAGGATATTTAACAACAGTAAAGTCTATTGCAGAGATGTTTTTAAATAAAAAAGATATTGTTTTTATTGTCAAAGATAAAAATACAGAAGAAAAACAATTAGCTAGTAAAAATAAACCCATAACATTGCCAACTGCTGTTTTAATTAATGGCTCTAGTGCATCAGCATCAGAAATATTAGCAGCATCGTTAAATGAAAATATAGGAAGTGAGTTAGTTGGATTACAAACATATGGTAAAGGAACTGTTCAAAAAACAAAAACTTTAAGTAGTGGTTCTACTATTAAATATACGATTCAAGAATGGTTAACTCCATCCGGTAAAAGTATAGAAGGAGAAGGAATATCTCCTACGATAGAAGTAGAATTAAGTGAAAAATATTATAATGATCCAACGCTAGAAAATGATGATCAATTACAAAAAGCAATTAGTGTTTTATTAGAAAAAAGTAAATAAAAATTAAATAAAAAATAAGTTAAGAACTAAGGTATAACAAGCTTTAGTTCTTTTTTTGTGCGTTTTCATGAGTGGCAAATATTATGATTCTTTTTTTCTTGACTAAATATATTGTAGTGAAAGGGGATGAATAGAAGAATAATTATAAAATATAAAACAAACAAAAAAAGAAAGAGGGAAAAAAATGAACGAACATAATTATATTATTGATTCTTTCAGTAAAGAAGGAGAACAAACCAATTTAGAAATTAATAATTTAAAAGCTACTTGTATTACTTCTACTAATAATAAATTTGAATTAGATAGTGATGGTAATTTAACAGTAAAGACCCTTACAACAGAAGAAGGTATTTTACCAACGCAAGCAATGCTTAATTATCTATATCCTATAGGCTCTATTTATATGAGTGTAAATGATACTAATCCAACTACTATTTTTGGAGGTGCTTGGGAAAGAATAGAAGATGTATTTTTGTATGCAGCAAGTACTGATTATCCATTAGGAAGTACTGGTGGAGAAAAGGAAGTAACCTTAACGGTTGCACAAATGCCTAGTCATAATCATAGATTTCAAGCACAGTGGGAAGCAGGAAGAGCAACTGGAGTATATTGGACTTACAATGCAGATAAAAATACAGGAGTACATTACACAACCAATACCGGAGGTAATCAACCTCATAATAATATGCCGCCATATTTAGCTGTTTATATTTGGAAACGTATTCAGTAAATAAGGAAGTGGTAAAATGAAAGAAATAGAATTAATTCATAAAAGAAGACCAAGGGAAAAGCACTATCTACGTGAAGATGGCACTATAATAGCAAAAATATATGATACAGATATTCATTACCAAAAAAATGGTAGATATGAGGAAATAGATAATACCTTAATAAAAGAAAAAGATTGTTATGTGAATAAGAGTAATGATTATAAAGTGTTTTTTAAAGAATGCAGTAAAGATTCTTTAATTAAAATTGTAAAAGATAATAATTATCTTGATATGAAATTAAAAGAATCTAACAATGTTAAATTTAATAAAAAAATCAAATTAAATAAATTTGTAGAAGATGTTTATTATAATAATATATTGAATAACATAGATATAGATTATAAAACTTTACCAACAAAAATAAAAGAGACAATTATTTTGAAAAATAATCCAATAGAAAAATTAACTTTTGTTATATATACTAATTTAACTTTAAAAGAAGAAAATGGAACTATTTTAGCTATAGATAATCATCAAACTGTTTTTACTATAGATAAACCTTACATGGAAGATAGTAAGGGAATTGTGAATCAAAAGGTTTCTTATGTGCTTAGGCATTTGGACAAGGCGTATGAACTAGAACTACTATTAGATAAAGAATGGTTAAGTGCTAAAGATACAAAATATCCAGTTTATATTGATCCAACGATTACTAATACTAATCAAAGTAGTAGCCTACAAGATACTTATATTTTTCCAGGAGATACAGGTATTGATCGTAATAGCGCTCCTATTTTAAAAGCGGGTGTAGAAAAAGTAAATGGTACAAATAGAGTTAATAGAACTTTAATAAAATTTGATTTACCAGAAATAGGAACTGGGAGTGAAATTATTGGAGCCTATTTAACTTTAACTGGATATGCTAGTTATAGTGGGAATAAAACAGGTAATAAATTAGTTACTATGCATCGGGTAACACAAGATTGGAATGAAACTAGTGCTACTTGGGCTCAGATGAATAATAAATATGATAGTAGAGTGGAAAGCATTTATTATGGAAGTAGAAGCGATATAGATTTAGATGATAACTTAAATTTTGTTGTATATCCTACACATGGATTATATGATGGTGATATTACTAATTTAGTAAAACGATGGTATAAAGATACTAAAAACTATGGATTACTTTTAAAATCTGCTAAGGAAGTATATATCGATGATGATTATCCGGCTTTTTATTCTAAAAATAATAATACCCCAGGGGATTATAATCCAATGCCTTTATTTCAACTAGTCTATCGTAATCAAAATGGATTAGAAAACTATTTAAATTATAATACTCAAAGTTTTACGGATGGTAATACTTATATAAATACTTACAATGGTAATATGACAGCAGTCTTTCATTTAGGATCTACAATAGGAGGAAAATTACCAACTAGTGTGAAGTTAATTTATAATACTAATGATGCTGTATTAAACAATACTACTATCTATGGTAGAGGATATAAACTTAACTTGGATCAAACTTTAGAAGAAGTATCTATTGATAACGTAGATTATATAGAATATGTAGATGAAGATGGAACTAGTCATTATTTCAATAAAGAAGAGGGAGATGACTTAGTTAAATATCATGATGAGGATGGGTTAAATTTAACTCTTGAAAAAAATGATAATGATTATATCATGACCGACAAAGTTGGCAACAAAAAGACTTTTACAAAAACAGGAGAGGTATATCGTTTAATTGAAATGAAAGATGTTAGTGGAAACATTAATACCATTCAATTAGATTCAAATAATAGAATTACTAAAGTAATAGATGCTAATGAAAAAGAGATTAACTTTACTTATGACACTAATAAAATTACGGTAACTAGTCCTGACATTAGTGTTGAATTAACATATACTAATGGAATACTAACCTCCATAAAAAGTATAAATGGTACTACTAATTTTACTTATAATAACAATCATTTAATATCGAGTATTACTGATGTAACAGGGATAAAAATTAATTATGAATATTATAGCGAATCACCATATAAAATGAAAAAAGTCACTCAGTATGGATTGAATAATAAACTAGGAAATTATTTTTCTTTAGAATATGGATGTAATACTACTAGTATTACGGATCATAAAGGAAAAGTTAGTACTTTAATTTTTAACAATCAAGGGAATTTATTATCTAGCAATAATTTAAAATCAAGTGAAGATATTAGTAGTGCCTACTCTATAACTCAAGAATATGGAGAAGCCAATTATAACAAAAACAAATTGTTGTCTAATAGTATTCCCACAAGGTACGTAAAAAATTATTTATCAAATACTAGTTTTGAACAAGATAATGATAATTTTACCATAAGTGAAGGCATTACTAAAAGTTTTTCAACGGAACAAGTATATTCTGGTAACAGAAGTTTAAAACTAGAAAGCATTGCTACTAATCAAGAAGTAGAACAAGAGATTACTCTTGCTAAAGGGAAATATTATACTTTTAGCGGATATTTTAAATCAGATCAACCAATTACTTTATCTTTAAGTTATGTAGATTCAAATAACAATACAGTAACTAGTGATCAAACAATAGAATCTTCGGAGGATTTTATTAGAGAAGATGTAACTATTTATTATGACGAAAACGCAACAAGTAATTTAAAGATCAAACTTAATTTATCAGATGCTACTACTTTATATATGGATAATATTCAACTAGAGGAAGGAGAAGTAGCAAATTGCTATAACGTTATTGAAAACTCTGATTTTTCACAGGGCCTATCTGATTGGAATTTTGAATCGTGGGGATATGATGGCGAAAGTAGCCCTAATGCTTCCAATTTCTTTGAAGTAGTAAATATCAATAATAATCAAAATCAAGCTTTAAAAGTGAAAATGAATCCTTTATATGGAACAAGATTTAGTAAAACATTCCCAATAAAAGGAAAACAAGGAGACATTTATAACATTTCATTTTGGTATAAAAACGAAGGTTTTAAAAGTGATGGAAATATTGTTGGGAATTCAGTAATGATATATTTTAAACCAGTAGGAAGTGAAGCGGATTATTGTATTTTACCAAGTGAAGAATTTAATCCAAATCCAAATATTTGGCAATATTTTACTTTTAGATATACGGCAGAACAAGACTATGAATCTATTAAATTAATGTTTAATCAAGGAAGAGAAGCTAATAACTTTTATATTACTAACTTAACTTTTTATAAGGATTTAGCTAATAGCAATTATATTTATGATGAAAGTGGTAATATAACGAATGTGAAAGATTCTTTTAAAGATAATAGCAATATGTTTGGTTATGATAATAATAATCAATTAATTAATGCTACAAACCCTAAAGGAAAGAATTTTAAATTTGAGTATGATAACATTAAGACGGATCGAGTATTAAGCACTATATCATCCTATGGCATATCCAATCAAATACAATATGATTCTTTTGGTAATCCAGTTTTAACTAGAATGTCTAAAAAATCAGTTAATGAATTAGGAAATGGTACCTATAGAATTAGAAGCAAAGGAACCAATAAATATATAAAAGCAAGAAGTAGAGCTCTGGTGGTAGAATCAGATGCTTGTAGTAATACCATTTGGACATTAGAAAAGTTAGAAGATAAATTCAAAATTATTTATTCAACTCTACCAAATTATTCCTTATCTTGTTTAGATAATCAAGTTTTTCTAATATATAGTGATCAAAACAATTTGTTCAATTTAGAAAAAAATGAAAACGGCAGTTACTCTATTAAAGTAGATAACGATATTAAATACTTAAAAGTAAATGGTAATACTCTAGAAGCAACTGAATTTCCAGGATATAGCGATCCTGCTTATGAATTTTATTTTGAAACCACTGATGAAGAATTCATAGAAAATACAGCTACTTACACTGAGGACGGAAGATTTGTTACTAGTGTAACAGATAGTAATTTTAATACAACCACATATCAAACCAATTCTGTAACTGGTTTAACTACTTCAATGACGAATGCCAATGGAGTAACTACTAATTATCAATATAATGATCAAAAACAAATTACGTCAGTTACTACTTCAAATAAAAGTGTTTCTTATAGTTATAATGATAAAAATTTATTAAGTAAAATTACTCAAGGCACGAAAGAATATAATTTTGCTTATGATGACTTTTTAAATACTAAAAAAGTAATGATTGGTAATAACATTACTTTATCCACTAATGATTATGAAGATAATAATGGTAATTTAGCTAAAACAACTTATGGTAATAACCATGAAATATCATTTGATTATGATGATTTTGAACGAATAAAAACAATTCAAAAGATGGACGATACCTATCATTATAAATATGATAATAATGGTAATTTAGCTAAAATTCTATCAAATAATCATAAGATAAAATATACATATGATATTGGAGAAAGGCTTCATGAATATAGGTATGATAATTTTAGAACTAACTATGAATACGATATAAATGACAACATTATTAAGAAGCAATATAGATTAGATAATATCAGTAATACAGTAGAAAATACATTTAATAGTGAGGATTTATTAACAAAAGTAACTTTAGATAATAAAGAAATAAATTATCAACATGATAGTTTAGGAAGATTAATAAGTAAAACTTTAGGAGAAGAATATCAAACAACTTATAAATATATTAGTAATGGTAATAGGACATATGATTTGATAGAAGAAATTAAGAATGGTTCTAATAAATATAGTTATAAATATGATAAGTTAAACAATATAACAGAAGTATATTACAATGATGAATTAATTAAAAAATATAGCTATGATGTTCATAATGAGCTAATTGAAGAAGAAGATTATGAAAAAGATGAGAAAATAACTTATACATATGATAATTCTGGTAATTTGGGGACTAAAGTTACTAGAAACTTAACTACAAACGCTATAATAAAGACGGATACGTACCAATATGGGAACAGTAATTGGGAAGATCAATTAACAAGTTATAATGGCACAAGCATTACTTATGATAATATAGGTAACCCACTAACTATTGGAAATAATATTTCAATGAGTTGGATAAATGGTAGAAGTTTAAATTCTTATACAGATACTTCTAAAAATTTAAATATCACTTACAAATATGATGTTAATGGTATTAGAACCAACAAAATTATTAATGGAATAGAAACAGAATATTTCTTAAATAACAATAGAATTATTTATGAAAAAAAGGGTAATAATTACATATATTATTTATATGATACTGATGAATTAGTAGGATTAAAATACAATAATAATATTTATTATTATATTAAAAACTTACAAGGAGATATCATAGGAATATTAAATGATAATTATGAACAAATAGTAAGTTATGAATATGATAGTTGGGGTAAATTATTAAGTACAAAAGATGCTATAGGAAACGCAATAAGTGATACTAACCACATAGGAATTATAAATCCATTTAGATATAGAGGATATTATTACGATACAGAAACAGAGTTATATTACTTAAATAGTAGATATTATAATCCAGAGTGGAGAAGATTTATTAATGCAGATGGATTATTAGGAGCGAATCAAGATATATTTGGTTACAACTTATATATATATGTTAGTAATAATCCAATTGTTTTTAGTGACTATAGTGGTGACGTTGCATTAGCATTAACAGGGGTTGCAGCATCTTTAGGTATGATAGCAGGAGCAATAGCGGTTGGAGCTGTAGGCGCGGCATTATTATTGGTAGGGGTTGGAGCTGTAGAAGGTTCAATTAATGCATACAAGAATGTAAAAAAGGCCGTTAAAAATACTAAAAAGAAAAGCAATAATGATGTTAATAATCATAATGTTTATACTTTATATGATCCGTTAACACAAAAAATCGAATATGTGGGAAGAACTACTGATTTACCAGCAACTAAATATAGACATCGACAGAATCCATATCGAAGACATTTAGAATTAGACGAAATAGCTATGAATGTTTCAAAAGATACAGCCAGAGGTTTAGAACAAATGATAATCGAAAGTTGTAGAACTTTAAATAAGGATACAAATAATCCTATAAATAATCAAATAAACGGAGTTTCACCTAGAAATAAAAAACGTGATTTGTATTGGGATAGTGCCGTTATATGGTCATCTGAACATGTAGTGCCGTGTAGATAAAAGGAGATGGAATAATGGGAGCATGGGGAGTAGGATTATATCAAGACGATGTAGCGTGTGATATAAGAGAAGAATATATAAACAGGTTAAAAATAATGGGTCAAACTAATATAGAAGCGACAGAAGAATTGATAGAGGGAAATGAAGATTATTTTTATGATGAGGAAGATGGACCAGTATCATGGTTTGCGTTAGCAGATACACAGTGGAGATATGGAAGATTATTACCCGAAGTAAAAGATATAGCAATAAAACTTATAAAAGAAGAAATAGATTTAGAAAGATGGAAAGAGGACGAAAAACAATACGAAAAAAGAAAAGAAGTATTAAATAAATTAATGGAAAAACTCAATTCCCCACAACCTCCAGAGAAAAAAATATCGAAAAGAAAATTAATCAAAGCTCAATGGGAGAAAGGAGACGTAGTATTATATCAATTAACCAATGAGAAAGTTAAGGATAGTAAATGGTATAATAAATATGTATTGTTTAGAGTTTTGTGTGTCACGAAAACAAATATTGGGAGTTTGCCAAGGGAATATTCCAATGAACAGAATGTAATTGCATATTATAACTGGGTGGGTAACGCAGAACCTGATTTAAGTATAATAAAAGAATTGAAATTTTTAAAAACAACAAGATCCTATGGAAAAGCAGGGAAATGGTATACTCGTGTAGAGAATGTTATGAGTATATTATCAATTACGGAACGAGAAGCGAAAAGATTTAAAACTAAAGTAATAATGAAAGATCCAAAATATAAAAATCCACCTGAAAGAATTGCAAATGGATTAATGATTGGATGGAGTGATATTGATCAAATAGATGAAAAATTTGTAAGAGAATTTAAAATTGCAGAAGAAAAAGGGATTTTAAAAGACGAAACGAAATAATTTTCAGTAATGAATTTATATTTATAATACACTAACTAAAGAATAACATTCGATATAATTTGATTACATTTAGAAAATGGTAGCTATATTATGATTATAAAAGTAAAAAGATTAATTGCTATGGTAATTGATTATTATATAATATTTTATCCTTGTTGGTACTTACTTCAATTTGCATTATCACTTTTTGGATTTATTTTAGTGTGTGGTTTATTTGCTGTAAAAGATATTATCTTTGGCTATGAAAGTATTGGGAAAAAATTGTCAAATTGAAAATATATGATGAAACTGGTAATAGGTTAACAGATAAAAAGAAATCATTTAAAAGAGTAATTTATACGTCATTACTTATTCCATTTTATATTTTTATGATTTTAATAAACAATAAAAGTTTAGGCGATATAATAATGCATACCAGTGTGAAATAATGTGTTATAATGTGTATAAGGAAGCGGTATTACCTTTAGGGTTTAAGATTCTCTTTATAAACAAAAGGTTATTTATATGAATAAATAAAGTGTCAAAGATGTAACAGAATTACCGGATGTGTGTAATTTTATTCAACAAGTGACTAATGATGGAGAATATAACAACAAAAGCTCTGAAATAGCAAGGACTATATTCTTATAACTGATTAGTAATGACTGGAGAAGCTTTTGGTAATTTCCATTTTGGATATATTGGTAGAGCTGCTGGATATCCAACAAGCGCTTTAGTTTTAGCGGGAGGACTTTATCAATTATGGACTCATGGGTTGGAAACTGTAGATAAATATTTGACCCCATATGCATGTGACGATTCACGAGATAGCTATTTTGTAAGATTAGAGGCAATAAAATATGGTAGTGAACATTAAAAAATATCAAAAATTAGTTTTGGGAATTTTATTTATATTAGTACTATTTTATTTGGTGTATAGAATTAAATTTGATATGTCTGATTTACCAAAGGGGGATTATTTATCAAGTGTGGATTCTCCAAATGGTGAATATACCTTGAAGGCATATTTAATTGATTGTGGTGCAACATGTGCTTATACTTTAAGAGTAGAATTGGTCAATAATGAAACGCAAAAAGTGAAAAACATATATTGGCAATATAGAGAATCAGAAGCAAATATGAAATGGATTAATAGCGATATCGTTGAAATTAATGATAAAAAATTGAACATTAAGAAGAATCAATTTTGCAAATCCTGCAAAGATTGAAAATTTAATAAAATAATACAAAAAAGTAGGGATAAAATATTTTACTCTACTTTTTGTTTTGGTATGTGTTATATTAATATTAATGAATACATAATTAATAGATGTATAAAAGATTATCATAGCGCCATACGATCCTGATATATGCACATTAAAAATTATAGAATATGAATATGACTATAAATCTTAAATGTAAAGTGAGATTAAAATAAAAACATTTTGGAGATGGAAGATTCCAAATTCTTGCAGAATATGATGGAACCAAAAAAATTGAAATATTATTTAGAAAAGGATAAAATGTTAGAGTGAATATAGGTTCAAGCTCATTATTGCATGCATGTACTTTTGTTTTTAAGGGTATACCATTTGGAATGGCTAGTTCAGGAATATATGAAGGTTTAAAATGAAAATAAAAAACTCTTATCAAATAAATGAAAAACATCTTTTATAAGCATTGATAAAATAGAAATTGATTATACAAAAATAATTAAAATATTAAATCAATTTAATTTTCAAAATGTCATAGTAATAATAGATGGAATAAAAAAAGATAACGAAATATTTCAAGAATTTATTAAAAATAAGATAAAATATACTACAAGAATGATTAAAAAAACAATTTATATTTAGACACTGTAATTGAATTACCAAAACGCTTTGTCAAAAAAATTATTGTTTCAACCTGATTTATATTTTATTGAGACAAGGGGTAATATCGATTTAGACCGAGTGTTATATAAACTGAATAATAATGACTATAGTAAATTTTTAGAAGACGGAACTATTGATTTTACAGTAGACTTTTGGTTAAGTGAAAAAATTATTATGCTATCTTTTAATACAGAAAAATATAATCAAGATAAAATAATAGAAGAACTTCATCAAAACCTTTAAAATTATTAAAATTAAAAACTTAATTTTATAACATAAAATTGGGCTTTTTTAACCTTTATTAATACCTCATTGGAAAATATAACCCCAAAACATATTGTGAGTGTTTTGGGGTTATAAATTGAAATTTTACTTCAGATAAAATTTTTGTTTTTTAGTTTAATTTTGATATTCATATAAAAATTCTTCTATGGTTAAAGTACGTGTAATTGGATCATACATCATGGTTTTGATATGATATTTACCATCATTAGTTGGTAGAGAATTATAATCAGTTGTTTCATCTATATATATAGAATAGTAACATTGATCATCTTCTGCTTGGCATAACAAAGAAGTAGGAATTAAAATGTTTAGATTAGAACTAATGTTATTTTTTAGAGACCATATCTCATTATTTTTAATGTTATTATAAAAATCTTTAGCGTCTTGTTTATTGGTGAATCTTATGTAATTAGATGTATGCTCTAATAAATAACTTGAATCCCATTTGATTTTGTAAAAAATACCCTTGTTAGGAATATTAACATTTATTATTTTTTGATAACTATGTACATTGTCATAATCAGTTTTAAAATAAAAATTAAAAAGCAAAGAGAAAGCACTAATGAAGAATAATACTATACTTACTATACACCCGGCAACTATATTTTTAGTACATTTTATATTTTTTCTTTTATATATTATTCCTAAAACAATAGATAATATTGGAATAGGCAAAACAATTAAAACTATCCATCCATATTTAAATGCTAATGGTAGTGGTATATGGAAAAATTCAATTATTATTGCCAAAAGGTATAAACCAATCCAAATTGAGGCAATGGAAAATACAAATAATAAGGTTAAAAAATTTTCAATTTTTGGATTATGGATGTTATCTTTTACCAAATTATTCTTGGTAGATCTAAATTTTTTGCTTTTTTTATTAGTGTTTTTAGTTATTATTGTATTTTTTATATATTCTATTGTTTCGTTATTAGAATTAGTTTTTTGAATTGGAATAATATTGTTTTTATCTATCAATAAGTAAATGTTGCTATTAGTTTCTTTAATTTTCCAAATAGAACTATATTTTATTTTTTGTATTATGCTTTCAGTGGCTTTTATAAAATAGTCATCATAAAAATAAAGAGTATAATTTATATTATCTAATGATTTAGTTGTAAGTTTTTTATAACTATGTTTTCTAAGAAAAATATCAATTATTTTCAAAATCATAAATGTTGATATTATAAAAGATACATCCATTAAAATAAGTGCACCAATAGATAATCGATCAGGTGAAACTAATGTCGCGAGAGAAAGTACTATTATAATTGCTGATATAACAATCAACAGTTTTTGGAAATAATATGGAAAATATTCTCTAATTTTTTTGTATTCTTCAAACGTTATTTTAATTTCAATTTTTTTATTATAATTTTTTTGGTATTTTTCTACTTCAAACATTACTATACCTCCCGAACGTATATATTATATCAAACTTTTTGTATTATAATATATAAATTTACTAAAATTTATTTATAATGTTTATTAATCAATTAGTGTGATATACATTTAATTTTATGTTACTATATGTTATAGTATTTATAAGGAAGCAGTATTACCTTTTGGGTTAATACTGTTTTTTATAAACTGTAGGTGCTGTGTATATGAATAAAAAAAGCTGTAATAATATGAATAAATTAATAATTAAGAGATTTTTAAAAATATTAAGTATCTTATCACTTGTTTTGACTTTCGTTGGAATTATAAGTATTGTGTTTTTATTAGAAATAAAAAAGTTTGCTTTCCCTTTTATTATTGAATACTCTTGGATTTTTCTTCTTTTATTGCCTATTCCATTGTTATCTATAATTTTGGGAATGATATATATACAAAAAGAAATAGAATGTGGTTATAGTATAGTAACTGGTATCGTTGCAAGTTGTATATTTTTGTTAATAGGGTCTTTAATATTTATCACTTCATTCCAAATTAATTATAATGAAATATTAGATTATGAATCAATAATACAAGAAAAAATTCCAAAAAATAGTAAATTTTACAGAGTAGTAAATGATTCATCTAAAATTGTAACTAATTATATAGTTTTTACAAATAAAGAAGATTCTCAAAAATTTTTGAATAGTATAAAAAATAATCAAATTTGGCTAACAAAAAAAGATTTGAATTCATATTTATCTACTATTATACCCGTTAATTTAAAATGTAGTGTATTTAATGACCAATGCTATTATTCAATATATTTTAAAGAAACTGGTAATTATAATATTAGCCCTGAAGAGGCAGGAAATTATCATATTAATGTTATGATGTATGATTTAGATACTTCCACTTTAACTATTCAAAAATTTATGTATGCTTATATAGAATAATAAAATAAAGAAGAGGTGTAATAATGATAGGTTTATATAAGGACTTAGAATATTTATATTATGTAATCTTAAGTATTGGTATTGTTATTTTATTTATACTTTCATTAGTTTTTAATTTTAACGCAATTTTTTGGATTATATTAATTATTTATGCAATTTTAATTACTATAGTATTAAATAATATAGCTACTAAAAGAACACTTAAAATAAGTAATTTATTTTGTGATGAACTTAAAATAAAAGAATTTATTTCAATATATGAACAAAAATTATTGACAAATAAAAACTTAAAAGTAGATTCTTTTATAAGACTTAATTTATCATCAGGTTATTTATGTTTAGGCGAATTTAATAAAGTTTTAAGTCTTTTTAATCAAATACCATTGAATATATTACCTAGGTTTTATCAAATAGAATTCTTACTTGATTTAGCAAGAGCTTATTGGGAATTGGATAATATTGATAAATATAATGAATTATTAAATAACGCCAAAAAAATGTTAGAAACATCAAAATTTAATAAAAAAATAAGAGAAGTTGTTACATTAAAATATACACAATTAATTTTTTTAGAAAAATTAAAAAAACCTACAAAAAACAATTTAAAAGAAACAGAAAAATTTTATTTAGAATTATTGAATACAACAACTACTAAATTAAATAAAGTAATCTATAGTTTTTATTTAACTAATGTTTATTATAAACTCAATGATGATGAGAATATGAAAAAGTATGCTTCCTATGTCTTCCAAAACAAAGAATGTATATACTATATTAATCAACTAAAAAAATTAAATATAGATTTGGAGAAGTGATTTATGAATAATAGTACAAATAAAAGAAAAATAGTTCTAGAATTATTGTCTTTTCTTTCTATTTCTTGTCCAATTGTATGTATATTTTTTGTTTGGATTTATATGTATGTTAAAAATGTTCCAGCAGAATTTTTTCATACTGTTTTTTGGATGCCACTCGTATTTCTATTCATTCCAGTTTTATCAATTATTTTAGGAACAGTATATAAGAAAAAAGGAATAAAACGTGCAAACAATATAAAAATAGGATATATAGTAATTGTCATTTTGCTATTGGAGATATCTATTATGTACAAAAGTGGTAATGAATTTAATTACAATGAAATCAATGTATATAGCGAACTAATAAAAGTAGAGCTTCCTAGTTATGGAAAATTTAATAGAAGTGGGGAAGAAAATGAAGAATATGTATTTAGTACTTTTTGGTTTACTAACGAAAAAGAAGCAACCAAATTTTATTCAAGCATAAAAGAAAATAATTGTTGGTTTTCTCAAAATAAATTAAGTTCTAAATTAAAGGTTTTTGTACCTGTTTTTTTGGGATGTTATGACAATCAGGATAATTGCTATTATTCAGTATACATTGATGAATTACAAGAACATAATATAGTACCAAAAGAAAGTGGAACATATCATATCACAGCTATGTTATACGATCCTAACATATGTACATTAAAAATTATAGAATATGAATATGACTATAAATCTTAAACATTATTTATTAGAAAGGAAAATATTATAAATTGATTTATATTGATATTAATATTACTTTAGGTATTGAATAATAAAGTGTAAGAAAAAAATAGAATCAATGATCAAAGAATAATTATGTAGAATTGATATAATAATATAATTTTTTAATGAGAGAGGTAGGTAAATAAAAAATATGGAAAATCAAGATAGATACAAAGAGTTATTACATCCTGGTTTACCAATGGAAAGACGAAAAGAAAATATTCAAGAGTTAGCAAAAGACGAAAGATATGAAAATAAATTATTTGTTTTAAAAGGCGGAAAATGGTCGTGGGAAGATGAGGCAAAAATACTAATAACAAGAGGATATCCTAAAGTAAAAGATATTTTACCAGAAATGTTTATATGGTTGCAAGATATGAATTGGCCAGGATCTGATGAAATAGTGGAATTTTTATCGAATTTACCAAGAGAGATAATGATTGAAAATCTAGAAATTGTCACAAAGAAAGCTAAAACAGAAAATGATATTGGATGGTTATATTGGTTAAGGGAGTTTATGGAAAAAAATAAATTAAATATTGATGATTTTAATGATAAAGAAGTATATAGAATATTATCATCTTCCACAGATATGTAAAAATTAAGTTACTAATAAAAAGTAGTAATAAGAAAACAGCTTATTCTACTTTTTAATTTTATATGTTATATTAATTATAATGAAATAATAT
Organism: uncultured Bacilli bacterium; assembly: GCA_944371905.1. GTDB lineage: Bacteria > Bacillota_I > Bacilli_A > RF39 > UBA660 > RGIG3091. Next base: position 36,911 of record CALVYA010000002.1, on the reverse strand, counting down.
TATCTTTGCTTTAATACTGCTTTTGCTTTTAGATAGGATGGTACCATGAAAATAAACATATGTAGATTAGTAGCTAGTTTATGTGCTAGTGGAAAATTGTATATTAATAAATATACTGCAGAAGTTTGTGATGAATATGATTATGAAAAAAATATAAAAAATAAAGAAGATTATATATTAGTAGATACTGTAGACTATGAACAATATATATCAATATGTAAGAAATTTTATAATACAATTAGAAATAAACAATGCGATAAATTATTTAATAACTATTTGAATGATTTTAAAGAATATGGTTCTGCACTTCATAATTTTGTAATAGATTATGATTTAGAAAATGACTGGGAAGAGTTTAAAGAGAAAGAATTAATGACAATAGCTAAAAGTTTTTGTGAAAAAAATAATATAGAATATTATTTTAATAAAGAAGAACAAAATAATTTTGACTTGGATAAGTTTGCAGAGGAGTTTTTAAACGATAAGGACAGAATAGCATATTATAATAAGAAATATAATTTAGAATAAATAACTAATTTTAAAAGTAGACACTAAAAATATTTAATGTCTACTTTTTTGAAAATATAATACTATTCATCAAATGTAAGTAATATATAATCTTAGAATTTAAAATAATACCAATCTATGGTATACTTATGACAAGAAAATTTCAATAAATTAAATGAATATGTGCCTAATTATGATTTGGAGTAAAAATATTAATAAATTAATATATAAAGTTCAATTTTATAAAAAAGAGTAAAGGAGTATTGTAATGAAAATAAATATATATAAAATAGCTTATAATTTGTATCTTGATCCAGATTTATATATTAATAAATATACCTCTGAATTAATTGATGAGTATGAATATGAGAAAGAAATAACAAATAAAGAAGATTATATTTTTGTAGATAAAATTGATTATGCTCAGTATCTATTAATTTGCAAGAAATTTTATGACACAATAAAAACTAAAGAGTATGATAAGATATTTCAACGATATTTGGATGATTTTAAAGAATATGGTTCTGCACTTCATAATTTTGTAATAGATTATAATTTAGAAAAACAATGGGACGATTTTGAAGATAATGAATTAATAGTGAGAGCAAAAAAATTATGTGAAAAAAATAATATAGAATATTATTTTGATAAAGAAGAACTAAAAGAAATTGACTTGGATAAGATTGTAGAAGAGTTTTTAAACGATAAGGACAGAATAGCATATTATAATAAGAAATATAATTTAGAATAAATGACTAATTTTAAAAGTAGACACTAAAAATATTTAATGTCTACTTTTTTGAAAATATAATGTTATCCATCAAATGAAAGTAAAATGTTATTTTAAAATTTAAAACAATAGTAATTCATATTATTATTGTAATAAGAAGTTTGGCTTGATTAAAGTATAGATTTTTCTAGTATATAATATGGAAATGATAAGTATGAAATATAATAAAATAAGAATATGGCGATTTGTTTAATGAGAGTTTTAAAAAAATGGTTAAAAAAATACAATTTTTCCTTGCCAAATCCTTGATAACTATGATATACTTTTAACTGTGTGGCTGCTTAGATGTGTGAGGTTGCTGATACGCCAGGTTAAGTTGGTATAAAAAATCAGGTTATTCATGCGGAGCAAGTCTATACTAGATATAGGCGAAGGGAGGACATAGAAATGTCAAACAAAGTTCGTGTTAAACTTCGAGCATATGATCACAGAGTGCTTGATAACGCAACAACTAAAATAGTTGAAACAATTAAAAGAACAGGTGGAGAAATCAGTGGACCAGTACCACTTCCAACTGAAATAGAAAAAATAACTATTTTAAGAGCTGTTCACAAATATAAAGATAGTCGTGAACAATTCGAAATGCGTACACATAAGAGATTAATTGATATCAAGAATCCTAGTAAGGAGACAATTGATGCATTAACTCATTTAGACATACCTAGTGGTGTTGATATTAAAATTAAATTATAAAAGTAGGAGGAAACAAAGATGAAAGGAATCTTAGGAAGAAAAATTGGAATGACTCAAGTATTTACTGAAAGCGGTAAATTAATTCCAGTTACTGTTGTTGAAGTAGAACCAAATGTTGTTACTCAAATCAAAACAGTAGAAAAAGACGGATATGATGCCATTCAGCTTGGAACTGTTACTATTAAAGAAAAATCTAGTAACAAACCAAAGATGGGTCATACAAACAAAGCTAATACAGCTCCTAAGCGCTTCTTAAAAGAAATTAGAGGAGTTAACGTTAACGATTACACTTTAGGGCAAGTAATTAGCGCAGATATTTTTACAAAGGGTGAAATGGTTGACGTTAGTGGAATCAGTAAAGGTAAAGGATTCCAAGGTGTAATTAAACGTCATAATCAAAGCCGTGGTCCTATGGGACATGGTTCACAATATCATAGAGGAGTAGGTTCTATGGGAACATTACTTCCTATGCACGTATTAAAAGGTAAGAAATTACCAGGTCATATGGGAAATGTTGCTACAACTATTCAAAATTTGGAAGTTGTATCAGTTGATTTAGAAAATAACGTTATCTTAATTAAAGGTAATGTTCCAGGTCCAAAAAAATCTTTAGTTATGATTAAGACTTCAGTAAAAAAAGGTGAAAAGGTAAATGAGATGGAAGAATTAATCTCTTACGAAGTAATCGAAGAAGAAAAAGCTCCTAGTGAAGAAGAAGTTACTAGTGAAGTTGCAGAAGCTGAAGAAGTAAATACTGAAGAATAATCATCACATAGGAATTAAAACAGACAAATTAAATGTGATGAAAGGAGGAATTAGAGATGAAACAAAAACTTTTAAATATTAAAGGTGAAGAAGTTAAGGACATTAAATTAAATGAAAATATATTTGGTATTGAACCAAACAATAAAGTTTTATATGATGCCATCATTTTAACTAGAGCATCATTAAGACAAGGAACCCATAAGACTAAAGTTCGTTCTGAAGTTAGCGGTGGTGGAAGAAAACCATGGCGTCAAAAAGGTACAGGACGTGCACGTCAAGGATCAATTAGAGCTGTACAATGGAGAGGTGGAGGAGTTGCCTTCGGACCTGTTCCAAGAGATTACAGTAAAAAGATGAATCGCAAAGAAAGAAGATTAGCATTAAAGAGTGCATTGGCTGTTAAAGCAAGTGATATGATTATTCTTGATGAATTAAAACTTGCAACACCAAAAACTAAAGATATGTTAAATATTCTTAAAACATTAAAAGTAAGTGATGTAAAAACTTTATTAATCGTAAAAGAATTAGATGAAAACATTATTTTAGCTTCTAGAAATTTAGCTAATGTTACTTTATTAGAAGCTAACGAAATTAATGTATTAGATTTAGTTGCAAACGAAAAAGTAATTATTACAGAAGAAGCATTAAAAGAAATTGAGGAGGTGCTAGCATAATGAATACAAAATATTTAGAAATTATTAAAGCACCAGTAATTACTGAAAAGAGTAGTACTTTAGCTCAAACAGAAGGAAAATATATATTTAAAGTAGATCCTAAAGCAAATAAAACTGAGATTAAAGAAGCTATTGAAAAAATATTTAAAGTTAAAGTAGAAAGTATTTCTACAATTAACGCTAAAACAAAGAAAAGAAGAGTAGGACGTTATACTGGTTTAACAAATCGTTATAAAAAAGCAATTGTTAAATTAGCTGATGGTCAAACTATCGATCTTAATTAGAGGAGGGTAATTTTATATGGCAATTAGAAATTTTAAACCAACTACGAATGCTAGACGTAGAATGTCTACTTTAATAAATACCGAGATCACTACAAACACTCCTGAAAAAAGTTTGGTAGTTACTTTAAAGAAAAATGGTGGTCGTAATAATCAAGGAAGAATAACTGTAAGACATCAAGGTGGAGGAGCAAAAAGAAAATACAGAATTATTGATTTTAAAAGAGATAAAAGAGATATTCCTGGTGTAGTAGCATCCATTGAATATGATCCAAATAGAAGTGCAAATATTGCATTAATTAATTATAAAGATGGAGAAAAAAGATATATTATCGCTCCAAAGGGATTAACAGTAGGTATGGAAGTAATTGCAGGTGAGAATGTAGATATTAAATTAGGACACAGCTTACCAATTATTAACATCCCAGTAGGTACTGTTATTCATAATATTGAACTAAAGCCTGGAAAAGGTGGAGAATTAGCAAGAAGTGCTGGAGCAAGTGCTCAAATTCTTGGTAGAGAAGGATCTTACGTAATGGTTCGTTTATCAAGTGGAGAACAAAGATTAATTCTTGGAACTTGTTATGCAACTATTGGAGAAGTAGGAAACGAAGATTATGAATTAGTAAAACTTGGAAAAGCTGGACGTAGCCGTCATATGGGAATTCGTCCTACAGTACGTGGTTCTGTTATGAACCCTAATGATCACCCACATGGTGGTGGAGAAGGTCGTGCACCGATCGGACGTAAAGGACCAGTTACTCCTTGGGGTAAACCTGCTTTAGGTTACAAAACTCGTAAAAAGAAAGCGTCTGATAAACTTATTGTGCGTCGTCGCAATGGTAATTAAGGAGGATAGAATTAATTATGGCTAGAAGTTTAAAAAAAGGACCTTACGTATTCGATAGATTACTAAAAAAGGTTGATGAATTAAATAAAAGTGGAAAAAAAGAAGTAATTAAAACATGGTCACGCCGTTCAACAATATATCCTGACTTTATTGGACACACATTCGCAGTACATAACGGGAAAGAATTTATTCCAGTATATATAACTGAAGATATGGTTGGACATAAGCTTGGAGAATTTGCTTTAACTCGTAAATTTGGTGGTCATGGCGAAAATAAAAAGAAATAATGACTAGGAGGAAATGAAAATGGAAGCAAAGGCAATCGCAAAAACTCTTAGAGTATCACCTATTAAAACAAGATTAGTTGTAGATTTAATTCGTGGTAAAGATGTTAATGTTGCATTAAACATATTAAATAATATGAATAAAAAGCCAGCTAGGCTTACAAAGAAAGTTTTAGATTCAGCAATTGCAAACGCAGTTAATAATTTAAAACTAGATGTAAATACTCTATATGTAAAAGAAGCAAGAGTAGATGCAGGTCCTGTAATGAAAAGACATATGTTTGATTCACGTAGTCATATAGGACATAACGATAAGAGAACTAGTCACATTATTATTACTGTGGCTAGCAAATAATCTGATAGGAGGTTAGTATGGGACAAAAGGTTAGTCCAATTGGACTTAGAATAGGTATCAACAAAGATTGGGAAGCTAATTGGTACGCATCTGGAAAAGATTTTTCTAAGTATTTAGAAAATGATTTGAAGATTCGTAAATACATGACTAAGAATTTAAAAGATGCTGCAATTAGTAAAGTTGAAATTGAAAGAAATGGTAAAAGAACAGAAGTTATTGTTCACACTGCTAAACCTGGTGTTATCATCGGTCGTGGTGGAGAAGAAATAGAAAAAGTAAAAAAAGCAATATCTAAATTGGTAGGAGAAGATATTCAAATATCAATCGTAGATGTTAAAAAACCAGATATCGATGCAGCACTTGTTGCTTCTTCTATAGCTAATCAAATCGAAAATAGAGCATCATTTAGAATGGCTCAAAAAAGAGCAATTAGAAACGCTATGAAAGCTGGAGCTAAAGGGATTAAAACATTAGTATCTGGACGTTTAGGTGGTGCAGATATTGCACGTAGTGAAGGATATTCTGAAGGGACTATTCCACTACATACATTAAGAGCAGATATCGATTATGCACATAGTGAAGCTGATACTACTTTTGGTAAGATCGGTGTTAAAGTATGGATCTATAAAGGAGAAATTCTTGAAGATAAAAAGGCTAAGGGAGGTAATTAATTATGGCATTAATACCAGCAAGAACTAAATATCGTCGTGTTCATAGATTACCTTACGAAGGCAAAGCTAAAGGTAATACTGAATTACACAATGGTGAATATGGACTAATGGCTATGGAAGGAGCATGGATTACAACAAATCAAATTGAAGCATCTCGTGTAGCTATGACTCGTTATATGAAACGTGGAGGAAAAGTATGGATTAATATTTTTCCACATATGCCATTAACTAAGAAACCATTAGGAACACGTCAAGGAAAAGGAAAAGGTAATGTAGAAGCATGGGTAGCTGTAGTTAAAGAAGGAAAAATAATGTTCGAAATTGCCGGAGTTGACGAAGCGACAGCAAGAGAAGCATTAAGACTAGCTGCACATAAATTACCAATTAAAACAAAGTTTGTAATGAAAGAAAATGGTGGTGATATAAATGAAGGTTAATGAGATTAGAAATTTAACCACAGAAGAGATAATCACTAAAATTAAAGAATCAAAAGAAGAATTATTTAACTTACGTTTCCAACAAGCAACAGGTAATTTAGAAAAACCTTCAAGAATCAAAGATTTAAGACATCAAGTAGCAAGACTTAAAACTGTTCTACGTGAACGTGAAATGAGTAAATAGGAGGGTTAAGATGGAAAAAGTAAGAAAAGAGTTAGTTGGAAAAGTAGTAAGTGCTAAAAATAATAAAACAATTACTGTTTTAGTAGAAACTTATAAAAAACATCCATTGTATGGTAAAAGAGTTAAATATTCTAAAAAATATGCTGTACATGATGAATCAAATAAAGCTAAAGAAGGAGACGTTGTTAGAATAGTTGAAACAAAACCAATTTCAGCTACTAAAAGATTCTATTTAGCAGAAATAGTAAAAGAAGCAGTTATTTTATAACTTAGGTGAAGGAGGATTAATTATGCTTCAACAAGAAAGTCGTTTAAAAGTTGCTGACAACTCAGGAGCAAGAGAACTATTAGTAATCAGAGTCCTAGGTGGAAGCAAAGTAAAAACTGGTAATATCGGTGACATAGTTGTTGGTACAATTAAAAAAGCCACACCTAATGGAACTGTACCAAAAGGAAAAGTAGTAAAAGCTGTTATCGTAAGAAGCAAACAAGGTGTAAGAAGAGAAGATGGATCATATATTAAATTCGATGACAATGCATGTGTTATCATTAAGGATGACAAGAGTCCAGTAGGAACTCGTATCTTTGGACCAGTGGCACGAGAACTTCGTGACAAAGATTTTATGAAAATAGTATCTTTAGCTAAAGAAGTGCTATAAAGGAGGATATTATGAAATTTAAAGTAGGAGATAAAGTCGTAGTAATTGCTGGATCTAGTAAGGGTAAAGAAGGAAAAATTATTAAAACCCTTAGAAATGAAAATAAAGTAATTGTAGAAGGATGTAATATCATTAAGAAACATAAAAAAGGTAATGGACAAGAAACTGGTGGTATTCTAGAAGTTGAAGGACCAATCCATGCTTCAAATGTTATGATACTAGATCCTAAAACAAAAAAAGGTACTAGAATCGGGCATACAACTGATAAAAATAATAAAAAAATAAGAATAGCTAAGAAATCTAGCGAGAAGATTGATTAGTGGAAGGAGGGTATTATATGAACCGCCTAAAAGAAAAGTATTTAAATGAAATAGTTCCAAGTTTAACAAATAAATATAATTATAAGACTATTATGGAAGTTCCTAAACTAGAAAAAATCGTAATTAATATCGGTGTTGGAGATGCTACTAGTAATTCTAAATTATTAGAAGCAGCAGTGAAGGAATTAGAGTTAATTTCAGGACAAAAACCTGTAATTACAAAAGCTAAAAAATCAATTGCAGGATTTAAATTAAGAGAAGGTCAATCTATTGGATGTAAAGTTACTTTAAGAGGAGAAAACATGTATAATTTTATGGATAAATTATTATCTATTGGACTACCTCGTGTTCGTGATTTTAGAGGAGTATCTCCAAAAGCATTTGACGGTAGAGGAAATTATACATTAGGAATTAAGGAACAATTGATTTTCTCAGAAATTGAATATGATGATGTAGTAAAAGTTAGAGGTATGGATATCGTATTTGTAACAACTGCTAAATCAAACGAAGAAGCTTATGATTTATTAAATGAACTTGGTGTTCCATTTAGAAAGTAATCGGAGGGTAAATAATGGCAAAGAAAAGTATGATTGTTAAAGCTAATAAAAAGCAAAAATTCAAAGTTCGTGAATATACACGTTGTAAAAGATGTGGAAGACCTCATGCTGTATTGAGTAAATTTGGGATCTGCCGTATTTGCTTTAGAGAATTAGCTTATAAAGGACAAATACCAGGTGTTAGAAAGTCAAGCTGGTAATTTGGGAAGGAGGAATAATTATGGCTGTAGTAACTGATACAATTGCAGATATGTTAACACGCATTCGTAATGCAAACGCAATGCGCTATACTGAAGTTTCAGTACCTGCTTCTAAATTAAAAGAAGAACTTGCAAGAATTTTAAAAGAAGAAGGATTTATAGAAGATTATAAAATTGTTAAAAAAGATGTTCAAGGAACAATTGTTTTAACACTTAAATATGGAAAAAATAAAGAAAGAGTAATTACTGGATTAAAACGCATTTCTAAACCAGGGTTAAGAGTATATGTAAAAAGTGATGAAGTGCCTAAAGTATTAAATGGATTAGGAATAGCAGTTATTTCTACATCACGTGGTATCATGACTGACAAACAAGCTCGCAAAGAAAATCTTGGTGGCGAAGTTCTTGCGTATATTTGGTAATCTAAAGTGTAAGGAGGACCTAAAATGAGTCGTATAGGAAATAGAAAAATTGTAATTCCTGATGGAGTTACAGTTACTGAAGAAAATGGAATCGTTACTGTTAAAGGACCTAAGGGAGAACTTACTACTTCATTAGTAAATGGTATTACTGTAAAAGTAGAAGATAACACTTTAGAGGTACTAAGAGCAAGTGATGATTTGAAAGCAATGCATGGAACGATTAATGCTAATATTAATAATATGGTTATAGGTGTTAGCAAAGGTTATGAGAAACAACTAGAAATCCTAGGTGTTGGTTATCGTTTTGCGTTAAAAGGAAATAAAATTGTAATTAATGCAGGATACTCTCATCCAGTAGAGATGGATATTCCACAGGGAATCACAGTTGAGGTTCCTAGTAATACTGAACTTACTGTAAAAGGAATTGATAAAGTACAAGTAGGTGAGTATGCAGCTAATATCCGAAAAGTTAGACAACCTGAACCTTACAAAGGTAAAGGAATCCGTTACAAAGATGAACATGTTCGTCGTAAAGAAGGAAAGAAAGCTGCTTAAAATATAAGATAAGGAGAAGTTACTTATGATAAGAAAAGTATCAAGAAATGTTATGCGTCAAGCTAGACATGATAGAGTAAGAACTGCTGTTCATGGAACCAGTGCAGTTCCAAGACTAAACGTGTTTAGATCAAATTCAAATATTTTTGCACAAATTATTGATGATGAAGCTGGTGTAACTTTAGTTTCTGCATCATCACTTGATAAAGATTTGAAATTAGAAAACGGAAGTAACATAGAAGCTGCTACTAAAGTTGGAGAGTTAATTGCTGAACGTGCGATTAAACAAAAAATAAAAAAAGTAGTATTTGATAGAGGTGGATATCTTTATCATGGACGTGTAAAAGCTTTAGCAGAAGCTGCACGTAATAAAGGATTAGAATTCTAAAAGGAGGGTAATTTATGCAAAATAAAAATAATGACCCAAAAGCAAAAACTTTAGAAGAACAAGTAATCGAAGTTAAAAGTGTTGTTAAAGTTAACAAGGGTGGTAGACAAAGACGTTTTTCTGCAACCGTTGTTGTTGGGGATAGAAAAGGTAAAGTTGGATTAGGTATGGGAAAAGCTAACGAAGTACCTGATGCAATAAAAAAAGCAATTCAAGCTGCAAATAAGAACTTAATAAGAGTACCTCTAACTGATAATAGAACAATTGCCCACGAAGTATATGGTACTAGAGGAGCTGCTAAGGTAATGCTTAAACCTGCAGTAGCTGGTACTGGAGTTATCGCAGGTGGAGCAGTTCGTGCTGTACTAGAACTTGCTGGAATTCACGATATTTCGTCTAAATCACTTGGATCAAGAACTAAAAATAATATGGCTAACGCTACAATTGATGCACTAAAACAATTAAAAACACCTGAACATACTGCAGAATTAAGAGGAAAAACAGTAGAGGAGATTTTAGGATAATGAAATTACATGAATTAGAAAAAAATATTGGTGCAACTAAAAAAAGAAAAATTGTAGGTCGTGGACCAGGTTCAGGTTTAGGTAAAACAAGTGGTAAAGGACAAAAAGGTCAAAATTCTAGAAGTGGTGGCGGAGTAAAAGCTACATTTGAAGGTGGACAATTACCTTTATATAGACGTTTACCAAAAAGAGGATTTTCAAATTATAAATTTAAAACTACATATGCAGTAGTAAATGTAGGAGATTTAAATAGATTTGAAGATGGTACTTTAGTTACTCCAGCATTACTTAAAGAAGTTGGATTAGCAAATAAAGAGTTAGATGGAATAAAAATATTAGGAAATGGAAATTTAGAGAAGAAATTAACAATTCAAGCTCATAAATTTTCAAATAGTGCAGTAGAAAAAATTGAAGCATCTGGAAGTAAAATTGAGGTGATCTAATATGTTTCAACCATTGAAACAATTAATGTCACCTATTAATAAAGACTTACGTAGAAGGATTTTATTTACATTAGGTGCATTATTGATATTTGTTGTAGGAACTGGAATTCAAATTCCAGGTACAGCAGATGTCACTGGGAGTTTAGGTTTTTTGGAATTAATTAATGTTATGGGTGGGGGCGCTTTAAAGCAATTTTCAATTTTTGCTTTAGGTGTAATGCCTTACATCACAGCATCAATTATTGTTCAATTATTACAAATGGATATCGTTCCATACTTTAGTGAGTTAAAGAAACAAGGACCAGTAGGACGTCAAAAAATTAATCAAATTACTAGATATATGGGTATTGTTTTTGCCTTTATTGAAGGATTTGCATTTGCCTTTGCTTTCTTAGGTAAAGGGCAATCTACTTTAGACTATATGTATGTAGCCACTGTTATGACAGCAGGTACAGCATTCCTATTATGGTTAGGAGATCAGATAACTCAAAAGGGTATTGGTAATGGTATATCATTAATTATTATGGCAGGTATTATTTCAACATTACCAACAATGTTTGTTACAGCTTTTCAACAATTGATTTTGGAAAGCGAATTGGCTTTACCTTTAGGTATTGCATCGTTTGTTGGTTTTGTCATTGTATATTTCTTAATAGTAATTGGAGTAATATTTGTTGAAAATTCAGAGCGTAAGGTAGCTATCCAATATGCAAATAAAACAACAAGTGCAATGGGAGCTAACCAATCATTTATGCCAATTAAAATCAATTCAGCTGGAGTAATCCCAGTAATCTTTGCATCAAGCTTACTTGCAATACCTGCAACGATAGCTCAATTTGTAAAGAACGATGGATTTACTAATTTTGTAAATACATATTTAAATTATACAACACCAGTTGGATTCTTAATATTTGTAGTATTAATTTATTTCTTTGCCTATTTTTATACGTTCTTACAATTAAAACCAGATGAATTAGCAAAGAATTTGCAAAACAACGGTGGATTTATTCCTGGTATTAGGCCTGGAAAAGATACTGAGAAATATATAGGTAATATATTATCGAAGTTAACTATTGTTGGTGGTTTATTTCTTGTTATTATTTCAGGGTTACCAATTATATTCAGTAATGTTACTAAGTTGCCATCTACTATAACTATTGGTGGAACTAGTTTATTAATCGTAGTTGGTGTTGCTCTTGAAACATATAAACAATTAGAGGGTAGTTTGGTTACTAGAACTTATAAGAAGGGATATAGTAGAAGATAATGAAAAATTTAATACTAATCGCTGCACCAGGTGCAGGTAAGGGAACTTTAGCAAATGATTTAAAAGAAAAATATCATTATGTACATATTTCAACAGGTGATTTATTAAGAGAAGCTGCTACTAAAGGCGATGAACTAGGAAAGCAAATTCATGAAATGCAAACTAAAGGAATGTTAGTATCGGATGAGATAGTAGTAAGTGCTTTAAAAAATAGATTAATGGATCCTAGTTGTGATAATGGATATATTTTAGATGGATATCCTAGAACAGTGAAACAAGCGCAAATGTATGATAATCTTTTAAAAGAATTAAATAAAGATTTAGGTATTGTCATTGTCCTAGATATAGAAAAAGAACTGTTAATTAAAAGAATAACTGGTAGAAGACTATGTCACGGATGTGATGCTATATATAATATATATAATCCTGAATTAACGCCTAAAGCTCCTAATACTTGTGATAAGTGTGGTGGAGAATTATATCAAAGAAGTGACGACAATTTAGAGTCATTTGAGACTAGATATAATACTTATCTTGAAAAGACACAACCATTAATTGATTATTACAATAATAAAGGGTGTCTATATAGAATAAATAGTAGTTCTGGATCTAAAGAAACTTTAAAACAAGTTGTGGAACTATTAAATAAACTAGGTGATAGTATTGATAAAAATTAAAAGTGATCGTGAGATCGAATTACTTGCTATTGCTGGTCATATTGTTTATTTGACCCATCAATATTTAAAACCTTATATTAAAGAAGGTATCACTACAAAAGAACTAGATACTTTAGCAGAAAAATTTATTTTAAGTCAAGGTGCTACTCCATCTTTTAAAGGATATAACGGATTTCCAGGTTCCATTTGTACTAGTATTAATAATCAAGTAGTACATGGAATTCCTGGGAAGACAAAATTAAAAAATGGTGATATAATATCGATCGATATTGGGGCCTGTTATAAAGGATATCATGGGGATTCTGCTTGGAGTTATCCAGTAGGAGAAGTAGATAATGATAAAAAATATCTTTTAGAACATACGGAAAAGGCACTATATGAAGGTTTAAAACAAGTAAAACCTGGAAATAGAATCGGCGATATTTCTCATGCAGTAGAGAAATATGCTAATCAGTACCATTTAGGTGTTGTTAAAGAATTAGTCGGACATGGTGTAGGTAGTAAATTGCATGAAGAACCTGATGTTCCTAATTATGGATCAAAGGGAGTTGGACCTTTATTAAAGGAAGGAATGGTAATTGCTATTGAACCAATGTTAAACTTAGGAAGTGCAGATATATATATGTTAGAAGATGGGTGGACAATTGAAACGGATGACTATAGTCCTTCAGCTCATTTTGAACATACTGTAGTAGTAACTAAGGATGGATACAAAATATTAACGGGAGAGTGATGATATGGCTAAAGATGATACAATAGAGATCGAAGGGCATGTCCTAGAAGTATTACCAGGAGGAAAATTTAAAGTTCAACTGGAAAATGGACACATTGTGGAAGCTCACGTTTCTGGTAAAATCCGAATGAATTACATTCGCATCTTACCAGGGGATACCGTAATGCTAGAACTATCGCCTTATGATTTAACACGTGGGCGTATAACCTATAGGAAATAATAGGAGGGATATTATGAAAGTAAAAGCATCAGCAAAACCAATTTGCGAAAAATGTAAAGTTATTAAACGTAAAGGTAAAATAAGAATTATTTGTGAAAATCCAAAACACAAACAAAGACAAGGATAATGAAAGGAAGTGTATTCTATGGCACGTATTAAAGGTGTAGATATACCAAATGATAAACAAGTAGAAGTTTCATTAACATATATTTATGGTATAGGAAGAAATTTATCTAAAAAGATTTTATCTGATGCAGGAGTAGATCCTATGACTAAGGTAAAAGATTTGGATAATGATGAATTAAATAAAGTTCGTGATGAAGTTAATAAATATGTTGTCGAAGGAGATTTAAGACGTGAAGTTAATATGAACATTAAAACAAAAATGGAAATTAATTCATATCAAGGAACTCGTCACAAAAAAGGATTACCTGTAAGAGGACAATCTACAAGAAGCAACGCTCGTACTCGTAAAGGAAAAGGTAAGACAATCGCTAATAAAAAGAAATAATAGAAAATAGTTAAAAAGGAGGTCAATCTTATGGCTTATAAAACTAGAAAAAGAAAAGTTAAAAAGAATGTTCCAGAAGGTGTAGCACACATTCATTCAACATTTAATAATACAATAACTACAATAACTGACCAAGAAGGGAATGCTATTTCTTGGGCTTCCAGTGGAGCGATCGGTTTTAAAGGTAGTAAAAAATCAACACCATTTGCAGCAGGTATGGCAGCTGAAGCAGCAGGAAAAGCTGCATATGATGCTGGAATGAGAAAAGTTGAGGTTTATGTTAAAGGTTTAGGACCAGGACGTGAAACAGCTATTAGATCACTTCAAACAGCAGGATTAGAAGTTACTGCAATTAATGATGTGACACCAATACCACATAATGGATGTCGTCCACCAAAACGTCCACGTGGTTAATTAAAATAAAGGAGGTAGTTTCATGATAGAATTTGAAAAACCAAATTATAAAATAACTGATTATGTAGAAAGTAATTTTTATGGAAAATTTGAAATTGAACCATTAGAAAGAGGATTTGGTACTACTTTAGGTAATGCTTTAAGACGTGTAATGCTATCATCTTTACCAGGTTCAGCAATTAGTAGTGTTAAAATTGATGGAGCACTACATGAATTTCAAACATTAGAAGGAGTTATTGAAGATGTTACAACTATTATTTTAAATTTGAAAAAAGTTGTAATAAAAAATCATTCTAATGATAGTAAAATAATTAGACTTAATGTTACAAAAGAAGGACCAGTTACTGCAGGTGACATTGAACGTGATGCTGATATTGAAATAATTAATCCAGATTTAGTTATTGCTAATGTTGCTAAAGGTGGTAAATTAGTAGCAGAAATGACAGTATCTAATGGTAGAGGATACGTAAGAAGCGAAGAAAATAAGAAGTTATTGGATATTAAGAAAGTAGGAGTTATCCCAATAGATTCATTATTTTCACCTATTGATCGTGTTTCATATGAAGTAGAAAGTGCTCGTGTGGGGCAAGACGAAAGCTATGATAAATTAATTTTAAATGTATGGACAAATGGTTCAACAAAACCAGAAGAAGCAATAGCATTAGCTGCAAGAATTTTAATTGAACATTTTAATATTCTTACTAACTTAAGTAATATTGCTGATATGACTGGTATGATGATCGAAAAAACAGAAGATCCAAAAGTAAAAGCATTAGAAACTACAATAGAAGATCTTGATTTCTCAGTACGTGCATATAATTGCTTAAAAAGAGCAGGAATTCATACATTACAAGATTTAGTTAATAGATCAGAAAATGATATGATGAAAATACGTAATTTAGGTAAGAAATCATTAAAAGAAGTGTTAGATAAAGTAAAAGAACTAGGATTAGTTTTACGTGAAGACGATTAGTAAGGAGGAGTCAAAGTGGCATATAGAAAATTAGGAGTTGATAACAAACATAGAAGAAGCATGCTTGCTAATCTTACTAAAGATGTTATCATGAATGGTAGTATAGAAACAACTGAGACAAGAGCAAAAGAGACTCGTAAGTTTGTTGATAAAATGATTACTTACGGTAAAGATGGTGGCTTAGTTGCAAGAAGAAAAGCATTAGCTTTCCTTCACAATGATACTGCTGCTGTTAAGAAAGTATTTGATGAACTTGCACCAAAGTATGCAAATAGAAATGGTGGATATACAAGAATTTTAAAATTAGATGAGCGTAGAGGCGACGATGCGTTAATCGTTAGATTAGAATTAGTAGACTAGTAATAGTCTCTTTTTTTTGAAAAAATATAGACTATTCGACAAAATTCTAGTATAATCGATTTAGAATAAAGAGGTGTAGAGAATGAATGGTAAAAAAGTAATCAGTATTTTATTATTTGTAGTAGCACTAGCTATGATTGGTAGTGGTGTTTATTTAATGAATTCTAAAAAATACATTTTTGAAACGGCAATGAAAAAAGTGTTTTCGACTATTACAGAAGTATCTAATGAAACTTTATTAAATGAAATGTTGAATAGTGATAAGTATAAAATAACAACCAATACTAAAATGAACCTACTAGGTGAATCTTTTATATCTGTTAGTGGAGATTATCATATTAGTAATAACGATATTTATTTTAATTTAGATAGTAAAGTAGCAGAAGAAGATTTTATTGGGTTAGAAGCTTTTCTAGATGATGATAGAATGTATTATAAAATAAAGGAAGCTATGGAAACATTTTATTATACTGATTTAGCTATTTCAGATACAGATGGAACTAGTAGCATACCTAGTTTTAAGACTGAAAATCTTGAAAAGAAAGAATTTAAATTACTAGTTAATCTATTTAGAGATAGTATATTAGATGATTTAAAAGATAATGAACTTAATAAAAGTAGTGAAACTTTAAATTTAGGATCTAAGGAAGTGAAAACTACTAAAATATCATTGAGCATATCTGAAAAAAAATTCTTTCAAATTATTATTAAATATTTAGATTTAATTGGTAATGATACTAGTGCTATTAAGGCTTTGCAAAAATTAGATAGTGAAATAACAAAAGAATATATTGAAGAGATCAAAGCTTCATTGGAAGAAAAATTAGATGCTAGTGATACAACTGAGATTTTAAATATAGCCTTTTATCTTGAAGGTTTCAATAATGTTAGAAGAATAGAACTATCTCTTATAGAAAATTATGAAATTGATAGTGAAGCTTCTAATACTTATACTATTTCATATGATTCTTATACTAATAGTAGTAGTAATAAAGTAATAGCATTTAAAATATTGGAAAATGATATTGATAGATTATCTTATGAGGGTATATATACTACTGATAGTAATATAGATATTACATTAATACTAAATAATGAAGAACAAATTACTACTGTTGCTGGAACTTTAATTTTATCTGATAGCGAGTTATCTTTAGATTTAACTGCATCGTTAGATGAAGAAGAGATAGCAGTTATAAATTATAAACTAACTAGAGTAACTAAAGATAAGGAATATAAGATGGAATTTAGTTTTTACGATACATCACAAGAAAACGGAATTGTGTCTATGAACACTATTTATTTAAATGAAGATTTACCAACAATCGATACAGAAAGTGCTACGGATGCAAAAGAAGTAAGTGAAGAAGAAATGGACATTGTTAATAGTTTTGTAGCAGAAAAAATCAATATTTTTTCTAATTATATAGTTGAGTTATTTGGTAAGTTAGAAACGCTAACTCCAGAAACTCCTACTCCTAATGATGGTAATTTATTAGATAATGATCTGCTACCTAGTGAAGGGACATTATAGTTATTAGAGGTCTAGTAAAGACCTTTTTTCTATGTTATAATGAGCTTGGAGATGGTATTATGAAAGCTTTAATTACGGGAGCTTCTAGTGGCATAGGTTATCAAATAGCTTTATACCTAGATAGCTTAGGTTACGAATTGATATTAGTATCACGTGATAAAATTAAATTACAACAGATGCAAAGCAAGTTAAAAAAAGAGCCTAAAATAATTGTGGCTGATTTATCTAGTGAAAGTAAAGTAAAAGAAGTCTATGTTTTATGTAAGAATGAAAATATTGATATTTTAATTAATAATGCTGGATTTGGTGATTTTGGTCAATTTGATGAGACTGATTTAACTAAAGAAATAGAAATGTTAGATTTGAATATTAAAGCAGTACATATATTGACGAAAATGTTTTTACGTGATATGAAAAAAAGAGACTTTGGTTATATTCTAAATGTTGCATCATTAGCGGCTTTTGTCCCAGGACCATTAATGGCAACTTATTATAGTACTAAAGCGTATGTATTAAGACTTACTACTTCTATTTATGAAGAATTAAGAAGATCCCATTCTCATGTTGTAATCTCTTGCTTGTGCCCTGGCCCTGTAGCTACTAATTTTAATAAAGTAGCTGGAGTTAGTTTTAGTGTAAAACCATTAAATAGTAAAGATGTAGCAAGATATGCGATAGATAATTTATTAAAAAAGAAATTAATTATTATTCCCGGGGTTAAAATGAAACTTGCTAATTTTTTTCAAAGATTTTTTTCCACAAAGATGTTAGCAAAAATAACTTATCATATTCAAAAAAAGAAAAGGAAATAAAATATCCACAATAATTGTGGATTCTTTTTAATTACAGAGAAATTAAAAAAAGACAAAACTTATTATAAGTTATCATCTTTCGTACTATTTAGTTATCTTTGTGTCACAAATCCATTTTTCTTTACAAAAATTAATAAATTGTTTATGAGTAAAGACTTTATTTGAATCAAGTTGATTAGCATCAAAACATAGCTTTAAAGTTTCTAGATTTTCATTTGTAGTAATAATTCCAACAAATCGATCATCTTTAAAATCAATGCTTTCAACACCCCCAAATACTTCAGAATTTTCACCAGTTTTTAAAACCTTTTCATATTCGTGTTCTTTTGGATAAAAGGCAAAAATAGCGCCATATGGCATAAAAGAAATTGTGCTACTATCGGCAAACTCGCAACTAACACGTATATTACTTTTATATGTAACATCAATTTGAGTTGCAAAGGATTTAAAATCTACTCCACGTTCTTCGGGGGTATATAATCCGCCAGAAGAAATAATTTGTTTTACTATTTCTATATTATTATTTCCGTGGAAAACCATTGGAACATCATCTGGTATTGTTTCATTAACCAATTTAGGAAAATTAACCATAATATCATGTCTTTCATTGAGATCGTCATTATTATTTGGTCTCATACATGATAATTGGCTTTTAATATTATTGATACTACTTAAAATAGACTCAGTTTGTTTACTATAAAACTCTATTTTTCTAGTATCATTGCTTTTTTGTGACTCTAATAATCGTTTTTTTAATTCTTTCAACTTTTCTGTTTTCGATTGATAGCTATTTAAAATATTATTTTTAATGTTATCAAAATATTCATTATTATTCATTTTAATCCCTAATTATAAAGTTTCACCTTATTCCTCACATGTCCACGATAATTGCATTTCTTCCATTACATTTATAGGTAACTTTTTATTTCCTTTCTCATCATAATTAAATAATTACTATTTGACCTGTTTAATTTGCAAATTCAAAAATTTTTTATTAACATATAATGAATTTTAGACATTACTTCTTGCTAATTAGTAATTATTCTATTTTCATATTTTCTTTCAATTGCAACTCTTAGGCTTTAATTCTTTGCTCTCCTTTAAAAGGATTGATTTTATCGTAAAGTTCTTGCTTATAACCTATTTGTGCTATTTTATTGGAATCTATCATATTGATTTTTTGTAAACTTAATAAATTTCAAATTATACTATAAATATATCATAGACTGAAATAAAATTCATCTTCTTTATATAGAATCTCTATTTACTTTACATTTCAATTATTTTATTTAAAATATGAAACTTTCTTCCCTGATGAGTATCTCTTTTTGCCATTTCTTTATCGATTTCATTTAATACTCCAAATTTTTTTATTAACCATTGAGGTTCAATTAGATCTTCAGGATTAGGGTCTCCTGTAATTCTATGAATGACAATATCTTCTCTTAATACTTCTAATTGTGAGCAAACGATATCAACGTATTCTTCCCGAGTCAAGACATGAAAATGTTCTTTCTCGTATAAATTAGCTAGTGCAGTATCTTTTAAAATATGTAACATATGTATTTTTATTCCTTGAATATCTAAATTAGAAAGATACTTAGCGGTTTCTATCATCATGTCTTTTGATTCGTATGGTAAACCATTGATAATATGAACAACAACATTAATATTTTTATCTCTTAATTTTTTGACCATTTCTTCAAAACATTTTAAATCGTGCCCTCGATTAATTAATTTAGAAGTTTTATCATGAATGGTTTGAAGACCTAATTCAATGGTTAAATATGTTTGCTTATTTAATTTTTCTAAATAATCTAAACATTCTTCTGTAATACTATCAGGTCTAGTAGCAATGTTAATACCTATTACGTTATCTAAAAATAAAACACTTTCATATTTTTCTTTTAATATATGAACAGGGGCATAAGTATTAGTATTAGCTTGGAAATATACAATATATTTACTGTCTGGCCATTTATGTAACATCATATTTTTGACATCATTAAATTGTTGGATTAAACTTTTTTCTTTTTGTCCGGCATAATCACCACTACCTAATTTTGAACAATAAATACATCCTCCATATCCTTTTGTTCCATCTTTATTTGGACATGAAAAACCAGCATTTAAGCTGATTTTAAATACTTTGGATTTGAATTTTTCTTTGTAAAAATAGTCTAGGGTATAATATCTTTTATTAGAATTGCTATATTTAAACTTCATTATGTACTCCTTTAATTATTGTTATAACTTATATTACTTTTTTATGCAATAAGTAATTCTTTTATGGCTATATTATTATATAGGATACGAAAGCATCCCTAAGATTACTAAGTATATTATAACAAAAATATAGTAATTAATTCAAAATATAAATACCAATATTTAAATATAAAGCAAATAAACACCATAAGAGGTAAGGTATTTGTAATAAGCCTCCAATTTTATTAATTCGATAAAATTGAATTATCATTTTCGCAATTAAGTAAATTAATAATATTAACCAAAGGATAGAGAATAATCTCCATTTGAAAATAAAGAAGAAAATCGTCCAAAAACAATTAACAATTAATTGTAAAAAATAAGTTTTATAAGTATGAATATCTAAGTCGTGATCGCATTTAAGAGTAATATAGAAAGATATACCCATTAAAATATAGAGAATAGTCCACATTACTGGAAATAGCCAACTAGGTGGTGCAAGAGGAGGTTGAATTAATTGTTCATAATCAATAAAAGGTCTAGTTATAATGCCAGTTAAAAATCCTAGAAGTAAAGGAATAGAAATGCTTATCACTAATAATTTTAAATTTTTTTTCATTTTATCACCTATTAATTATTATGTGTTTTTTATATAAATATGAAACTAATAATTTAGTTGTTTCTATCTAAATAAAAACATGTTATAATGGATTAAGATAGAAAGGGTGTTATTATGTACGATTTAGGTGAGCAGTTTCATATTAATTTGGATAAATTAAAAACTAATAGTAAATCTATTGTCCAAGGGAAAAAATATCGAATCTCTGTTTTAACTGAACGTTTGGTACGGCTTGAGTACAATAAAGAAGGTAAATTTAATGATTTAGCGACTGAACTTGTTGTATCAAGAAATTTTGATACTCCGCCTTTTCAAGTTAGACAAGATAATGCTTTTTTAGAAATAACAACTAAATATTTTAAATTGGAATATACAAAAGAATCTAACTACAAAGGTACAGCAGTTAATCCTATGAAAAATTTAAAAATAACACTAAATGGTACAGAACAAATTTGGTATTGTGGACATCCGGAAGTTAGAAACTATTTTGGTTCTAATAATAGTTTAGAAGCGAATCCAAGTAATATTAAAAATAGAGGATTGTATTCATTAGAAGGATTTGTTAGTTTTGATGATAGTAATACTTTAAGGTTAGATGCTAATGGTACTATTACGAATCCTAATAGTGATAGTATTGATATATATGTATTTATTTATGGTAAAGACTTTGGTTTAGCAATGCAAGATTATTTTAAATTAACAGGAATGCCATCTTTTATTCCAAGATATGCACTTGGAAATTGGTGGTGTCGTGATAAACCATATTCTTTTGAAGATATAGAGCGATTAATCGGAAAGTTTGATTCCATTGAAGTACCTTTGTCTGTTATTTTATTAGATAAAGATTGGCATAAAAGGGATGTATATAATAAAAAAATCACAAATAGTGGTTTCTCATTTAATAAAGATTTATTTCCAGATCCTGTAAACATGATAAAAATGTTACATAGTAAAGGAATAAAAGTAGGCTTATCTGTTGATCCAAGTGAAGGAATTTATCCTTTTGAAGATTACTACCAGACAGCATGTCAATATTTAGGGGCTACTGCTGGAACCATTTTAAAATTTGATCCATTAAATCCTAGATTTTTAGATGTTTATTTTAAAGTTTTTATTCATCCATTAGAAAGCATGGGGATTGATTTCTTTTGGAATGATTATAGCAACTTGAAAGATTTGACGACGTTATGGGTATTAAATCATTATCATTATTTGGATTCTGGTAGAATTTCAGCAAAACGTAATATGTTATTAGCAAGAAATGCTCTAGTAGCAGCTCATAGATATCCTATCCTTTATTCAGGAAAAACAACTGTTAGTTGGGACAATTTTAAATTAATTCCTTTCTTTAATTTATCCGCTTCTAATATCGGAGTATGTTGGTGGAGTCATGATATTGGTGGATTCAGTGGAGGAATAGAAGAGTCCGAACTGTATATAAGATCTGTGCAATTAGGTATTTTTAGCCCTATTTTAAGATTCCATTCTGCTAACGGTAAGTATTATAAACGTGCGCCTTGGTTATGGGATAAAAAAACTTATGAAATTGTTGATGATTATTTAAGATTACGTCATAAACTAATCCCTTATTTATATACGGAAGCATATAAATATACTACTTATGGAACGATGATTTTTCAGCCTTTATATTATATTATTCCTAAAGTATATGATGATTTGTTATATCGTAATGAATACTTTTATGGAAGCGAGCTTTTAGTAGCGCCTATTATTAACAAAAAAGATTCTATTATGAATCGTACTATTCATAGATTCTATTTACCCGAAGGGATATGGTATGACTTTTTTACAGGTAAAAAATTTGTTGGTAATAAAAAATATGTAGCGTTCTATAAAGAAGAAGATTATCCTGTTTTTGCTAGAAAGGGCTCTATTATACCAATGTCATTGAAGAGTAATGATAATAACACAACTAATCCAACAGACTTAGAAATTCAAGTGTTTCCTGGTAACAATAATACTTATGAATTATATGAAGATGATGGAATAAGTCAAGCCTATAAGCAAGGAAATCATTTTAAAACGATCATTGATTACAATTATTTACCTAACAATTATACATTAATTATTAGAAGTGATGTTGGTAATAAACGAGGAATTGTTCCAGAAACTAGAAATTATAAGATAAGATTTAGAAATACTAAAATGGCTGAAGATGTTATATGCCGTATCGATAATGAAGTAATAGAATATAATAGTTATATTGAAAATACAGATTTTATTGTAGAAGTAAACAATATTAATGTTTTTAGACAATTAACCATTAATTGTAAAGGTAGTGATATTGAAATAGATGCAGTTCGATTAGTAAATGAAGATATTGATGCTATTTTATCAGATTTACAAATTGAAACTGTGTTAAAAGAAAAAATATCTGATGCTATTTTTAGTAATAATACTATCAAAGAGAAACGAATAGCTGTTCGTAAGTTAAAAAAGGATGGATTAGATAAATCTTTTATAAAATTATTTTTAAATTTACTTGAATATATTGAGCAAATTTAATATACTATATAATATATTTTAATTACTTGAGAAAGTAGTAGTAAAATTAATTATTGGAAGAGAATTAGTGGTAGGTGTAAACTATAATAATTATTTTATGAACTTGTTCTCATTATAAGTAATCGCAAATGTTTGCGTTAACAATATTAAGTGCATAGATTCATTCTATGAATTAAGGTGGTACCACGTTTTTTAGCGTCCTTATGTAAGGACGCTTTTTTTATTGAAAGGAGTAGTTATATGATTTGGTCAATTATTGTAATAGCAGTTACTTATTTAATCTATTATCTCTTTATTATTAGAAAGTACGATTCTCATGGCAATAGAATTATTAAGCAAAAGAAAAAAGGCAAAAAAAAGAAAAAAGAATATGATATGGCTAAATATCCTGCTGAAGTAGAATTATTTATTTATCGTTATAAAATAGATATTAAAAAAATTAATTTTAGAGGTATGTTAAAGCTCTTAGGTTTTGTTTGTAGTTTAGATATTGCTTTTATTATTACAGTATTAAGTTTTATTCAAACAGATAATATGTATATTTTATTAGGGATAGGTGCACTATTAGTGATACCGGTGATCTTAATTAGTTTTTCACTATTAGGAAGATATTTTAAAAAGAAAGGATTGACAAAAAATGCTTAGTATGAATGAAATAGAAAAAAAATGGCAAATATATTGGGAAAAAAATAAAAGTTTTAAAGCAGAGACAGGGAGCAGTAAGGATCCTTATTATATATTAGTAGAATTTCCTTATCCTTCAGGACAAGGATTACATGTAGGTCATGTTAGGAGTTATACTGCCCAAGATGCTATGGCTAGAATGATGAGGATGCAAGGGAAAAATGTATTATTTCCTATGGGATGGGATGCTTTTGGAGCACCAGCGGAACAATATGCTATTAAAAATCATATCCATCCGAAAGAAGCAGTAAAGGAAAATATTAAAACATTTAAAAGACAAATGCAAACATTAGGTTTTTCCTTTGACTGGGATAGAGAATTTTCAACTACAGATCCAGAGTACTATAAATGGACTCAATGGCAATTTTTACAATTTTATAAACATGGTATGGCTTATAAAGATACTGTACCAGTCAATTGGTGTCCTACTTGTAAAAGTGTTTTATCGAATGAAGATTCTGCAGGAGGTGTGTGTGAACGATGCGGTTCACAAGTAGTACAAAAAGAGAAATCACAATGGATGCTTAGAATGAGTGATTATGCTGAAGATTTATTAAAAGGATTAGACGATACTAATTTTGCAGAAAAAGTAAAACTAGGACAAATAAATTGGATAGGTAAATCTATAGGTGCAGAAGTTGATTTTAAGATAGACGGATGCAAGGAACGATTTACTGTATTTACTACTAGATGCGATACCTTGTTTGGTGCAACTTATTGTGTTTTAGCACCAGAACATAAATTAGTAGATAAAATAACTACTGAAGAGCATAAAAAAGAAGTAGAAGAGTATAAACATGCATGTACTTTAAAAAATGATATGGAAAGAACAGAACTTAATAAAGAAAAAACAGGAATATTTACAGGCTCTTATGCCATTAATCCTGTTAATAATAAAAAAATTCCTATTTATATTAGTGATTATGTGTTAGCAAGTTACGGAACTGGTGCCATTATGGCTGTACCAGCACACGATCAAAGAGACTACGAATTTGCAACTAAATTTAATATTCCAATCATTCAAGTACTAGAAGAAGTCACTGGCAAACCGCATGAAAATGAAACAGAGAAAAATTCGATTGTAGCAATCGTCTATAACAAAGAAAAAGATGAATATTTGACAATCAATTGGCATGAAAAAGGTGGCCGTCTATTTATCGGAGGGACGATTCAAGAAGGAGAAACTCCATTAGAGTGTGCTTTAAGAGAAGTAAAGGAAGAAACGGGCTACACTAACTTAGAACTAGTCCATGAACTTTCAAAAGTAAATCATCATTACTATGCTTATAACAAAGATAAATATTTCAATATCGAATCGACCGGTTTCCTATTTGAGTTAAAAGGTGACAAACAAGTAAGTCCAGAGCGAGAAGAAGACGAACAATTTGAAGTGGAATGGGCAACGAAAGAGACAATAGAAAAAGAAATCAAAGATGAACTTCATAAGAAAACGTACGAATACGCTTGCCATCCAGGAGCAATGGAAGGAGACGGAATTCACATCAATTCTGGCTTCTTAAATGGTCTAAATAAAGAAGATGCAATCCACAAAATGCTTGAGTACTTAGAAAGTAATCATGCAGGAAAAGAAAAAGTAAACTACAAGATGCGTGATTGGATTTTCTCACGTCAACGTTTCTGGGGTGAACCAATTCCAATGATCTATTGTGAAAAATGTGGTTGGCAACCGATGAAAGAAGAAGATTTGCCATTGCTACTTCCAGATGTTGCAGAATACGAACCAACAGATAATGGTGAAAGTCCTCTTGCTAAAATAACGGATTGGGTTAATACTACTTGTCCAAAGTGCGGGGGATCTGCCAGAAGAGAGACAGACACAATGCCAAACTGGGCGGGGTCTAGTTGGTACTTCTTAAGATTTATGGATGCACATAACAATCAAAAATTTGCTTCTATGGATGCTATGAAATATTGGAGAAGAGTAGATTGGTATAATGGTGGAATGGAGCATACAGCAAGACATTTACTTTATGCGAGATTCTGGGTACAATTTTTATATAATATTGGCTTAGTACCTAATAAAGAAATGATTTGGACTAGAGTAAGTCATGGAATGGTATTAGGTTCTGATAATCAAAAAATGAGCAAATCCAAAGGAAATGTTATAAATCCAGATGATATTGTTAAAGAATATGGTGCAGATACTTTAAGAACTTATGAGATGTTTATGGGAGATTATCAGATGGATTGCCCTTGGAGTACTGATTCATTAAAAGGTTGTAAGAGATTTATTGATAAAGTAATTAGATTAAAAGAAAAAGTTGTCGATGGTGAAAAATATTCTGCAGATTTAGAAGTAATTATTAATAAAAGTATTAAAAAAGTTCAAAATGATTTGTGTTCTATGGGATTTAACACAGTTGTCTCTACTTTAATGATTTTAGCTAATAAATATGATGAAAAGGATCATATTACGAAAAAAGATTATCATTTATTATTAATTCTTTTGAATCCAATTGCACCTCATATAACAGAAGAATTAAATGAAGAATTAGGATATAGTCCAATTTGTGAATCTTTTTGGCCTATCTATGATGAAGCTAAAACAATAGATGAAGAAAAAGAAATAGGAGTACAAGTAAACGGGAAAGTACGTGCTACGATTAAAGTAAATATTAATGATAGTGAAGAAGTTGTTAAAGAAAAAGCATTAAAAGAAGAAAATGTTATTAGACATATTGACGGAAAAGAGATAGTAAAATTTATAATAATTAAAGGAAAAATTATAAATATTGTAGTGAAATAACATTTTTCGACATTTAACCTTTATATAATCATTTTGGTGATAATATGAAAGTGAAAGTATTTGATGAAATGCACGAGAAAGATTTGGAAGCAAGTGTTAATGACTTTTTAGAGGAAATTGGAGATAATGTTATCGATGTCAAATATCAAGTATCTATTGCTATGTTTAGTGAAGAACAGATTTATTGTTTTTCAGCGATGATTTTATATAAAAAATAATACTCTTTATAAATTGGATAAAGAGTATTTTTTAATTATGAAATTTATAGGTATAATTTTGACATTTAAAATGTGATATTTTCATGAAATAGTATAAGGGTTCGTTGATTTGTTATGAAAACAAAGGTATAATAATCATGTTGTAATAAAAATGAATGGAGGGCAAGATGTTAATCTTAAAAAAAATAAATAAAAGTTATAAAACAGGAGATTTTGTTCAACAAGCATTGAAAGATGTAACTTTGGATTTTAGAAAAAATGAATTTGTTGCTATTTTAGGTCCTAGCGGTAGTGGTAAAACTACATTACTAAATATTATTGGTGGACTAGATCGTTATGATAGTGGCGATTTAATCATTAATAATAAATCTACTAAAAAGTTTAAATCTATTGAATGGGATGCTTATCGTAATAATTGTATTGGTTTTATTTTTCAAAATTATAATTTGATTAGTCATATTTCTATTTTAGATAATGTGGAAATGGGAATGACTTTAAGTGGTGTTTCTGCATCTAAAAGAAAGAAGAAAGCATTAGAGGTATTAGATCAAGTTGGATTAAAGGAACATGCTCATAAAAAACCTAATCAATTATCAGGGGGGCAAATGCAACGAGTAGCTATAGCAAGAGCTTTAGCTAATGATCCTGATATTATTTTAGCCGATGAACCAACCGGAGCATTAGATTCTAATACTAGCGTTCAAATTATGGAACTAATAAAAGAAATAGCTAAAGATAAGTTAGTCATTATGGTTACTCATAATGCTGAATTAGCTCATAAGTATGCTAATCGTATTGTAGAGTTTAAAGATGGAGAACTAATAAGTGATAGTAATCCGATAAAAAAGAATGAAAAAGAAAAAGAAAAATATAAAATAAAAAAGACAGCAATGAACTTCTTAACGGCTTTAAAACTATCATTTAATAATATTAAAACGAAAAAAGGAAGAACTCTTTTAACAGCTTTTGCTTCTAGTATTGGTATTATTGGTATTGCTTTAATATTATCTTTATCTAATGGATTCGATATAGAAATAGATAAGTTTGAACGAGATGCACTATTATCGATGCCCATTATGATATCTGAAGAAGCTATGGAACTAAGCGAAGAAAAAATGCTGGAACTTAGTAATCAAATAGAAGAAGATAATAAGAAAGAATATACAGAAGAAAAATTCATTTATTCTCAAAAACCAATTACAGAGCAAATGCTTCATACTAATATATTAAATCAAGAATATATAGATTACATTGAAAATATTGATAGTGATCTATTATCAGGAATTTCTTATACTCGTGCGACTAGTTTAAATATTATTACTAAACAACAAGATACTTATAAGCCATTGAATATCTCCCAAATGGAATTTACTAGTATGCCTAAAAATTTAAATAGTGATTCTGAAAATCATTATATTAATGATAGTTATGATTTATTAACTGGTAAGATCCCTACAGAAAAAAATGAGTTATTACTTGTTGTAGATAGTAAAAATAGAATTAGTGAAGAAATACTAACAGCTTTGGGAATAGACGTTAGTGATGAATCGATTTCTTTTGATGATGTCATTGGTACAGAATTGAAATTAGTATTTAATGATGAGTATTATAAACCAATTGGTAATTATTTTACACTTAATACTGATTTTGCTTCTTTGTATCATTCTAAAAATGCCTTAACTTTAAAAGTAGTAGGAATTATTCGTGGTAAAGAAGATAAAACATTATTATCTTCTACTTCTGGGCTTTGGTACACAAATGATTTAGTTGAATATGTAGTATCGCAAAATATAAATTCTCATATTGTGAAAATGCAAAAATCTGTAGATTATAATGTTTTGACTGGAGAAAAATTTGATAACAATGAAGAAGGAGAAAAAACAAAAGCAACCTTAATAGCAGTTTTAGGGGGAGATAGTATTCCCTTGATTATTAATTTATATCCGGTTGATTTTAATGCGAAGGAAGAAATATTAAATTATTTAGATGATTATAATGAGGATAAAGAATTAGAGGATCAAATTTTATATACTGATTTAGGAGAAATTATTTCTAGTTTATCTAGTTCCATTATGGATGCTATTACTATTGTTTTAATAGCTTTTTCTGCAATATCTTTGGTAGTATCTTCTATTATGATTGGGATTATTACTTATATATCAGTATTAGAGCGAACTAAGGAGATAGGAGTTTTAAGAGCTTTAGGTGCTAGAAGAAAAGATATCACTAGAGTATTTAATGCAGAAACATTTATTATAGGAATTTGCTCTGGATTGATTGGCATTTTTATTGGATGGTTATTAACGTTTCCTGCTAATATCATTATTGAGAATTTAACCGAATTACCAAATGTAGCTAAATTAAATCCGTTACATGCTTTGATTTTAATTGTTATAAGTATGCTCTTAACTATGATTGGTGGATTTATTCCTTCTAAGATGGCTGCTAAAAAAGATCCTGTGGAAGCCTTAAGAACAGAATAAATATATGTCAAAAGAACAATAATTTATTGTTCTTTTGTTTATTAATGAATTTTTTGTGTTATTATATTTATAGATAAGAAAGACGTGATTAAATGAAATTGAAAAAAAATACGTTTATGCAAGGAGCATTTATTGCTTCTATGGGAATTGTCATTAGTAAGATTTTAGGAATTATTTATGTAATTCCTTTTTATGCTATCATAGGTGAACAGGGAGGAGCGTTATATGGATATGCCTATAACATATATTCTATTTTCTTAAGCCTTTCTACTGCTGGAGTACCTTTAGCCGTCAGTAAGATTATTAGTGAATATAATGCATTAGGATATTATAAAGAAAAAGAAAAAGCTTTTAAAATAGCAAAAAGATTATTAAGTGCTATAGGAATTGTATGCTTTTTAGTATTATTTATTTTTGCTCCTGTAGTAGCAGATCTTATTATAGGAACTGTAGAAGGTGGAAATACTCCATCTGATGTAGTATTTGTAATAAGAGTCATTTCATTCTCTATTTTAGTTGTTCCTATTCTTAGTGTTTATAGAGGATATTTACAAGGACATAAATATATTACTCCCACTTCTGTAAGTCAAATATTAGAACAAATAGTTAGAGTCCTTATTATTATTATTGGAAGTTATTTGACTTTAAAGGTATTTAATTTAAGTTTAGCCAGTGCGGTCGGAGTAGCATTGTTTGGCGCAACTGCAGGAGCTATATGTTCCTATTTATATTTAGTAGCCAAAGTTTTTAAACATAGAAAACAATTACGAGCAGATTTAAATAAAGAAGAAACAATGTCAATTACTGTTAAAGATATTATATTAAAGATATTATTATATTCGTTCCCATTTGTGTTTGGTGATGTTTTTAAATCTTTATATAATTCTGTAGATACTTTCTTATTGATTCGTACTTTGGTAAATGGATTAGGTTTTGCTGCTAGTGATGCTGAATCTATTATGAGTGTTATTTCAACCTGGGGAAATAAATTAAATATGATCGTTATGGCAGTAGGAACAGGGTTTATGGTAAGTATTATTCCAAATATTACTTATAGTTTAGTAAAAAAAGATTATCACGATATAAAACTAAAAATAAATAAAACATTTAAGATTATAGTTTGTATTACTTTACCTATGGTAGTAGGGTTAAGTTTTTTAGCAGAACCAGTATGGAATGTTTTTTATGGATATAGTAAATATGGACCAAGTGTATTTAGTTTTTCTATTTTTATAGCCTTTGTAAGTGTAATTGTAACTTTATGTACTACTATTTTGTTAACATTAAAAGATTATAAAATATTATTTATTAATTTGATTATAGGATTATTAATTAATGCTAGTTTAGATATACCACTGATATATTTATTTAATTATTTAGGACTGCCTCCATACTATGGAGCTATAGCAGCAACTATTTTAGGTAATACTGTATCTTTTATTATTGTAATTATTTTCTTATATAAAAAATATAATATTGATTTCTTTAAATCATATAAAACATTTGGTTTTATATTGTTGGGAATTATAACAATGATATTAAGTTTAAATTTACTGAAAATAGTGGTTCCTTTTACTTCAAGTAGAGTAGGTTCAGTATTTACTATTGCTTTATATGCAATCGTAGGTGCTAGTATTTATTTCTTTATTATTTATAAGAGTAAAGTAGTTTTTGATATATTTGGTAATAATGTTTTTGATGTAGTAAAAAGAAAATTAAAAATCAGGAAAAATAGTATAACTAAAAAAGAATCTGAGTAGATTCTTTTTTAGATTATATAGTTTTCATTGTCATAAGAAGAGGTAAATTCAGCTTGAGTACTAGTAGGACCAAAGTTACTTGGCCTATTACCAAATTCTAATCTTCTTATTCTTCGTTCTAGTCTATTCATTTCTCTTTCTATATTATTAATTCTATTATTTATATTTCTTATTTCATTAGTACAGTTACATTGTTGTCTAGGTGGAAATCCTCCAGGATTACCTGGAAAAAATCCAAATGGTGTATTTTGTTCGTTCATAATCAAATCTCCTTTACTTTTCGTATTATTATATGCATATAACTAATTTGATGTTATAATTAATTAGGTGATTTTATGCGACTTAGAAATGTTAAAAATAAAGAAGAAATATTAAATAATTGTAATATTTTAATGAAAGAATTTATTGATGTTAAAGGTAAATGGCAAAAAGAATTTAATAATACAAATCCTATTTATATTGAAATAGGAATGGGGAAAGGGAAATTTATTATTGAAAATGCTATTAGGTACCCTGATATTAATTTTGTAGGTATTGAAAAATATGATAGTGTTTTAGCAAGGGCTATTCAAAAGGTACCTAGGGATATTAAAAATTTACGTTTTGTTAGATTAGATGCTAGAAACATTAATGAAGTTTTTGATAAAGAAGTAGATCGAATTTATTTAAATTTTTCTGATCCTTGGCCTAAAGATAGACATGCTGAGCGAAGATTAACTAGTTCAAGTTTTTTAAAAATGTATGATAGAATTTTTAAAAGCACTAGGGAAATTTATCAAAAAACGGATAATAGAAATTTATTTGAATATTCCATTATTAGTTTAACTAAAAACGGTTACAAATTAGAAGATATTTGTTTAGATTTACATAATAGTAACAAAGAGAATATTATTACTAGTGAATATGAAGAAAAGTTTGTCAAAAATAATAATACAATATACTATTTAGTCGCAAAAAAATAGTGTCCAATTTACAAAAAAAGTGATAAAATGATATTAAACAAGCTAAATGTTTGTTATAATTAATATAGAGTAGGTGAATTATGAAAAAATTTGTTCTTTTACTCTGTCTTGTTGTCTTGTTGACAGGATGTGATATTAAATCAATTGATAATGATAATATAGATTCAATTATAGATAGTATTTTAACAAAGGAAATTCAATTATCCAATTCCTATTTTGATGGATATAAATATTATTTACCACGTGGATTAAGATTAACAGGAAAGAAAGATTATAATGCTAAATTAGTTAGTGGTAGAAATACATATTATTTATTTGTTGATGTAATAGCATATTATAATAAGGTTGAAAAAGATTTTGAACCTAGTGATGGTTATTATTCTAAAGAGTTAAATTATAATGGCAAAAAAGGATATATTGAAATTACTGAAATTGATGATCTTTATTTTGTAGAAATTATGTATAATTATGCTAAAATTGAAACTTTAGTAGAGGAAAGATACTTAAACAGTGCTATTGTTAATTCATGTTATATATTATCCTCTGTTCAATTTAATGATAAAGTTATAGAAACTTTAGTAGGAGAGAATGCTCTAGATTATAAAGAGACTATATTTGATATATTTGGACCTCATAGAGATACAGATGAATTTTTACAATATGAAGAAGATTATCAATATAAAGGTGATATAGAAGAAGACACAACAAAGGATTCTGATATCTTAGAGACAGAAACAAACGAATAAGAGAGGTGTTACCGATGGGAGTATTTGATAAAATAAAAAACATATTTTTTGAAGAAGAATATGTTGAGGTAGAAGAAGAGGTTAAAAAACCAAGAAAAGAATCTAAAAAAGAAGTAAAAAAAGAAAAAGTAACCGTAGCGAAAAAGATTGATTTACCAGAAATAAAAAAGGAACGTGAAACAGAAGTACATACACATAGAAAGCTAGATATAGAAGAAGAGGAAATAGAAAAAGAAATTAAAGAAGAACCAAAAGTGGAAAGTAAATTTAAATTTCCTATGACTTTTGAAGAAGAAGATTTTAAAGAAGAAGTTATAGTGGAAGAAAAGCCAGTTCATGTAGTAAAAGAAGAACCTAAAAAAGAAGAACCGCCTAAATATATTTATGAAAATGAACGAGTACCTTTATACGAAAGAAGAGAAGAGAAAAAAGAAAAACCAGTATTTAGACCTACACCAATTATTTCACCGATTTATGGAATCTTAGATAAAAATTATAAAAAGGAAGAAATAGTTACTAAAAAGCCAATAGTTTTATCTACTTCTACTTCTAAAAAGATTGATGTAGACACTGTTCGTGAAAAAGCCTATGGCGATTTAGCTAGTGATATTACTGCTTCTATGCAAGAAGAAGAGAAAGTGGAAGAGAAAGAAGATATCGATAAAGAAAAAGAAAATACTTTCTACGATTTAAATATTAGCTCTCCAGCAGTAGAGAAGGTAACAGTTGGAGATGCTGAGGAATATTTTAATGATTTAGGGTTAGAATATAATGTAGATTATAAAGATAATAGTATTGAAAAAGCAACTGGCCGAAGGACTACTAAAATGGACAAGCAGCCAAGTGATGAAGATACTTCGCTTGAGAATAATTTATTTGATTTAATTGAATCAATGTATGAGGATAAGGAGGAATAGTTGTGGAAATGCTAGGGGAAGTATTACCTATATTAGTTTACTTTTTAGGTTCTATTTTATTAGTTGTCCTAATAATATTAGGTATAAAACTAATTCAAACAGTCGATAGAGCTAATAGTATTCTAGATGATTTAGAAGAAAAAGCTAAATCATTAAATGGATTCTTCAACGTTATTGATAGTTTTTCAAACACAATAGCTGTAGTTGGAGATAGAATCATTGACGGGGTTACCGGTTTGATTTCTAGTTTCTTTCATAAAAGAAAAAAGAAAAAAGAAGAAGAGGAGATGGATGAATATGAGTAAAGACAAAAAGAAAAAAGGTTGGGGTAAATTTTTAGCAGGAGCAGCTATTGGAGCAGGATTAGGAATATTATTTGCACCTAAAAAAGGTAGTGAGACAAGACGTGAGTTAAAAGAAAAACTAGATGAATTAACTAACAAAGTAAAAGGTATCGATATGGATGATGTAAAAGAATCAATCGAACTAAAAATTGAAGAGATTAAAATGGAACTTGCTGCTCTTGACAAAGAAAAAGTTTTAAAAATAGCGAAAGAAAAAGGTAATGCTCTAAAAAAGAAAAGTGAAGAATTAGTTAGTTTAGCTGTAGAAAAGGGAACACCAGTTTTACAAAAGGCAGCTGAAGAAGTAAGAGAAAAAACAATAATGGTTGTTAAAGAAGTATTAAATAAACTTGAAAAGAAAGACAAATAAGAGTTGTATAAACTCTTTTTTCATGTTAAAATGTTAAATATAAATGGCTATGAAGAATTATAGTAATTATCTATTAATTGATATAGAGAATTAGTGGTAGGTGCAAACTAGTATTAATAGAATAATGAAATACAAATTTGGAGTCATATAGGTTACGCTTTATAGTATTAGAGTGCATAGTGTTTACTATGAATTAAGGTGGTACCACGAAAATTTCGTCCTTATATGAATAAGGGCTTTTTTTATTGAAGGAGGAATATTATGAACCTTAATAAGTATATTGATCATACGAATTTGAAAGCTTATGCTACTAAAAAAGATATTGAGAAGTTATGTGATGAAGCAAAAAGATACAAATTTGCGTCCGTATGTATTCATCCATATTATGTTAGTTATGCTAAAAAATTATTAATTAATTCTGATGTAAAAGTAGGTACAGTTATTGGATTCCCATTAGGGGGAAATACTACTTTGATAAAAAAAGAAGAAGTAGAAGATGCTATTCGTAATGGTGCAGATGAAATAGATATGGTTATTAATATTGCTGCTTTAAAAAATCAAGATTATGATTATGTTTATGAAGAAATTAAGACGATCAAAGAAGTAGCAAATAATAAGATAGTTAAAATTATTATAGAAACATGTTATTTAACTAAAGAAGAAATAATAAGAATGACAGAAATGTGTAATGAAATAGAAGTTGACTTTATAAAAACTTCTACTGGATTTGGAACGGAAGGTGCTAAATTAGAAGATATTGATATTATTAATAATTATAGAAATAGTTTATTACAAATGAAAGCTAGTGGAGGAATAAAAGATTATGATACTGCTTATGCTTTTATAAATAAAGGAGTAATGCGGATTGGTACTAGCAATGGAGTAAAAATAGTGGAAGGTGATAAATAATGAAATTATATGATGATTTAATGTGGAGAGGATTAATTAAAGATATTTCTAGTCCAGAATTAGAGGAGAAATTAAATAATGAAAAATTAACTTTTTATTGGGGAACAGATCCTACGGCAGATAGCTTACATTTAGGGCATTATTCTTCTTTAATAACAGCTAAACGCTTAGCAAAATATGGACATCATCCTATCTTATTAGTAGGGGGTGCAACAGGCTTAATTGGAGATCCTAGGCCTACAGCAGAACGAGAGATCATAAGTAAAGATGCTGTTTTAAGAAATCTAGAAGGAATTAGTAAACAAGTAAACGATATTTTTGAAGGGCAAGCAGAAGTAGTAAATAATTACGATTGGACAAAGAATGTTAGTTTTTTAGATTTCTTGCGTGATGTTGGTAAATATATTAATGTTAATTATATGTTAGATAAAGATATTATTAGAAGAAGGTTAGATACAGGAATTACTTTTGCTGAGTTTGCTTATACTTTAATTCAAGGAAATGATTTCTTGCATTTATTTAAAGAAAAAGATTGTGTACTTCAAGTAGAAGGATCTGATCAATGGGGAAATATTACAACAGGAATTGATCTTATTAGAAAAAAATTAGATAAAACAGCATATGGATTTACAATGCCTCTAATATTAGATAAATTTGGTAATAAATTTGGTAAAAGTGAAGGAAATGCTTTATGGTTAGATAAAAATAAAACTTCTTCTTATGAATTATACCAATATTTAATAAATACTGATGATGAGATGGTAATTCATTATTTAAAAGTATTTACCTTCTTATCCAAAGAAGAAATAGAAAAATTAGAAGAAATTCATCAAAAAAACCCAGAATTAAGAGAAGCTCAACAAGCGTTAGCAAGAGAAATAATTACTGATCTACATGGTAGTGCGGAATATGAGAAGGCAAAAAAAATAAGCGAAACATTATTTACTGGAGATGTTAAAAATTTGGATTCTTCTTTAATAGAAATTGCTTTTAAGGGAGTACCTACTTTTGAGCTTAGGGAAGAAACTACTTTAATTGATGCCTTAGTAAATAATAAAATTGCATCAAGTAAAAGAGAAGGAAGAGAATTTATTAGTAATGGTGCTATCAGTATCAATGGAGAAATTGTGAAAGAAGAAAGTTATTTAATTAATAGTAATATGGCTATAGATAATAAATTTATTGTTTTGAGAAGGGGAAAGAAAAAATATTATTTAATTAAACTAGTATAAAAAAAGAAACTCAATTTTATGAGTTTCTTTTTCAGACTGTTGACAAAGTATTTTGTTAATAGTCTTTTATTTTTTTCGAAAATATATTATAATAAGTTTGTAAGGTTGC
>CALVYA010000001.1 GCA_944371905.1 uncultured Bacilli bacterium | reverse complement strand
CTATATTGGAATGACTTTTCTTATTTATATAAGCATCTTCGAACTCAAAAATGTTCCTGTGTAACCACCAAGATTACTGGGAGCTACAACAAGATTTAAAAAAAATATTTTGACATATTATTTAATTTTCAAAAAAAGTACTAACTATTTCCTTATTTTTTAAATGAATTTCAAAATTCATTTTATATCTTGTATCCCCTTCAGTAACAATAATCCTATCTATAAACAAATTAGTGTATATATTTAAATTATCACTGATATTGAGTAATCGATTTATGTTTTTTTCAATTGCTAAAATTTTATTACTATCATCTTTATTCTTTATTGACTTAATTCTATAATTAATTTCATTTTTCTCTTTATCAATTTTTGATAATCTAGTTTTTAACTCATCATTGTTAATAATCATTTTTAAATTTAAATCAATTAATTTTTCTCTGTTTCTATCTAACTCCAATAATTTTTCTTTTAAATTAGTTAATTCTTTATTATTAACTATGTCTAAAACATTAACATATTCTTTTAATAAACTTTTTCTAATTTCTTGTTTGAAGTTTTTTATAAATTTTTCTATTATCTCTGATATTTTTTTATCTAAACTAGATTCAACAATTATAGGTGAATTGCATTTTAAAACCCCACCTTTTTTATATTCATTGCAAGTCCATACTGGTCTCTTTTTTCTTTTACCACCAGCACATCTTACAAAAATTTCATTATGCTTGTTGCAAATGATTTTGTTTGTATATTTTGAGTTTTCTATGATTTTTTCTTTATTTATTATATTTTTATTTTTAACATTTCTTCTTTCATTATATACATTGTTAGCTTTATTCCATAATTCTTCCGAGATGATTGCAGGTATATTTTCATCTTTATAAATTATTCTTTCACTTTCTGGCACAGCTACCTTTTTATGAGTTTTATAATTTTCAACATATGTTAAATTAGCAGTATAATATCCTTTGTATCGTGGATTAGTTAAAAACTTTTTTAAAGTAGAACTAGAATATTGTTTTCCATTTTTATTTAAATATCCTTTATCAGATAAAATACTAGATATTTTATCAAACGAATATTTACCTGTAGAATAAAGATTAAATAATATTTCTATAATTTCTTTTTCATTTTCATTTATTATTAATTTACCATCTTTTCTATAATAACCGGTCAAATTACTTCCTATTATTTTACCATCTTTTATCATTCTTTTAATTCCAAATTTTACTCTTTCAGAAAGTTTTCTTACCTCATCTTGAGCTAAACTTGACATCAAAGTTAATCTAAATTCACTATCGGGATATATAGTATTTATATTGTCACTTAAAAAATATACTACTGTACCATTATTTAATAATTCTTCGGTATATTTAATACTATCTACAACATTTCTAGAAAATCTTGATATTTCTTTTGTAACAATTAAATCCAATTTTCCTTTTTTAGAATCATTTACCATTCTTAAAAAGTTATCTCTTCTATTTACTTGTGTACCACTAATACCTTCATCTATATATTCTCCAACAAGATTCCAATTTTTATTTTCATTTATCATTTCTCTAAAATATTTTGATTGATTTTCTAAACTATTTAATTGATCATCTTTATCTGTGGATACTCTTGCATAATAACCAACATTTAAATCCATATCATAAATTGTTTTTCCACTTAATAATTCACCTCTAGTTTTTAGAATGTTCATTATTTTTCTCCCTTAACAATTCTTCATTCATGATTTTAAATTCTTCAAAACTGATTATTTCATTTTGCAGCAAATACTTATTAATTGTTATTTTTAATTCTTTTATAATATTTTCCATATTTACCTCCCAAAATAATTTTATTATAAATTTGGATAAATATGAAAAAAGCAAGAATTAATCTTGCTCTTTATCAATTTCTTTTATTAATTGATTTAATTCTTCATACAGTTTAGAAGCAGCTCTTTTAGTTTCTTCTTTTGCTGTTATTAAAGAATATCCGTTATAGTGTTTAATCATTTGAATATCATTTATATCATCACCTATTGTGTAAATACTTTTATTATCTATTTTTTCAGCATCTTGTATTATTTTTATTATATCCAATTTATTACACTTTTCATTAATTACTTTTATTTTTGGATATTTATATTCAACAAACGATTTCGTTAAATTATTATCTAAATATTCTTTTACTTGTTCAAAATCTTTTAAATTATCAAAATATAGATTTGCAGAAGAAATTAATTT
This sequence comes from uncultured Bacilli bacterium, assembly GCA_944371905.1. Classification (GTDB taxonomy): domain Bacteria; phylum Bacillota_I; class Bacilli_A; order RF39; family UBA660; genus RGIG3091. The sequence continues at coordinate 101,064 of CALVYA010000001.1, read as the reverse complement.
ACTATTACAAGGATTTCTAAAAAAAACTTTGAACCTAACTTTATCAAAATTCCTAAATCTTGTTCTTCAATAGGCAAACAATACAATAAATTATAAGTACCATCATATAATTCTGCACCATTATTAGCACATAAATAATTAAATTTGATATTGTTTTCTATTAACGTTTTATATATAGCATCAAAATGTCTGCCAGTCGCTATACAAACAAGGTTTTTTTTCATAAATTTGTTTATCGCCTTTATATTTCTCTTTAAAATGGAAATATTATCAGTAAAATCATAATGTAACTCTAATGTATTATCATAATCTGTAACTAATAGTTTCATATTATTCCTTTGGTTCGAACGTTAAAACATTTCCGAATATTTCTAGTTTATTAGTGCTTCTATCATAAATCATTGCACCATCATCAAAAATTGCATATACATTTTTCTTTTTATCGTTAGCAACTTTTTGTAATTTTTCTAAATATCTCTTATTATTTATTGAATGAACATCCATATAAAATGGATCATCTAAAACTCCAAAGCCATCATAAAAAGCAAAATATTTATAATAATTATTTTTAGCTGTAATAAAATATCTTTTTAATTGCAAATCTGCACCTGCACTAAATCCAATAATAATTCCCTTATAATGTTTTATACTATATAAAATTTCAGTTTCTTGAGTAACCTTACTATATAACATTTCAGGATTACCCCCAGTTATTACCAATATATCACTATCATATATTATCGATTTAAAGTTTTTAAAGTTATCTTTATCATAACAGTTCAAAACAGTTATATTTTCTTCCTTAATTCCTAATTTTAATAATGACCCAACATATTTATTATATCTTCTCCCACCCTTTGGAAACCATTCTTCATCAAATGTTTTCTTATCTATTTCTGTAGGGAAAGTCCAAGCAATAATTACAGCCTTTTGTGTAGGATTAATCAATTTTTTTAATTTACTTTCAACTAGTTCCATACCTTTTTCATATTCACTTAATAATACACTATACATAAATTACCTTCTTTCTAATTTTAATTTTTTTACACTCTCTTGCATATTCAATTGTTTTTTTAGTATCTCTTCTGTATCATTATAAAAATCACTATTTTCTACTATGGGCATATTTATTATATCATATAATTGCTTTCTTTTATCACTTGACAAATTTCTTAAATATGTAAGTATTGTTTCATCATATAATATTTCCTTTCTTTGCCATTTTGTATTAAATAATATAAATAGTTTTCTTAATTCTTCATTATCAATAAAATTTGGTTTTTGTAAAATACTCTTAATATTTGTTATATATGGAGTTCCGATTAAAATTGTGTTATTTTCTGGAGATAAACATTTTTCTAATACGTTCACTAAAAATAATTGATAAATCATTCTATTGCCAGACACAACAATCTTTTCCTGTTCTTCGAACGTATTTAAATATGTCTCCCATAAAAAATCTATATCAATATTATATCTAGTTCCATTATAATTAATGGTAACTCCCGTATTTCTCTTTCTAGAAATTGTTGTATATGACTTCAAAACAGTTTGCTCATAAGTTTTAATATCCTTATTTAAATATCCTGGAAGAATACTTATATCTTGTAATTTAATACCATTTGGAACAAAAACTAATATTTTTTCTTGATACTCTTTGCAAATTGAGCCACATTGTTTACACACTAACTTATCTTTATCATAATAAAATTTCAAGTTATTTGGATTGCATGTGTTAATTTTATCTTTCTCTAGTTCTACAATACCACATTCACACCTGTATATACTAGAATCCAATTCAAATATATATCCATTTTTAATTAAAAATTCTATATTTTTTAATAATTTTGGAACATTTTCTATATCATACCACAGTTTATCATAATGAATATTATTCTCATTTAAAGATGCAATATAATTATCTATCATCACACTTCTATCATTAAATGAATCTAATATATTTATACAGTGATAATAATCACAACTAAAAATATTACTTAATGTTTCACAAATAATCGGAGTTACAAATTTTCCATAATTATGACCATCTACTGGCATCATAGGTAGTGTTAAAATAGCTTTACTCATATAATACTCCTAACCTTTCTAAATCATTTAGAATTTGATTTTTTAACAACTCTAAATTTTTATCTAATTCTTTTGTCGAATAATCAATCATGTCATCATTATGCAATCCATAATTAATCTGATTTTCATAACAATATACTGATAATTTTTCTAAATTCCACATATATTTATATATATTTATTAGTATATTTTTATTTATAATTGAATTTTCTTCTATAGTGTCATATATATCTAATAAATTTAAATATTTTACTATATAATTTTCTTTTATAAGAATAAATCTGATTATAGATACATATTCATATATCCATTCAAAAGTTTTACTTTGATAGTAATTTTTATATTGTGATATAGAATTATTTATTATATTCTTTCTACTAACTTTTATAGTTTCTATTAATGCATTTATCTTATTACTGATATAATCATTATTTACAAGATTTTGTTCTTGAATATACATTTTATCATACAATTTATTAAAAATATTTTTCCCTTTTATGACTTTAAAACAATGACACCATTCTTCGTTATGTTTATTCATTTCATTATTAAGATAATTAAATAATTTGTTTATATCTCTAGTATTAGTATATTGTAAATAAAATCTTCTCTTTTTACCATATTTATATGAATATTTAATTTCTGTGTTTTTATATTTTAATATTACACTTAATTTGCTTTTATCCATTTTACTTGTTATCATAATTTTATTTTCATTTTGAATATTAAAGATAAAAGTTGGATCAATACAATCTCTCGATTTATTAATAACCCTAGAAATTATATAAGAAATTATTTCCTCGTAAATATAATTATAACTGTCGTTTTTATAGAAAAAATGTAAATCTACATCGCTACTCATTTTATTGGTTCCTCTTGCAAAACTACCTGATAAAAAAACTACACCTAAGTCTTTTAACTCTTCATTATATATTTTTAATACATCATTAATAATATTTATCAATAATTTTTTATGTAATATTATGAAGTTTCTTTGATTATTAAATTCAAATTCTTTTGTATTATTTTTTTCTATTGCATAAAATTTTTTTATTATGCAATTATATTTCTTTGTCAAACTATATATACATTCTTGCATTTTTTCATAATCTTTTTTATTGATATTAATTATATAAGTATCATATTGATTAATATTGTTAAAATCAAAAGCTTTATTCACAAATATCACCCATATTTATTGGTTTTTTGTATTTTATTACACATTAAATCAATTGTTAAATTATGCATATAAAAAGAACTACACTTGTAGTCCATAAAATAACTTTTCTGTATTTTTGTACATAATACATATCTTCTTCATTATTTATAATAAATCTTTTATTCATTGGCTTTCTATTTGTTTCGGCAATATCTAACAACTTTTCATTAATATCAATTTCTTTTTCATTTTCAAGGTTTCTAGAGTGATCTTGGTATCTCTAGTCTGCAACCTAGGTTACAAGAGTTCTCTAGTACTTGGAGAAAAGTTTGATGACCATGCCCCCCTGCTTTCCAGCAACCAATTCTAGCGCCACTTATAGTAACTGAACCAGAGTCATCAAAAGTATCATTTTCTAAATCTATTACTTTTTCCTCTACCGCTGCGGCAGTTGTTATAATTTTGAAAGTTGATCCTGGCTCATAAGAAGCCCATATTGGTAAATTTCTACTTAATACTTCCATAGAATAATCACTATAGTTATTAGAATCGTATGTAGGACGACTACTCATTCCTAAAATCTCTCCTGTATTAGGATCCATGACAACTGCTAAAGCCATATCTGGCGAAAACATATCTACAACATTATCTAACTCTCTTTCAATTGATTTTTGAATATTATAGTCAATGGTTAATTGAATATCTATTCCCGATTGAGGAGCTTCATATACTTCAGATATATCTAAAGTATTACCTTTAGCATCAGAGAAATATTTAATTGCTCCATTCTCACCAGTTAAATAATCATCATACTCTAATTCCAATCCAGATAATCCTTGATTATCAATTCCCACATACCCTAAAACATGTGATAATGTAGTACCATAGGGATAATATCTCTTTGATTCTTTTACCAAATATACTCCATCTAAACCTAGAGAATCTATTTTATCCGCTACTTCATACGATAATTGTCTACCTTCCGGATGAACTCTTTCAATAGAAGTTTCTTTGTACACATGTTTATCCATTTCTTCTTTCGTAACTCCTAATATTTCTGCAAGAAGAGTTGATGCTTTTTCCTTATCAGTGATTTGATTAGGAATAAGAACTAGACTAGTGGTAGTTATATTATCAGCAAGTACTACCCCATTTCGATCTAATATTCTCCCTCTATCTGCAGCAATCGGTAATTCTCTACTCCATAAATCATCCGCTAATTCATTTAATTTAACATAATCTATTAATTGAACATAGGCAACTTTTAAAACAATAACTACAAACATAGCAATAACAATGATTAAAACTATTCTAATTCGTTTATCAATACTTTTAAAAAACATATTCTTCACCTATTAATTTATATGTGAAAAATATGTTTTTATAATTAACTATTTTTTGTCTTTTTATATACAATACTTTTAGATCTATATATTTGTTCAGTAGTTAGAGAATCTAAATAATTAACTGGGTTTTCATTATCTTTATTCACAATAATAGCACTAAAACTATTTAATAAGTTTCCATTAATACCTATTTTATTTAAATAGTTTAAATATTCATAAAACTCTGATCCATTCATAGAATTAACACTCTTACCATATAAATAATTTAAAATCATAATATTATAACAATACAAATCAGAATTTTCATCAGCCATCACATATCCAGGAATGCTACTATCATCATTAATATTATATTTACCATGTACTTCATTTAATAAAGAAAAAGGAGTTAAATATCTAGCAGGAAATGACAAATTATTACCAATCTTACAACTATCTAAATCTATTACATACAGATGTTTATTATCTGGATTAACAATAAAATTGGATTCATGTAAATCATTAATAAAAAGAGTTTTTAATGGAGTATATTTTCTGATAGTTTTTAATTGCTGAAGAAGTTCTCCTACTTTCTTTAAATAATATACTTGTTCCTTTAAATCAGCATGACGATCACTTAAAAATGTAGATAAATTAACACCTTTAGCCCAAGGAACAGTAAAACCCGATATTGTAGAACCAATAGAGAATAAATGATCAGGGCAGTAAAAACTTTCTGGTAAATATTCACTATTACTATCTAACATTTCCACAGTATATAATTTACTAGCAAATATTGGTCCGCTTAAATGATGAAGATATTTAAGAATTTCTGGTTTCCCACGATATTCAAATTCATAAATATTTCCTTCCGTATTAAAAATTTCTTTAGATAATTTCAATGGTGTTAACGAAGCAAATTTTTTTGAAGAAATAGATATGATATTCATACAATCCCCCCTTAAATTGAGGTATATTATACCATAAAAGTATTGTTATAGCAAATAAAAAAAGAAAACACTAATTATTGGTTTCCTTTTTACCTATCTTCTCTATTAATTTAAAGTACATTTGTCTTATTTCTGTTTTATCAGATGGACTAGTATTAGCAAGATTAATTGTTAATTGATATCCACTATCCATAGAAAACAATAAACTAGTACTAGAATCTTTATATTCTATTGCAGAAGACGAAATGTTGACATAAGGAAAAAAATGTATTTTTTTGGTTTTTCCAAAGATACCTTTTTGGATAAAAATAATAATTTTACGATCTGTTAATAGTAACTTTTTACGAAAGGACGAATAACTACACCAAATATTCTCGACTGGTTCTATATAATCAAATACAAATGGTGGCAACTCCTTAACATCTATTTTACGAGAAAATCTACAATAAGCTAACTCTTTATACTTAATATAAGCCATAACTTCACCTTCTACTACTATTCTTAAAATTAGTGTATCACATTATAAAAATAAACAAAAGAAAAAGTTAAGACTTTACAGCCTTAACTTTACAATTATTGAAAATCAGCTAATCCTAGTGGTGTTACTTCTGTACCACCTTTAGAATATATTACTGGATCAAGTTCGAATACTTTTGTATAAGTTGGTTGAATCACAGTAAATACTGTTTTAACATATACTTTATTTTCTGTATCTTTAGTATCAAGAATTGCTTGATAAATTTCAGGATATTTACTAGAAATTTTAGTACCACTCCAATATATTGGAGAATTAGCACTTATAGTAAATGTAGAATCTGAATTTGGATATTTACTAGTAGTACTATCACATAAAACTCCAGTCCACCAATTACTAATCGTTGTATTATCATCTTTTTGATAAGTTTTACCATTATCAGTACTATAATACATTTCTATTCTATATCCTTCGGTTGCAGAACCATAAGTAAATGTTAAATCTCTATTAAATTTAATTGCAAAGGAATTAAAATTATTAATTGTTCCACCATCTTTATTTTCATCAATATAGTAAGAACCAACTGCACTTTCAGTTATCACAAGTCTATCTTGTTTAAATGTAACTGTTTTAGTGTTTCCAATTAAATCTGTTGCAATTACTTCATAATCTCCATCTGGCATATATCCAATACCAAACCATGATCCATATTCTTCTTGTGGATCTGTAGTTGTAGGGTCTATTCTTTGTGATACACCATTAATTTTTACTTCTATTGTAAATGGAAGAATATCATTAGCATGAACTTGTGGATTATCTCCTTCATCAACAACTAATGATGGAGCTGTTTTATCAACTATTATTTGCCCGTTTTGAGCTCCTGCTGTTGTGTTTGCAGCATTTAATGTTGATCCCACATTACCTGATTCATCAGCATATCCATAAATTTCAATATCTAAAAATCCATCTAATCCATCATCTGGATTAATTTTATAAGATTTTGAATAAATGTAATATGTCTCTCCTTCATCATTTACTCTTTCTGCAGGTTCTCCATATTGGAAAACTTCAGTTCCATTTATACTTACCTTTGGAGCTGTAGCTAATTTTTCATCAAAATGAACATTAATGTAAATTAAATTGTCATTTGTCACATACCATTTACCATTGAAAAGTTTTCCACCAGAAATTACTAATTCTGTATACACTGGAGCATGAGTATCTACTATTTCGACTACTCTTGTTCCACGTCCAACATTACCGTTTGAATCAGTTACTGTATAAATTACTTTATATGTTCCTAATTTATTGGTATCCATTTCATCTACAAATGGCCATGTACTCTCTCCTTTTGCTTGGAATTGATATGTAATTACTACTTTATCAGTTATATCACCATCATAATTATCTATTGCAGTATATCCTTTTTCCACATATGTGCTTCCTACTTCAAGCGGATATCTGTTAGAATCTACTACTGTAACTACTGGATCTGTTGTATCTACAATTTGTACAACTCTTGTTCCACGTCCTACATTACCATTTGAATCAGTTACTGTATAAATTACTTTATATGTTCCTAATTTATTGGTATCCATTTCATCTACAAATGGCCATGTACTCTCTCCTTTTGCTTGGAATTGATATGTAATTACTACTTTATCAGTTATATCACCATCATAATTATCTATTGCAGTATATCCTTTTTCCACATATGTGCTTCCTACTTCAAGCGGATATCTGTTAGAATCTACTACTGTAACTACTGGATCTGTTGTATCTACAATTTGTACAACTCTTGTTCCACGTCCTACATTACCATTTGAATCAGTTACTGTATAAATTACTTTATATGTTCCTAATTTATTGGTATCCATTTCATCTACAAATGGCCATGTACTCTCTCCTTTTGCTTGGAATTGATATGTAATTACTACTTTATCAGTTATATCACCATCATAATTATCTATTGCAGTATATCCTTTTTCCACATATGTGCTTCCTACTTCAAGCGGATATCTGTTAGAATCTACTACTGTAATTACTGGATCTGTGGTATCTACTACTGTATAGTGTAAATCATTACTTACTCTATTTCCAGCTTTGTCAGTTGAAATATAGCGACATGTAAATTTACCAACTTTTGTTTGATCTGGTTTTGAATGCCATTTATCTACTACTACACTTGCCACACCAGATAAATTATCAGTTACATAGTCACTCATATCAGGACATGTAAATTCTGCATCTTTATCTACTTCAAGTGTATAATTCCATTGATTTGGTTTAAACTTAGGGCCTCAAAATCTACTATAAAGCTTATTTCTAATACATTATAAGCTTTATCACGAACTTTCAAATAATATTTTCCTTGTTCGTCAATAACATATCCACTATTAACAGTTTCTTTTTCACCATTTGGTAAAGTAAGTTCTGCTTTATGAAGATATTCTTCAGTTATTTCTAAAGTGATAGGATCTTTATAATATCCACCATTTTTAACATTTACACTTGGAATAGTTTTATCAATTGTAAATGTATACTCAGTCTCATGACCAAATTTATCTTTAGCAACAACATTATATACACCTGGTTCTGTATATACTTTTTCAAATATTCTATTTTCATTATTTGCTTCGTTTGTAAAATCACTAGTAGTATATACATCATCATTAACTTTTACTTCAGTTAAGAATTTATCAAATACTGTTAATGTTACATCATCTCTAAAGTAAGTACCAACACCAGTACCTGTTGCATCTATGGTTGGGTCTGTTTTATCAATTGCTACCCAAATTACTGTTTCATTTCCTAATTTATCGTATGCAGTTAAACGATAAGTAGCTTCACTGGTTAAAACAAATTCGTCTTTTGTTTCTAACACTTTAGTATTTTCATCTTGATTATAAATTTCCACATAATCGAAAGATAAATCACTAATAACTACATTAATATCACTATCACTATGAGTACCACTTGTTATATTAAATGCTGGATCACTATAGTCAACAGTAAATGTAATAGTAACTTCATTAAATGCCGCATCAACAACTGTTAATGAATATTTACCTTCCTCTACTTCATAACCATTAGGTATTTCAATACTATCAGTACTTCCATCATTTTGAACAGTGATAGTAACTTCGTTTTCATCTTCTACTTCGATTTTTGTTTTGCTAGATAATATTGCTCCGTCTTCAATATTTATCACTGGTTCATTTTCATCATTTAATAATTTTGCTAATTCATCTAATGTTGCTTGTAAATCTGATTTTACATTTGCATTTTGTAATGCTTCTACTTTTTCAATAATTTTTTCATCAGCTCTAAAATCTCTAGCATCATCCATATCATCTTTATCAGCTGAAGTATTAACTTTGCTTTCTAGTTGTTCTACTAAAGCAATAACATCAATACTGTTTTTAACTTCTTCTAGACGATCTGCTAATTCTTCTTTTCTATTATCTGTTACTTTATTAATCAAATCTAATGCTGCATTATAAGAATCTTCATCTAGTTTTGTTTCAGCATTAATTACTGCTTGTAACGCTAATTCATAAGAATTATCTACTAATGGAACTGGATTGATAACATTATCAGTTGCATTGTCGTCTTCATCATCAGTAATTATTTCATCATCTTGTCCATCATCTTCACTACCGCTATCGTCATCTTCAATATCAGACTGAGTACCATTATCTAATCTTTTAGTATCATCATCATCTAATGGATTAGCAAAAGTAAATATCATTAGTCCAATAAAGATAAATAGTACAATTGCAATAATATACTTCTTCTTACCACTCATAAATAAACCTCCCTATTAATTACATTCAACCATAAAATACGACGAAAATACCCTATGCCTGAATTCACCATTTATTATAAGGTCAATATTTAATTTTGTCTACAAAAAACAACAAAATTCGACATAAAAAAATTAACAAAATTTAATATTAATTTTTGTGACAAAATAAAATAGATTTTTACTTAAATCTATTTCACAATTTCAATTTTATTTAATGGCCAAATTCTTACTCTTACTTTACCAATAATATCTTCTTTAGATATAAGACCTACTGATTTATCTCTACTATCTAACGAATCTTCTCTATTATCCCCCAAAACTAAATACATGTCATCCGGTATCTTGCTATAACCTAATTCATCTAAAGAGAAATCATAAGTTTCAACATTTTCTAAATACTCTTCACTTATATATTTACCATCAATATATAATTTATTATCTTGAAACTCTACATGTTCTCCAGGTAATCCTATTACTCTTTTTATTAGATATTTAGTATCAGCATAATAAAGTGATACTATATCCCCACGTTTAATATCTATAAAACGATAACTAATCTTATCTAATAAAACTATATCATTATTATTTAACGTATTGGACATAGAAGGTCCTACTACCTGTTGTAAGCTAACAACATAAATAGCAACTACTAAAACAACTATTATAAGTGCGATATATTTAAATGTATCTTTTATAAATTCTTTAATATCTAACCAGTCCATAGTATTCTCCTTGTTAAAATAAATATCTTTATTTTTTTATTTTAAAAATCAAAGATATTAACCAATATTGTTTAGTTATTGATAAATTATAGATTATTTTTCTATTTCTAGATAAATTCTTTAAATATTTATTCTTTTTATAATTAGGAAACTTATTATTTATATAATTTTTAAATTGCTTAATAACTTCTGCTTTTGTATTTTTATCCCCAACTATCCTACAAACTCTAGTAACTCCATATATTAAAATATGTTCAATTGCTAAAAATTCAAGTTCAGAATAAAACTTATTATAAAGTGATTTTCCAACAAAGAAATCAATAATATCATTAAAAGCAATTAATAAATCTAAATTCTTTAATATTTTAGAATTATTCATAGTAGAATTTTCTCTTATTAAATAATTGTACATTGGTAAATTAGCATACTCTATTTTATCTGTTAAAACCAATAACTTTACTGTATAAGAAAGATCTTCATACCATACCTTATCTGTTGTAAAAAGAATATCTGACTCAAGTAAAAACTTACGTTTATAAAGTTTACACCATGTACCAATAGGATTGAAGAGGCGACTATTTTTTCCCTGTATAGTATCATTCATTAACTTCTCATCTAATAAAAAATCTTCTGTTCTAGTTGGATAAATATTTTTATATCCACAAATAACAATATCACTATCTTTCATAACTGCTTTTTCATATAATCTTTCTAACATATTGGAATCTAACCAATCATCACTATCAATATATGCAATATACTCTCCACTTGCTTTCTTTAATCCTAAATTTCTAGCACTACCTTGTCCACCATTTTCTTTGATAAGAGATACTATTCTTTTATCTTTCTTTTTATATTCATCAATAATCTTTTGACTATTATCTGGGCTTCCATCATTTACTACTATGATTTCAATATCTTTTAATGTTTGATTTATAATACTATCTAAGCATTTTTTTAGATAAAGTTCTACATTATACACTGGTATAATAACACTAACCTTTTTTTTCATAATTCACCTACTTTATGGAATCTAATAGCTCTTCAAAGGATGATATCTGTTTATCAATTGTAAATTGATTAACATTTTCTCTACCATGTTCACTAAAGTTATTATACAACTTTTTATCTTCTAGTAAACTGATAACTTTTTCTGTAAACAAATTAATATCCATATTATCAATTACATAACCACATTGATTATTATCAGATAATTCTTCGGCACCCCCTACTTTAGTACATACAAATGGTTTACCAAAATAAAGTCCTTCTGCAAATACAGTAGGAAAGCCTTCATGTTTAGAAGTTTGAACCAATAAGGTGCTATTTTTTACATATGGATATGGATTTTCTTTAAATCCTAAAACTTCTACTTCATCTTCTAAATCCAAAGTAATTATTTTTCTTTTTAATTCTTCCATTAATGAACCGTGTCCTATATATTGTAATTTAAATTTTATCTTTTTCTCTTTTAGTTTTTTAGCCACTTCTAGTAACATCAAAGGATTTTTTACTTCATCCAATCTTCCTAAAGAAAGTAAAATAGGAACACTACTTTTAGGTAGTTTTTCTTCTTTAGATTTCTTGTCAATAAGATCGAAATTAAAAGAATTATATATAGTTACAGTTTTATCTTTTAAAACAGGAAACATATTAGTCATAACTTCTTCATTATATTTAGATATCATGATAACCTTATCTACTTTTCTAAAGTATTTATCTTGTAATTTAATATCACTTTTTTTATCTGTTTCATTACTAATTTGACCATGCAACCAAATAATCGTTTTTCTACTATAATCTAATAAAAAAGAAGGAATCATTTTTGTAAAAGCAATCTCATAATCGTATTTTTTATAAGTATACTTACGTCTTAGTATAGATGGATTATGTTTAACTAAAAACATCTTATAAAATTTATCTATCTTATTTGTATGATTAACATCTACAATAGGAGGTAAAACATTAATATTATCATTTACTGGTTCTTTTTTTATATTAAAATGGAAATATTCTAAAATGTCTATTTCGTATTTATTAGGATCTAAATGATTCACTAAATTAGTTAATATATTTTCTGCTCCTCCACCCCAAGAATACGTCCATATCACAAATAATAATTTCTTCTTTTTCATAGTACCTACTTTCTAATGTTATGAATAAAATCTAATAATTTATAACATCTTTTATAAACTAAAAAATTAAATAATCTAGTTTTATATGATTCTTTTTTTAAATAAGGGTTTTTATACCAATTAGGAATATTTGTCTTAATCCATTTAGATATTTCTTTTAAAATATCTTTTCCTTCTTTATATTCTTTTAATCTAATATAACTGTCTCTTAGTAAATTTATAATTAATGAATATTCGTATTCATCATGATATTTACTATTTCTAACTAACTTATAAAGATTATCGCTAGCATCAATAATATTACTAAATTTTTTATTAAATTTTTTTTGTGTCATAGTAGAGTTTTCTCTTATTAAATAATAATATAAAGGTTTATCTACATGCGTTATCTTATGACAAAATAATGCATATAGTGGAACCACTGCATAATCTTCGTATATAATTCCTTCTGGAAAATATAAATTATTATCAACAATAATATCTCTTTTAACAATTCTCCAGCATGGGCCAGAAGAATTTAAAATATAATTTTTAATTGGATCATTACCATTTCTTTGAATGAATGCCATTTTAGTATACACATTATCCATCACTCTAAAATAATCACAAGTAACTATATCACTATGATTTTCTTTAGCATTATTATACAATACTTCGAGCATATCTAGTTCAATCCAATCATCGCTATCAACAAAACACAAAAATTCTCCACGAGCTTTCTTGATTCCTAAATTTCTAGCGCTAGCTTGTCCACCATTTTCTTTCATAATGGAAATTATTCTTTTATCTTTCTTTTTATATTCATCAATGATCTTTTGACTATTATCTGGACTTCCATCATTTACTACTATAATTTCAATATCTTTTAATGTTTGATTAACAACAGAATCTAAACATTTTTCTAAATAATCTTCTACGTTATAAACCGGTATAATCACACTTACTTTCTTCATATTAACTCCTAGATATAAAATTTAATAATTTATAATGTCTTTTATAAATTTGTTTTGTAATAAACCTATACTTCCATCCCATTTTTTTAATATAAGGATTATTTAAAAAACCACTATAATTTTCTTTTATAAAATCTACAATGTCCTTTAATAACTGTTCACTACCACTTACATCTTTTAATCTAAAATAGGTATCCCTTAATAAATTATCAATAATTAAATATTCATATTCATCTTTATATTTTAAATAATATTTATCTTTATTAATTCCGTCACTTAAAATTTTACTAGCTTTTAAAATATCATAGAATTTAGGTTTAAATTCTTTATCATTCATAATGGAAGACTCTCTTATAAAATAATAATATAATGCTTCCTCAACATAACTTATCTTTTTTACTTTCTTTACTAATAAAGGATTAGATGCAAAATCTTCATAGATCATTTGCTCTGGCCAATGTTTATTACTAATGATTCCTTTTTTATATATTTTATTCCATGCACAAGGAACACTAATAATATAATTTTTCTTCATATCACTAGACTCTAATAATAATCCTGGCATTTTAATATTAGTACCATTATCATAAGCTTTATAATAATCACACGATACTATATCACTATTTTCTTTTTTTGCCTTATCATACATCTTTTCATACATAGATGGAGATATCCAATCATCACTATCTACATATCCAATATATTCACCCGTTGCTTTTTTTAATCCATAATTCCTAGCACTAGATAATCCACCATTTTCTTTCATAATGGAAACTATTCTTTTATCTTTCTTTTTATACCTATCAATAATTTTTTGACTATTATCTGGACTTCCATCATTTACTACTATGATTTCAATATCTTCTAATGTTTGATTTATTAAACTATCAAGACATCTTTCTAAATAGTTTTCTACATTATAAACAGGGACAATGATACTAACTTTTACCAAATTATCACTCCTAACTATATATTTAGTATAACAGAAAAAAAAGAGTATTTCTACTCTTTATACATTAATATACTTTTTTACACTGTAAATTCCTAATAAAATTAAACTAGAGATGGAAACAAAACTCACTCCATCCAAAGAAGTATCAACCCCTGTTTTAGGTGGTACTATTTCTCCAGATGCAACCTTTTTATAATAAACATTCATGATATTTTCTTCTTGATCTAAAACTACGATAGGTTCGAAATTATCAAAAACATAACCTTCTTTTGGTTTATCTATAAAAGAAGTTATCTCTTTACCATATGTTTGATCATAATAACATTCAGTTGCATTAATATCAATGATTCCATCATAGAAATAGTTAACACAATAACTTAAGTTATCTTTGATAGAATAAACTACATTAATAACATTTCCCTCTTCTTTAATATTAAATTTTATTTCTTCTCCTTTATAATAATATCCTTCTGGTAATTTATAAGTAGTATCCACAGTTATTTCTTTATCATATTCATCATTACCTTTAATACTATCAATTAAATTATCTTTAGATATTTCATCTTTATAGTAATTAATTACATAATCATATTTAGGAATTTTCCAATATACTTTACTAGACTTTTCTAGTTCTAAATTTTTATTTTCTCCTAAAGAATCTGTATAACTAATCGATGCATTATTATTAGTGTCATGCCATCCTGTTTTAATATTGTCTTTTACTTGAATATTAAAATTAAAAGTAATATCTTCCTCTTCAGATAACTTATCTATTTTATAAGTAACAGTATTATTATCCACTATTACTCCATCCGTTGCACTTTTATCTACATAATTAAAGTTATCTCCTATAATATCTTTAACAGTCACATTAACACCAGCTGGAAATTTAGAAATATGGGATACTATATTATTAAACTTAGTTGAAATATCATCAATTTTACCTGAAGAATAATACTTAGCATCAGGACTAGTAACTAAAGTTTTTAAAAACTCTTCATTACTTTCTGTAGTATCATAGCCTACAGCAAATAATTCAATATTATTGTTCTTAATATTAGTTGCAGCATCACTCGCTTCTTTTCTTGCTATATAATCTGTAAATATATTAGTATATACTTGAGGTTCACCATCAGACATTAAAATTACAAATTTTTTAGCATTATCTTCTTTGATGTTAGATAACAAATTAAATGCTTCTTGTAATCCTTTTGCCATATTAGTTCCACCATCAGGTTCATTAAAATCTGAATACTTTAATTCTTTCGTATCAAAACTTCTAGCTACAGTTGCTTTATTATCAAAAGTAACTAATGCTACTTTAGATCCTTCTACTTTTTCTAATAATTCTTTAGAAAAATTAATAGCGCCTTCTGTAGCATTTTGCCATTTATCGCCACACTCATGTTTAAAGGATTCACACATGCTTCCAGAGGTATCAAATACAACTACAGCATATAATGGATTAGTCACACTATTAGATTTTACTGAATCTTTACTAGAAATATCAAATTTAACATTATAAATTCCTTTTTCTTTATCTACCGTTGATACCGTCTTAGTAAGTTTTATTCCTCCACTTGTTGTATCATCACCAATAGAATTTATAGGATCTACTAAATCACCTTTCGTCTCTGCATGAACTGGTATCATTCCTACAAAAACTATTAAAATAAGAAAACTACTAATTATTTTTTTTATCGTTTTACTCATTATTATCCTCTACTTTCTTAAGATTAATCAATAAAAACGAATCATCTGGTTCATAGTAACAAGTTTGCAAAGTCATGAATTGATCATTAATAGTAACTACAACATCTAACTTTATCACTGATTCTTCCATCATCCATTTTATATGGTTTTGTAATTCTTCTACTGTAGAAAATTCGATCTTTGTATGAGTAGTAGTATTATCAGGAACAATCATAACGGAGAATATTTCCCATTTAGTAACTCCATCACCAGTAGCAAAATACATATAAGGATTTTCTTTAGTAAATTTTTCATTTAAATATTTTGTTAATTTACCAAAATCAGTCTCGAGTGTTTCAGAATTATGACCATAAATAAGTATCTTTTTACTATCGAAATTGTTACGATAATCCATAAAAAGACTACCTACAACATCATGATTTTTATTTATATCATGATCCATATAAAAATTATTGTCACTACTTTGCACAACAGCACTATTTAACCCTATAGATTCACTTGATAATATAGCTTGTATCTCTTGATTATCAAACTCCTTTCTTAGTACTTCTATTTTATTGACTGTAGAAGAAGTCTCATTAAAAAGAACTTTAATTGAATCAATATCACTAGACTTAGTTTTACTTTCTTCCTCTTTATTATGTAATGTTAAACCTATAGAAAAAGTTACACAAAAAATAGCTATAATTAGAATCAATTTAAATGTCTTTTTTAATTTCATAAATGGTCTCCTTCTACTAATCAAATATACGTCTTTATTATAAAAATTATTAATGACGAAATTTGTAGATATAACGACCAAACTAAATATTTTTTACAATAAAAAAAATACACTGTTGTGTACTTAAAAAACAATTTGCTTTAATGACATATGGATATCTCCACTAGTAATTTCAACATCAGATTTCCAATTGATAACCGGATACACCAGAGTTTTTCAATACAAGCTTTGTACAATTTTTTTAGTTGACAAAAAAAGAACATATGATTTCTCAAACGTTCTTTAATTACTATTACAGTTTCCACCACTACTTGCTATTACATCTCTTAATTTATCAAGTGCCTCTTGATTGTTAGTTATATCTTTTAAATGTGATTCATTTAATACATCGATTTCATCTTGTGATAAATCTCCCTCTATTTCATCATAATAACTAATAATTTTACCTTTTTGTATTGTTATTGTTATAGTTGTTGCTCCTATATCACACTTTAATTCTTCTTGATTAGAACCACATCCAACTAACAAAAGACAAATAGATAAAACCAATAATAATTTTAATTTCATTTTATATCTCCTATTTTATTTTAGAAATAATTTCTTTGTGTTCACTACTGCCTAAATAATCACTAGTATATTTATTTTCTTTTGGTAATTTTTCATCTTTTAATCTTAAAATTTTCTCTACGGAAGTATTTATTTGTTCTTCTGTAATATCACCATTTACTACTGCTTCTTTAATGATTTGAATAGCTTCTTTACTAGGAGATGCCATTAACAGAATATCAACTCCAGCATTAATTGCCTTAATATAAATTTCTTTTTTAGTATAATCATTTGTTAATGCGGCCATATTCAAAGCATCTGTTATCACTAATCCATCAAAGCCTAATTCTTCTTTTAATAAGTCAGTTATAATCTCTTTTGATAAAGATGCCGGCGTATCATCTCCAGTAATACTAGGTACAGCTAAATGACCTATCATAATTACATCGGCTCCTTCATCAATTGCTTCTATAAATGGTTTTAATTCTAAATCAAGTAATTCTTCTTTAGTTTTTGTTACTACTGGTAAAGTATAATGAGAATCTTCATCAGTATCTCCATGACCTGGAAAATGTTTATAAACGGAAATTATTCCGGTACTTTCTAATCCTTTAGAAAAAGATAAGGCCATTTTAGAAACAGTATCACTAGTAGTTCCAAATGCTCTAGTTCCAATTACTGTATTATTAGGATTAGAGTAAATATCTAACACAGGAGCAAAATCCATATTGATATCAAATACTCTTAATTCTTCACCCATGACTCTTCCAACATCATATGCTAAATCTTCATCATTAGTTAAACCTAATTCATACATAGGAGGAATAACAGTTACCTCATGATCCGTTAATTGTTTCAATCTCTGAACTGTTCCACCTTCTTGATCAACAGAAATGAACATTGGAATTTTGCTAGTTGCATTAATATCATTTACAAACTTTTTAGTTTGTTCATAACTTTCAAAATTTTCAGAGAATAAAATAAATCCACCTGGTTTTACATCATTTAAAATACTAATTAGATTCTCATCTGCTACTGTACTTCGATAAGATACAATTAACATTTGACCAATTTTTTCTTCCAAACTCATTTCATTTAATTGCTCTTTTATTTTATCCACTTCATTTGGTTCTGTGTTGTTAGTTTCTTTATTTTCACATCCAGTTATAATTAAAATTGATACTAATAAACATAATAATAGCTTTTTCATAATTTACTCCTCTTAAAGAAAAAAGATAGATAACTACCTTTATTCACTTAAATTATAATAAACATCTTGTACATCATCTAAATCTTCTAATACTTCAACTAGTCCTAATACTTTTTCTTTGGCCTCATCATCAACTTCAATTAAGTTTGATGCTACAAAAGTAATTTCACTAGTAATAAATTCTTTTACACCCGCTTCTTCTAAAGATTCTTTTACTGCTATAAAGTGATCAGTATCAGTATATATTTCATAATTATCATCGTTAACAATAAAATCAAGTGCTCCATTATCTAGAGCTATCATCATAGCTGTATCTTCATCGATACTCTTATCAGTAACGATTACTCCTTTACGTTCAAATAAATAAGAAACAGACCCATCCGTACCTAAATTACCACCTTTTTTAGTAAAAGCACTCCTTACTTGAGACGCTGTACGATTACGATTATCTGTTAAGCAATCTACCATAAAAGCAACTCCACTAGGTCCATATCCTTCATATCTTACTACTTCATAATCTTCTCCACCTAAAGCACCTGTTGCTTTATCTATTGCTTTTTGAATATTATCTTTAGGCATATTATTACTCTTAGCTTTTTCTAATACCGCACGCAAAGCCGGATTATGATCAGGATTTCCATCCGTACCTCTAGCTGCTACATAAATTTCTTTTGCTATTTTTTGAAATATTTTTCCTCTTTGTTGATCTAATTCGCCTTTTTTTCTGTGTATTGTTGCCCATTTTGAATGTCCACTCATAACTTCACTCCTAACTTAAAAATTGTATAATTACTGGCGATAAAATCAATAACATTATTAGTGGAATAAAAAATATTACTGATATTACCGATACTTTTAAAGGGATTTTACTTATTTTTGCTTTAGCTGATAATATTTGTTTATCTCTTATATAATCTATTTGGTTATACATAGTTTCTATAATACTATTACCAAATATATTCGATTGAGCAATATTTAAAATAATATTATTAATAGTATCCGAAGGTATTCTTAATTTTAGACTATCCAACGCTTCGTTTAAACTTTTACCGTATCTTACTTCTCTTAATGCTTGCCTAAATTCATAAGATAATTCTGAATCAATACTATTAGCAGTTATTTCTAATGCTGTTTTTAAATTACGTCCTGTCTCTAATGATAGAGTTAAAACCTCAAAGAAATACATAGCATCATTATCTAAACTATCTGCTCTAGCTGCTACTTTTTTATCAATTATTATCTTAGGTAAAAAGTAAAAATAAACTATAGATATCACTGGCGCAATAATAAATCCCAACTCGAATATATATAATAACATAAAAAACAAAAATATGGTAGTTAAAAGTCTTACGTTTAAGAAAATAACTGCATCATAAGAGTTTTTATATCCCAATAAATCGATTCGTTTTTGATATTTATTAATTGTATCTTCAGAATAAATTTTATAAGCTAAGTTAAGACTTTTTTTCTTTTTTTTCATTACATCATCACCTTAACTTTCATTACTCTTCTTATAATAATTATATATAATATATATATTAAAATTATCACTATTAATAAGAAAATTCCTATAGGATCAGTAAATAGAGGTACAAAATATGTTGGATTTAGTATAAAGATACCAACAAATAATAGAACAGGTATTGCTACTAATATTTTAAATATTGCATTAGCTGATGCAGCAAGTGCCCCTAATTCTTCTTGTAATTTTTTTCTAGTAAATGAATTACGTTCAACAGATGCAAAAACTTGAACGATATTTCCACCAGTTTTATTTAAAACATTTAAGGAAGTTGTAATATATCTTGCTTCTTTAGTATCTATTCGTTTAGTAAAGCGTTCAAATACTACCTCCATATTTAATCCAAAACTTAAATCAATATACATTTTCTTAAACTCTTCACTAATAGGTCCTGTTAATTCTGTTGAAACAATATAAATTGCTTGCATAATACTAAGTCCTGATTTAAATGAGTTATTCATAATAATAATTGCTTTTAGCATATCTTTTTCTATTTGTATTTTACGCATTTTAGTCTTAGATATCAAGAAAACATCAGGTATAAAAAATCCTATTAGAAAAGTTGAAAATAATTGAAAAAAAGTAATAGGCTTATATTGAAAAACATCAGATACAACAATCAAAGCCATCATAGCAAGTCCTGCAAAGACTTTATTAGACATATAATCCATTGGATCTTCTCTAATTATTCTAGTATTATCACAATATTTTTCATATTTCTTACTATATTCATCAAAAATTTTAATCTTATATAAGAATTTCGACATTCTTTTTTGACTATAATGATACATTTTTATTAGTTTATCAAAAAGTGATAATCCATTACTTTTAATAGTATTCACTGTAAACTTACTAAAACGTCTTTCTAATCTAGTAAGTCGATTTAATCTTAATAGCCATATTACTATGCCAAATAATAATACAATAATAATTATTTGCACAATAAGTAAATTTATATTATAACCACTTGGCATAGTGATCCCTCCTAGTCTTTTTTCTTCTTATCTTTTTTATTTAATTCGTTTTCAATTCCCATGAAAATATCATCTACAGAAGTAACTCCTCTACTTTTCATCTTCTTATATACTTGGGGAATATAATTATATAAAATAAATTCTCCATTTACTTCCCCTTTATCAGTTAGCCCTTTTTGGCGGAAAGCAAATATTTCTTTTAGTAAAATATTCTCTCCATCAAAACCTACTACTTCAGAAATACTAGTAACTTTTCTTCTACCATCACTAAGTCTTTCAATATTAATAACAATATCTAAAGCTTTCTCTATATATTCCCTTACAGCTTTTAATGGGATATCAATTCCGCCCATTAGAATCATGGTTTCCAATCTATTTAGAGCATCTTCTGCGGAATTTGCATGAAGTGTAGTTAATGACCCATCATGACCAGTATTCATAGCTTGTAACATATCAAATGCTTCTTTACCACGAACTTCTCCAACAATAATACGGTCTGGTCTCATACGTAATGAATTCCTAACTAGGTCTCTTATTGTTACTTCTCCTTCACGCTCATAATTAACATTTCTTGTCTCTAACGAAATAACGTGACTTTGTTTTAATTTAAGTTCAACGGCATCTTCTATTGTAATAATTCTCTCATCCGGATTAATGAAATTAGATAAAACATTTAATAGCGTTGTCTTACCTGATCCTGTTCCACCACAAACTACAATATTTAATTTCGCCTCAACACAAGCATCCATAAATCTTGCCATATAAGGTGTCATTGTACCATTTCCTATTAAAGATTCAATATTACTAATACTTTCTTTAAATTTACGAATTGTCATAACAGGACCTTTGACAGATAATGGTGGAATTATAGCATTAATTCTTGAACCATCTGGTAAATGAGAGTCAACCATTGGATTACTAGAATCAATTGTTCTACCTAATGGTTGAACAATTCGCTGAATCGTTCTAATAATATGATCATCATTAATAAACGATACAGAGTTATCTCTTAACAATTGTCCATCTACTTCAATATAAATTTCATTAGGACCATTAACCATAATTTCTGTTACATTTTTATCTTCTAGTAATTCAGTAATTGGTCCATATCCATTGATTTCATTTTCAATTAGATTGAAGATATGATTCCTTTCCACATTAGACAAATCATAACCTTCTGTAATTCTATCTATTTCTTCATTAATATATTGTGTTAATAACTTCTCATCTGGTATTTGATTATCAATTAATTCTTGAATAATAGTATTTCTAAATTTATCTAATAAATCTTTATCTTTAAAAATATCATAATCATTTGTTACATCTTTGCTATAACTACCATCAATATTTTCGTTTTCTACTTCAAATTCTTTTAACCAACTATTTTTCTTCATCTTCATCCTCCTCTTTATTATCTTCTAATAATCTAAGAGCTAAATGAGAAAAATTAACCGAATCTTTAGAATTACTATTTAACATTTTCTCAAAAACATCTAAAGTTTTGCCTTCAATAATATATTTATCAATTCCCCTTACATAAAATGATTTTGGAATAATAAAATTAATTTTTTCATTAATAAGATTCTCCATATCATATTCACTAAAATATTTTTTTCTATCATCTACTGCATTATTTAAAACTAATAATAAATTATCAACATTCATATTGTTACAAATAGATACAAAAACTTTAGTACTTTTAATATCTAATGAATCATTAGTAAAAATATCTAAAATAGTATCCGAACATTCGAATGCTACCATATTAGTAACACTTAAAATATGATTTGTATCTATTAGTACTACATCATAACGATTTGCAAAACTTCTTAAAATTACTTCCAAATACTTACGATCAATTCTAGAAGCTTGTCTTGGATCTTTAGGAGATGCTAAAACATCAATATATTCATCGTATTTGACAATATATTCTTTATTATCGTCATATTTATAACGGTTGTTAGCTACATCATCACACAAATTATAGATATTTCCTTTAACATCTAAATTAAGGGCAAAAGCAATATCACCATTATACAAATCTAAATCAATTATTAAAATTCTCTTCTTTATCTTTTTTAAAACGGCTGCTAATTGTAAAATGGCAATAGACTTACCTACTCCGCCTTTCATTGATGTAATTGTTATTACCTTACCTTTTCTAACTTTAGCCATGTTATCACATCCTTATTTTATTGATATGGTGGAAAATCATCATTAGTATAATCAAAACTTTCTTTTGAAGTTAAAGTATAATGATCTTTTCCAATAATACTACCAAATAAACTTTTGATTTCTTTTTTTAAAGTAAGTTCTACTTTATCACTGCTTACAAACATAAAATCTATTTTGATATCTTTATCGTTTTTTTCCACATATTCCTTTATTTCTTCTTTCGTCATTTTATTTATAACAGCATCTTTTACTATTAACTTATTAATTTGATTAAGCTTGTTAGTATTATAAGCAATATAAGTATTGTCAACGATATATGCTGCTAGCAATAATAAAAGCGGAAGAATTAAAACAAAGAAAATTAATGCTTGACCTTTATTGTTCATATTTTATCACCCTAGTAGCTGTAACTGGATATGGTGAAGTAAGGATTAAATTTAAACCCGGTGTAATAAGATCAATATTTCTCTGTAATGTAACTGTTAAATATCCTTCGTTATCTTCTTGTAAAGACACATCGATTTTTGAAGTTGCATTTTTATTTATTTCGTCATAAAGTGTATCATAATCAATACTATCCCGATCTATATCATCAATTATTCCTAAAGATGTCTCTAATTCATTTTTATTGACAAAAATTCTTCCAAAATCAATAACCGCAAAAATAAGCATGATAAGAATTGGTAGAATTAAAACAAATTCAATCAATGCTTGTCCTTTTTTATCTAGCATCTTACCACCCCTATTATATGTATCATTATATCACATGGCAAAAAAAAATAAAACTATTAAGTCTTATTTTTTTAGTTTAATTATTGTGTTAAATTTTGAACATAATTAGCTGTTACTACAAGTGTATTAGTTATATCTTCTGGTTGAGCTTCGATATCATCATAAGTAGCTTTTACAGTTATAGTCTCTGTTCCATTAGTCTTTACTAAAACAGGTCTAGTTGCTAAATCATCATTAGATGGCGTAACAGTAAATGTTATTGGAGCATCACCATTTGGTGTAGCTGTGATAGAAGCTAATTTAGCATCTAGTGTACCCGTATTCTTAACAGTAAGAGTACATGTGATTTCTTGGCCTGGAACATCTAAGTTAAATCCAACTATAGCAGTACTGCTACTTGAAATACTAACACTACCACCTGCTTCACAAGAACTATTATCCTCATCAAATCCTACTGCCCAAGTTGAAGCAATACTTGCTGTACCATTAATATTTAATGCTGAATTAAAAGCTGCAAAGGCAATTGACATAACTATAACTACTACACATAACATTACAATTAATAAACCCTTATCTTTCATATATCCTCCTCTACTATTTACATTATAAGTATAGCATTATAAAGATTAAAAAAGCAAGAAAAATATTATGTTATTTTTTTTAAATAAAAAAGATATAGAATTCTATATCTTAATTACCTATTATTATTAAGCTGTTAAATCTTGAGTATAATCAATAGTAACAGTTAATGTTTTAGTTTTTTGATCATCTGTTGGAGCAGCTCCACCAAGATTGTCAACAAATTCAGCATCAATTGTATAAGTAGCAGTTCCACTTTCAGCAACTAATTTGTCATTTTGATTGATTCCACTCACTTGATATTGGATAGGTCCATCAGTTAATCCAGTAGCTGCAGTACTACCATCTTTTGTAACAATACTGATGTTACTTGCTACAGCATCTAATGTACCAGTATTGGCAATTGTAACTCTACATTGTCCAGTATCACCTGGTTGATTAAATGTAAAATTAAATGTTGCTGTAGTTCCAGTAAAGCTTTTTGTAACAGCTGCAGCTTCTCCACCTTCAACAGCAGTAGCTTCACATTCAATACCAGTAATAGCTACGTTCCAGTTAGATGAAATTGTAGCAGTACCATTAATATTTAATGTAGTACTAAATGCTGCATATGCAACAGCCATGATACAAACAACTGCACATAATAATCCAATTACAATATTTTTACTATCTTTCATTTAATCTCCTCCTATTTTCATGATTTCATTATAACAAGATTGTATTAAAAATGCAATATCATTTTTAATACTTTACATAAAAAAAACACAAATGTGTTTTTTATGCACCAGCATCCATATCTTGTACAAAGATAGGTGTTACTGTTAATGATTTAGTCTTGTCTCCAGCACCTGGTTGAGTTGAAGTAGATGCATCATATGTACCAGTAACTGTAAATGTCATTTCACCTGCAGCTGCTAATTTTTTAGTATTATCAATTCCTTGAACACTAAATCTAATAGCACCTGTTGCATCATTTCCTGTTATTTGAACATCACTTACTTTAGCATTTAAAGTACCAGCATTTTTAATTTTAACAGTACATGTAGCAGAGTCTCCTGGTTGAACAAAACTCATTGTAAATGTTGCAGAAGTTCCTCCATCTGCTGTACCACTTGCTGAAAGTCCTTCTTCACTTCCACCAGCAGCAGCTTGTGTAGTACATGAAATACCATCACTTGCAGGAATTATTACTGACCAGTTTGATGAGATGTTAGCACTACCATTAATGTTTAATGTTGTAGTAAATGCTGCATAAGCTACAGCCATTATACAAAGTACTGCACATAGCATTCCAATCACTAAATTCTTACTATCTTTCATATTATCCTCCTCTTCTATTTTATAAATCAATTATAGCAGACAAAAAAATAATTTTCAATAACTAATAATTAGATTTTACGATAAGATGTAAACAAAAAAAAGATAGATTAAACTTAACTATCCATTTTTTTCCTTTTTACATAATTATTAGAAAATAATTCTGTATTACGCATATTATAATTTTCAGTAACTGTTTTTATCAAGAAATCTTTACTAACGAAAACATCTGGGTATTTATCTAATCTTTTAGATATAACTTTCAATATAGTATCTTTAGAAATATCATTACTATCTCTTACTCTATCATAAAAAGTGCTAAATGGCATATTGAATTCTTGTTCTATTCTTTTTATTTCACTTTTACCGAAATGACGAATATAACTGTTTAAATAATAATTATATTCATCCATATTTCTAGCCGATAATGGCTTTAATAGTCCTATAGCATTACCATTATAAAATGAATTATTATATTTATCTAAAGTAATGGCAAAGAAATTATAATTCATCTGCCTAGCTAAATTATTTCGATATTGATCTTTGAAAATAGTATCAGAAGAAGGATCAAATAAATAAATACCATTTACTTTATAAACATCATCATTAATTGATATTAAAGACACAAAATTTTCATCATTCATAGAAGTTTTACATACAAAAGAAGGAATATTTAATCTAGACAATACTTCTTTAAAAACAAGATTATATCCACAAGAACTAGCTTTTCTATTGCTAATTATTTCAGGTAAGCGATTATATTTACTAGAAGAATCATAATTAAACAATTTAATACGATCATATAAATAACATACCTTATCTAATATAGATACATCTTCTAAACTACCAAGTTCTTCTATTATTTGATTAAACCATTCATTTAGTATACGATACTTAGTTAATGATGTAATCTCATATTTATTACCTTCTATTAAATATGCCACATTCCAAGTATCAATATTAGCAAAATTTGTATTAGTTAACCACACTTTTTCATCATTAGATAATTTCTTCATAATGAATTTTTCTACTTTAGCATCATCAATATTAGGTAATAGTTCTAATAACGACTTTATTTTTTCAATACTTTCTATATCAATATTATCTTTAAAATATACTTGAGATAATAATACTGAAGATGAAAGCAATTGCCCTAAATCATAAAATTCAGCATCAGTCAAAGGGTGATCAAAAGACAAATTAGAAAGTAAATTAATTTTACTATTAACATCTAAATCTATTGCTCCAACCATATTCTACCACCCTTATTATTTTTAACTATTTTTAATATTTTTTAATCCTTTAACCCCTTTAGTACCAGTAAATCCTTGTAAAATATTAGTATCAAACGAATGAATCTTATTGATTCTTTTCTTATAATCTTTAATTGCAATATTTATCATATCATCTAACAATTCAGAATAATCCTTTCCAATTGGTTCCCACAAATAGAATGCAAGAGAACCAGGGCAAGAATTAATTTCATTAATATATACTTTTTTCTTTTTCTTATCGATTAAAAAGTCTATTCTAACTACCCCTGATGAATTTAATTCTCTAAATGCTTTTAAAGCAATATCTTGTACTTCTTCTTTTAATTTTTCTGAAATATCAGCAGGTATTTTTCTTAATGCGGAAGCCATTCCTTTAGCAGAACCTGCTCCTTTTTTAGAACCTCCTATATATTTATCTTCATAAGTAAGTAAATCGTTATCCGTCATTACTTGTTCGATTTCACTCAAACTCATATTTTCATAATTTCCAAGAACACTAATATTAACTTCCATTAAATTATCTACTATTTCTTCTACTACTATTTTATTATCGTAAGTAATAGCATCTTCTATCGCTTTTTCTAATTCTTCTTTATTCTTCGCTTTATTAATTCCTACACTACTTCCTAAAGTTGCAGGTTTAACAATAACAGGATACTTTAATTTTTCTATTTTCTTAATAATAGACTCTTGATCATCAAGATATTCAGAATCAAAGAACCATACAAAATCAGTTATTGGCAGATTAGCTGAAGAAAAAATTTGTTTTTGAAATACTTTATCTTGAGCTACCGCCGCTGAATATACGTCGCTTCCAACAAACGGAATTCCAATACTTCTTAAATATCCTTGCAATACTCCATCTTCCACATTTGTACCATGAACAATTGGAAAAATTAAATCTACTTCTTTTACAGTCCTTTTGAAAAAACCTTTAGATTGTAAAATAAATCGTCCTTTTTTATAATATAAAACAACATTTTTACTATATCTTTTCAATAAATCCAAATCTTGATATATTTCTATATCTTTTAATGACTCCCCAGTATACCATTCTCTATCTTTGGTTATATATATTGGGATTATTTCATATTTTTCAGTATCCATCTTATTCATTGCTTGAATAGCTGAAATAATACTTACTTCATGTTCAACACTTTCTCCTCCAAAAATAACTCCTACTCTAATCATATTATCATCCTCCTATTTTTCCGTATACGTATCAGGTAAATCATTTTCAAATAACGCATACAAATCCTTTCTACCTTTTATTTCATTTAAAATAGTATATGCTTCTCTAACATCATTGGAAATATATATATTTTCTTTCTTAAACTTTTTATTTAATAGTCCATGATAGATTGGTTTCGTTCTTTTCTCTCCTATTAAAATTACTTTATCCGCAACCTCTGCAATCTGTTCACCAAATATTTCATTTAATTCCTCTTCTTTAGGTCCTAGTTCTACCATACCAGGTGTTACCACAACTTTATCTCCATCCATCATATCTAAAACGTCCAAAGCGCTTTTAGCTCCTATGGGATTAGAATTATAAGCATCATCAATTTGATAAAAATTACCTAATTTCTTTAGTTCTAATCGATGTTCAACAGGTCTTACTTTTCTAACCCCTAATTGTAAATCTTTAATGCTAATGCCAAATTCATAACCCAAAGTTAATGCTGATAAAATATTATAAACATTATGACGTCCCAATAATTTAGTCTCAAACTTATATTCCTTATCATTTCCCTTAAACTTAACATTAAATGTCGTTCCATTACTGCTACATTTAATATCTTTAGCTATTACATTGGCATCTTCTATATTATCAATTCCAATCCATAGAATCTTACAATTATTCTTTATTTTATATGATTTTTGTTTAGGATCATCAGCATTTAATACTCCTATTCCATCTTCTGGCAAAAATTCAATTAATTCCATTTTTCCTTTTTGAATATTTTCTTCGCTTCCAAAAGTTTCTAAATGTGCAGTACCTATAGAAGTGATGATTCCATATTTAGGCCCAACTAATTCACACAATTTATGAATTTCGCCAACAACATAAGCTCCCATTTCAGCTATAAAAATATCATCAAACTTGCTTAACTTATTATTAATAGTAATCATAAGTCCATTAAAAGTATTTAGACTTTTTGGCGTTGGTAGTGCATTATACTTAACATTTAATATATCCGCTAAAATATTTTTACAACTAGTTTTACCATAACTACCAGTAATACCAATAATTTTTAAATTAGGCATACTTCTTAATTTTTCCTTGGCCTTAGCTTCATAATAATGATATACAATACGCTCAACTGGATGATTAATTATTAAAGCTATAAATATAATATAAAAATTAAGACTAGTCATAATGGTTAAAACCAATAAACATATTGGTGCTAAATGATTAGCAAAAATAGAAATAATAATTGGTATTAAATATAAAATATTAACCGTTACCATTAATCTCCTTACACGTTTAGTAACAACTAATGGTTTCTTATTTTGATCAGTTTTTCTTTGCTCTAAATATTTAAAATAAGCTACGACATAAACACTCATCAAAATAACTAAAAAAAAGTTAATTAGTGGAATATTGCTAGTAAGTAATATAAAAAATGAGAAAACAATTCCATATAAATCTAAATTAGTAAAAATTAACTTTTTATTTTTCCATACCCATTTTAAATAACGATTATTTTCATTATAAAGGTTCTGTTGTAACATGTGATAAGATCTAAGACTAACCGACACTACATAAATTATAATCAAAAAGTATGAAAGATAATACAAAACCATATTTAATCACCTCATAAAAAATTTTTCAAAATATTCACCACATAATTTAAATTTTCTAAATATGCATAATGAGTAGAATTAGGTAAAACGATTAAACCAGCATCATTTATTAATTTTTCTATCTCTTTTGCTTCTTCTACACTGACTTCCGCATCATTTTCTCCCCAAATTAATAAAGTAGGACATTTAATTTTTTTACAACATTCACTCAAATCAACATTTACAGTATTTACTAATATTTTACGCATCGTTTCACTAGCATTTTTATAATCCCTAGAACCAATATGTTTTTTAGCGAATCCTTCTAATTTATTTACAACTGGAACTTTTTTTAAAAACTTTAATGTTTTTACTTTTAAAGAAGGATGAGTATGTTTGGCAATGCATGGGCTTCCAAATAAAACTAATTTATTTACTTCTTTTTTTGATGCATAAATAATAGAAATTCTCCCACCAAAGGAATGTCCAATTAAAATTGGCTTTTTAATTTTTAATTTCTGTAAAAATTCATCTAGAATATCACTATAATCATAAATAGTTAATGCATCTTGGGGTTCGCTTGATTCACCAAATCCAGGTAAATCAATAATAGTAATGCGATGTTTTTTAGCAAGTTTATCACCAAGTGGCTTCATCATTGCTATATTTTGTCCCCAACCATGAAGTAGGACAATATCACTATTACCTTCACCATATTGTATGTAATTAATATCGATTGATTTAATGTTTATTCGCATATTTTCACCCATAATCATTATAACATAATATAATATTAAATTTAATTAAACTTTTAAAAAAAGTTCTAATATTATAATTAGAACCTTATATTAACGATCTTCTAGTATAAACCTCAACATTTTTGTCAGCATAAACTACAACATCAGCTTTTTCAACAACTTTAATAAATCCCAATCCATTAACCACTATATCTTCATGATATAAAACATTAAGTTCATTAGGATGTAAATCTTTTAACGCTTGTTGACGTGACATATTAAATCTTTGCACCTTTAAATCATTAGACATAAAAACAGTAAAACTATTCTTTCCACCTTCTTGATAATCTACTCTTATTAGTCCCCCTATTATTAAACATTGTCCCTTCTTTATTTGATAGGTTTTAGGTTTAATTTCTTTTTTAGGATTAATCTTCTTTAATAATAATGGGTCCACATAATTCACAATATTACCACGATCAATTAAACCAGGAGTGTCTATTAACATTAAATCATCACTTAATTTAATTGAAATTTTATTAAGAGTAGTTGACGGAAGTGGCGAAATAGTAAGTTCACACTCATTATCTGAATAATTTTTCATTAATTTATTAATAAGAGTGGATTTACCAACATTAGTATGCCCTACTACATATACATTCTTACTTGTTTTATATTTTTTAATCATAAGTAATAATGCATCTATATTATAATTTTTATTAGGACTCACTACAATCATATCTTGATAATCTAAATCCATCTTTTTAAAATAATCTATCAACTTATCATCTTTAACACTTTTAGGTAAAACATCTCTTTTGCTTAAAACTAGTATTACTTTATTATTAATATAATTTCTTATATATTTTAAATCACGTTCTAAATTTAATAAATCAACAATATATAATACTAAATCATTAGTTTTATTAACAGTTTTTAAAATATCAATATAATCTTCATTAGATTTTGTAACAATTTGATATTCACCATAATTTTTCATTCTGAAACATCTACTACATATATCATTTTCAATACTAGTAGTATAACCTTCCATCGTCATATTTTCATCCTGCAGCAATACTCCACATCCAATACAGTATTTTTTCTCATTACTCATAATATTTACCTCTTTCTAAAATATTACTTTCTTCAAGCCTTGCTAAAATTTTCTTTTCTATAAAACGGTTGAATTTAGTAATTTTTAAATCCTTTGTACTTAAAGGTTCTATTAATATTGTCATAATACCAAACTTATTTCCACCTAAAATATCAGATACTAATTGATCCCCTATGATACAAATTTCATCTTTTGAAAACTTATATTTTTTAATTACTTTCTTAAAACTTCGAGCTAATGGTTTTAAAGCAAAAGAAATAAATTCAATTTCTATTTTATCACAAATTGGTTTAATCTTTCTTTTAAAATTATTAGATACTATTATTATTTTAAAATTTTCTTTTAATTTTTTTAATAATTGTAAATTTTCCTTTGGAGTACTTTTAGTATTAACACTAGATACAGTGTTATCAAAATCAAATATTAAACATTTGATTCCTTTTTTCTTTAATAAATCATAATTAACATCAAAAATACTCTTTTTGTACATACTAGGAGCAAATTTGTTTAAAGTCATATTATCCCTCCTAGAAAAGTAAAGAATAAACTATAAGTCTATTCTTTATCTAATTCATTTATTTTATTTAATTCATCTGTATCAATTACTTTTGTTTTATTTACTTCTTCTTGCAATTTTTCATTAGATACTACATTATTATTGTTCTCTTGATTAGCGTTGTTTTTACGTTTTTTATTTCTTTTTACAACTTGAACAATTATTAATACAAACAATACTAAAGCAATTAAAATTTCTAAAATTAAGAAAAAGCTAACACGTTTATCTTTTACTATTTCAATTGTATAAGTAGTAGTCTCACTACTATCTCCTTCTTCCAAACCTAGTGGATATACTCGAATTTCATACTTATCTCCAGGTTTTAAAGAAATATTAGTATCATCTGTTACTTCTTCTCCATTATAGAAAATAGTATATCCAACTAACTCTTCATCATCAGCTGTAACAATACTAAAATCTAATCCATTTTTATATTTTTTATTGTACACAATTTGGTAAACCATCGTATTTTTATCAAAATCAATATTATAACCTTTGATATATAAATTTTTTAATTTAGTATCTAATTCTTTATCACTATTTTCAAATGTTAAAGTATAAACTTTTTCCTCACCAGTTTCACTAGTTACTGTTATAGTAACTACATTATCTCCAACTATTATTTCATCAGGTATTTCTATTTCTACTTTTGCTTTTTCATCCACTGGCACAGCATCGATTTCTAACTCTTTTAATTTGTAAGTTTTAATTGTATAATTAACTTTATTTTTAGATAGTTCTAATTTTATTCTACCAGAATTAATAATAATTTCTTTTAAATCATTATTAGTATTACGATCATCTTCACGAGTAATTAGTAATTTATATACCTGAATTTCACCAGATTCTGCTTTCACTTTTATTAAAACTTCATTTTCTCCATAGTCTAATTTAACATCTCTATTACCAAATCCCTCTTCAAATGTTGCATTAGCGTTTGTTGGTGTTGCTTTTATTTCTACTTCATCAGTATCAGAAGAAACCGATAATTCATACTCATAATTATCTTTTTTAAAATCTTCTATTGTTTTACCATCGACTTTTAAATCTTTTAAAGTATTATCTGTTGACTTAACAGATAAAGATACCTTATGAGAAGCATTTTCCGAAATAGTGACAATACTTGAACTATCTTCTTCATCTAAAGTTGTAATCTTAATATCTTTTAAAGCAATATTAGTTGTTTGTTTTGGAACGTTATCCTTAACTTTAAAAGTGATAGTAGCAATAGTAGAACTTCCAGAAATTCCATCTTGATATGAGAAATTTAAATCACTAGAACCGCTTTCTTTCGTCCAAGATTTAGCGGTTATACTTTTTAATTCAAGAATATTCTGATCATACTCTAAATTAGCTTCATATTTAGAAGCACGTGTATCCCCTGAAGAATTAATCTTAATATCATACGCTACAGTATCACCAGGTTTAGCATTTAAAACTCCTGATAATTCAACTGTCGGTTGCGCTGCTAAAACAATAGATGGAATTAATATAAGTAATCCTACTACTAATAATAAAATCCCCTTTTTCCTTTTCATATAACTCACTCCTTAATTATTTACTCTATGCCTAACTAACGGCGTGCTCATATCTATTGCTGCAAATGTATAACCTTTTGCTAATCCATAACTTATTATATCATCTAATGCTTCTAATGTCTTGTAATTATTTTGAAAATCATGCATTAAAACCACATTGGCTTGATTATGTCTTAAATTATTAACTACATTACTATATACTTGCTCTTTGGTTTTAGCTCCACCTGCATCATTACAATCAACATTCCAATCGAAATAATGATATCCCCGTGATAACACTTCATTAGTTAACACTGTCATGATCCCTTGAGAATACTTTTTACTAATAGTATTAGAACCTCCACCAGGGAATCGAATAATCTTAGATTTCTCACCAGTTATTTTTTCTACTTTTTCACTAATAGCATTTAAATCATCAAAATAAGCATTTGTAGATTTATATACCAAATTATATTGATGACTATAAGAATGAAGTCCTATCGTATGTCCTTCATCATAAGCTCTTTTAATTAAATAATTAAGATTATCTGATTGATTAATAACAAAGAACGTAGCTTTTACTCCTCTTTTTTTCAGTACATCTAATATTGGTCCTGTGACATTGCTAGGTCCATCATCAAAGGTTAAATAAATCATTCCACCTTGACCATTCGGACTAGTAACATAAATTTCCCTAGTTGTTTTAGTTTCATTTCCTTTTTTATCTTTAACTTTATAAGTAATAATCTGTGTCCCTATTTGACTAGTATCTACTTCACCTTCTACTTCGATATTTTTAGATACATCTCCATCACAATTATCCATAGCAGTATATCCAGGATCTTTAAAAGTTTCTCCTTTCTTGATGTATATTGTTTCATCACCTTTTAAAGTTATTTTTGGACCTTCCTTATCGTTTCGTACAATTTTTCTAGTAACAGTTGCCTTATTACCACTACTATCTTCTACTGTATAAGTGATTTTATCATCAGACTCTTTAACTTCCACTTTTTTGGTAATATCCCCATCATAATTATCTGTAGCTTTATAACCTATTTCCTCAAATTCTTTGCCTGGGCAAATAGTAACTTCTTCTTCACCTTCTAAAATAATTTCTGGTTTTATATCATCAATTATTTTAATTGTTCGTTTTTTCACAGTTTCAAAAATTCCTTTTTTAATACTGTAAGTTATTTTATAAGTACCTACTTTACCATATTCAATATTATCTTCTATTTTTACTTCATCAGTTACATCTTTACCGCGATAAGTTGCAACTATTCCACTATCTTTATAAGTGTCATCTAATTTCAACGTTATTACTTTATCTCCTAATAATTTAATATTAGGAACAAAAAATATAAAACAAACAGCAATAATCACCGCAATTAAAATTAATGAAATAGCGGTCATAGCAACTGCTTTTTTATGAATTTTGATCCTTTTTTTGACTCTTTTTACCTTTCTTATTGTATCTTTCTCCATAGTACCACCATTTTTATTATGTCCATTCTATATTTTATATATCATATTATAATCTCTATTCTAATAAAAGTCAAAAAAAGATAGTAAACACTACCTTAATTGTCACATTTTTTATTCCTCATAAATTCTCTAAAAATTTTAGTTAAAGCTCTTTTTTCTATCCTCGAAACATAACTCCTTGAAATTTTTAAATCTTTTGCAATTTCCTTTTGGGTTTGTTCAGAAGTATTATTAAGTCCATATCGTCTTATTAATATCTCTTTTTCACGTGCATTTAAACATTTAATATATTTTTTTAATAACTCAATATTATCTTTTATTTGCAATTCTTCAGCAAAATCTGGTTTTGGCATTTTTAATACATCTAAAATAGTTATTTCATTACCTTCTTTATCAAATCCTATCGGTTCATTAATTGAGATATTCTTATTATTTTTATTATTTGTTCTAAAAAACATTAAGATTTCATTTTCAATACATTTTGCACAATATGTAGTTATTTTAGTGCCATGCTTATAAGAATAAGAATCTACTCCCTTAATGAGTCCAATCGTCCCTATACTAATAAGATCATCTTGATCAACATTCTTATAATCAAATTTTTTAACAATATGCGCAACCAATCTCAAATTATGTTCAATTAATTTATTCCTAGCATCTTTATCACCTAATCTTGATAATTCTATATATTTATCTTCTTCTTCTTTTGTTAGTGGATCGGGAAAAATATTATTAGAATATGACGCAGTAAAAAACATAAGGCTTTTAATTAATTCTATTAATGAAAAAAACATATACTCAACTCCTACTTAAATATATGTTTCTTTAAATTCTTTTATTGATTAAAATATTTTTTTATAACGTCATAGTCACAATAAGGAATATATTTGTCACCTATTGCCATATAATTATCTCTTCCTTTACCCGCAATTAAAATAATGTCTTCTTTTTTAGCATGTTCCAAAGCATACTTTATAGCTTCTTCTCTATCAACAATAATTTCATAACACCCTTCTCTATCATTAATCATTTCTTTAATTATATCCTTTGGATCCTCATTTCTTGGATCATCCATAGTGAAAATAACAATATCTGATTTCTCTAAAACCACTTCTCCCATTTTACTACGCTTTTCTTTTTCTCTTCCACCAGCACTACCAACTACCGTAATAATACGGTTTCTTTTAATCTTATTTAAATAATTTAAAATGTTATTAAGGCCATTAGGAGTATGAGCATAATCTAATACTACTTTATACTTCTGATTAAAATTTAAAAATTCACATCTACCAGAAGGAGTACTAATATTACTAATTCTACTAATAATATCCTCAAAAGAAAAACCTAAAACAATAAGACATAAAATAGCCGCACTCAAATTATAAACATTAAATTCTCCTAAAAGAGGACTTAAAACTTCATACTCTCTATTTTTATATTTAAAAATTATTTTAGTATAATCACTATCTTCATAAAAATTTTCAATTATTAAATCAGCTTTTTTACTCTTCCCGTAGGTTAAAACATTTCGAGATAAATCTTTAAAATCTTTGTAATATTTGTCATCCCTATTTAAAACAGCGGTCCCTCTATCTTTTAGTTGTCTAAATAATTGTTTTTTACTATTAATATAGTTATCTATTGTCTTATGAATATTTAAATGATCTTCAGTAACATTAGTTAATATTCCTATATCAAATTTAAATGGTTCTAGTCTTTTACGATAAAACGCTTCACTGGAAGTTTCCATACTAACATATTTTAAATCCTCACAAGAAAATAAATATAAATATTTATATATTAAATGACATTCCGGTGTAGTATTAGAAGATGTATCACTAATTTTTTTACCTTCTATACCATTAGTACCAATGTAACCACAAATATCACTACCTAATAAATCTCTAATAATAGTTGCTGTTGTAGTTTTACCATCAGTACCAGTTATGCCGATTAACTTTAATTTTTGATCAGGATAATTATAAAATTTAGCTGACAAAGAATACAATTCTTTGTTAGGATCATCAACTTTAATATATGGAACTCTATAATTTCCATCTTTTTTTACAATTAAGAAAGAAGCTCCATTATCTATTGCTTCATCTATAAAATCGTGACGATCGGTATTAACACCTTTCGTACATACAAATAAATCTCCTGGCTTTATTTCTTTAGAATTTATTTTTATATCATTTATTTCAATATCATATGGACAATTGTATATATCATTAATTTTCTTCATTATATATCACCACTATATTATAAGGTTAAATTTATTAGAGTGTGCTTAAATGAAAGCAATATTGCATAAAAAAAGACATCTTTCGATGTCTAAATTTTTAATTCCAATTATATGTATAACTTATTATAGTCTCATTACCTTTTAAATCCGTTATAGTAATGCTCTCATTTAGTTCATCTGTTGGAATATCAACAGTTGGTTTATCAATTATTTTCACTAATGTTTTTTTATCTTCTGATAAACTCCATCCGTCCATACCATTAATAACTTCATTAGCAGAAACTGTAATAACTACTTGTTTCTTCTCTTCTTCTTCAGTTATATAAGTAACACTAGCAGTTGCCACAGGTGCATCTCTATCTATTGAATCAATAATTATAGTTGCAACATAATATTTACTATTAGTTACAAATTCAACTAATTCATAATCTACATTTTCTGTATAAACCTTATAATATCTATAATCTTCTTGATATTCAGTATCTAGTGCCCATCCTTCTGGAACTTCTAATACTTCTTCTTCTGTTGTAACATATGCTGTTACGTTTTGAGTATCTGGATCTTCTTGATAAGTTACAAATAAATCATTTAATTCCATATCAATTTTAACTTCTATTGTTCCAGCATTTCCTTCTAGATCTTCATATTGAACTATTTCAGTTACAGATTCACTATAAATTTTTTCATATTTATATAGTCCATCTTCTACTATTTCTATCCAACTATCATCATTAATTATCAATTGTTTTAATGATGTGATAGTAGCTTTTACTTTATTTGCTACTAGATTTTCAATTGTTAATTTTGGTGAATAACTAACATTATGATCAATAAAATCAATAACGATAGTAACGTCAACTGGATTTCCAGCTAAATCTTTTACTTCAAATGTAGTTGTAATATTTTCACTAAATTCTTTTGTTAATGTTAATTTATCTTCTAATAATGTCCATCCTTCTAATTCTTGCAATGCTTCATTAGAAGTAATTGTTACTAATACATCTTCACTAGTTAATTCCTCACTATTAGGTGTATAAGTCACTTCTACTGTTGGAGCAACATTATCTATTACAAAAGTATATGAATTAATATTTCCTGCTTTATCTGATGCAACTATTTGATAAGTTCCATCTTCTGTTATATTAGTAACTCCATTAACAAAACTATATTCTACACCATCTTTAGTTAATAAAATGTCTAAAAGATTATCATCACCTACTTCAATTACTACTCCACTATTATAATATGCTTTATCTTCTACTCCTAAAATAGTAGGAACACTTTTATCAAGTACAAATGACACAGTAATACTCTTACCATTTGTTTTATCCTCAGTCACTACTAAAGTATACTCACCATCTTCAGTTATTGGTTTACTAGCATCATAAATAACACCATTCAACTCAACAATATATGGACTATACTCAGTAATATCTAACAATATATCACTATTATAGTATTCTCCATCTACAACATTATTAATAATTGGTTCTACAGTATCATTAACTGTGATAACTAAATCTTTAGTCTCTACCTTACCATCTTTAAAACTTATTGTATAAGTAATTAAATATTCACCAATTTTAGTTGTATCAAAACTACTAACAGTTACATATTCCTCTTCTATATTACTTCTAAATTTATAAGTAATAAGCGCTTCTACTTTAGTCCCATTATCATCTACCGTTACTGTAGGTAAAGACATAACTGTACCTGCTTCTACTAAAGTAGGAACATCTTTTAAACTCTTCCAAATATCAACAGGATTCTCTTCAGTATTATTAGGTACAGGTGTTGGTTGATAATTAGTAGTTGTATCACTAGTTGTTTCTTCTTCGTTTGGCAATTCTTCTTCTTCATCATCGTTATCATTTTCTTCATCCTGTGGTTCTTCTATATTTAGACTATCATCTTTCTTTTTTTCCAGACTTCTAACATAAGCAAAACCACCAATTAAAAGTGCCAAAATCAAAGCAACTATAACTATTTTCTTACCTTCACCAGAATCTTCGTAGTCACTATCTTTAATCATATCCTCCTCTTTGATTACTTGCTGTTTCTTTTTTGGTTCATTATTTTTTTTCTTTTTATCATCTTTATCCATAGTACTTCCCCCTCGACTATTATCATTACTGTAATTTCATTCTAGCAACGTCTTATTTATAAGTCAATACACTTTACACAAACTTTACAAAAAATGTATTTTAATGTCGAAAGTAATTGGATAATTCTTCTTTTTCACTTCTTGTTTTTCCTTTTCTAAAGATAACATGTTTATAATCTCTTGACATATACTGTAAATCACTTATTACCTTTATTTTCGGGAATTTATAATCATTTAAATGTCGTTCTAATAAAAATTTATTAAAATAAAATCGTTCTTTTTTTAACTCATTTGTCAATTTACAAATTATTAAAATAACAATCAAAAATAAACTTAAAGAAACATTAATATTTTTGAAAATAAAAAAATAACTAATTACCACAATACACATATAGGAAATCAAAATAGTTAGGCGAAAACTTTTTCTAAATGATACAAAATAATTAATAATAATATTTAAAAGTTTACCACCATCTAGTGGATAAATTGGTAATAAATTAAAAAAAAGAATTGAATAATGATAATTCTTAAACAAAGATAATTCATTTATTGTTAAAAAATTAGATATTAATAAATAATAAACAGTTTGAAAAATGGGCCCCATTATCATTATTAGTAACTCTTCTTTCTTAGGTCTATTTAAATCATCATTGAATTTAGTATATCCTCCATAGGGATAAAAATATATTTTATCGACCTTCCAATTTAAAACTTTTGCCATTAAAAAATGGCCTAATTCATGAATGAAAATAATACTAGTAAAAAAAATAATATTTTTAAATAAACCAGACGCTAAACTAATAATTATTATTGTCCAAAAAAGTGGATGAATATAAATATTTTTAGATATAGTCTTTATAATCTAAATACTTCCCTTCTTTTTGAAATACAAGATATAAATTATTATCTAATACTTCACCTAATAAAGTGCCTTTTTGAACATAATCATATATTTTTATATCAGAAATATTAACATTACCATACCAAACATCAATACCATCTATTTGTTGTACAATAACAGTATTACCATAATTTTCTTTTTCACCTATGAATACCACAATACCACTTTCAATAATTGGAACTAAGTAATTATTATTAACTTCCAAAGCAACTCCATCCTTATATAAACTTGCATTATCGTACTCTAATTTCTCATTAAAAACTTTTTCATCCTCTGGTGCTATATTTTCAAAAGGTAAAATATCTCCAAAGTATTTTTTATATAAATTATTCACATATGAGAAAGAAAACTGATCTTCATACACAAAATCATATATTTTGTCTTTTAATTCCGGTTTTACTTTTACCACAATTAACAAAGTAACAAAAATAATCAAACATATTAGTATCTTAGTAATAACTTTATATAAAAACTTATAATTCTTTTTATTACTACTATTATTTTTCTTATTATAAAATTTACTTAAACTTTTATATTCCTCCACTAATATCACCCATTAAACATTATTAACTAATAATTTAATTTAGAACTTTTTTTAGGAAAAACAAAGAAAAGGATGATTCCATAAATAAAATTTAAAATAATAGAATGAAAAACTTTGTAAAAATAATCTTCCCAAATAAATTTATTAGTAATAATTAAAGAATTAATGCTAAAAAATATAAAATCATATATACAAATAACTAACATAACTTGAATTAAATTAATAATAAGATTATCGCTAAATAATTTTTTTAATCCCTTTATAGTCATTAGAACAATGAAGAAAATAATAAAACTTAAAAACAAATTATTAATATATAAGGCACCATATATAATACTAGACATGAGCCACAATTTTACAAAATCTTTTTTATCATTATATAAAAAAACTAAGCTAACAACCGTACATAACGGATTAAAATAAGTAATATTATTATAATTAAATAAAGTAACATTTGGTAT
The DNA here is from genome assembly GCA_944371905.1 of uncultured Bacilli bacterium. Taxonomy (GTDB): domain Bacteria; phylum Bacillota_I; class Bacilli_A; order RF39; family UBA660; genus RGIG3091. The sequence continues at coordinate 59,283 of CALVYA010000001.1, read as the reverse complement.
CAGTCCGTCAATCATTATAGAAATTATAAACATTATATACTTTTTCATTAGGAACTCCTTATTAATACAGATACAAATCTGATGTTGTCTAAATTACTTTTATGTTTAATATAAGCTCTTTTACTAATACCAAATTTATCATTTTCTACTTTATCTACATAACCAATAATAATTCCACTAGGATAAATATCACTTAAACCACTAGTAGTAACTAAAGCTCCCTCTTCTAATTTAAAACTATTATCAATTCCAGAAATAATCATATTATTATCTTCATCAATAGTAAGTACTTTATTAATTTCTTCCCCGTTTGCCCATATTTTTACTGAAATTTTATTATTACTAGAATTATTAGTAATTAATTTAACAACCGATGTATTAAAACCAACTTTTTCAACTCTTCCAACTAATCCATTACCATCTATTACTGCCATTCCTTCTTTTATTTTTGAATTACTACCTTTATTGATAGTAATCTGGCTATTCCAATAAGCTGTATTTCTATTAACAACCGTGGCATTTACAGAAGTAAAGTCGGTTAAACTATTATTTATTTCTAATAATTCTTTTAATTCATTCACTTCTTTTTGAAGTTCTAGCTCTCTTCCTTCTAAAACTATATCTTGTTCATTATCAGGAACTATGACATTAATAGGAAAATATAAAATATCTCTTAAAATAAAAGAGTAATTCCAATTGTATTTAATAGAAAAAAATAGTAAGGAAAAAAGTATTCCTCCACTTATAATAAATATTATAAATTGATATTTGAAATCTATTTTTTTCATGTTTATTTCTCCTATATTATTCCATTATCAGAAAAACTGTAATAATTATCGCTTCCTGCAATAATATGATCTATTATTGGAATACTTTGAATCCTTCCTACTTCTACTAAAGCTTTAGTAAACATAATATCATCTTTAGATGGTGTTACATCACCACTGGGATGATTATGCATGCATACAATACTAGATGCTGATGTTAAATATGCATGTTTAAAAACTTCTCTCGGGTGAACTACACTTTTATTAACTGTTCCCATAAATAATAATCTCCTTTCTATAAGTTCATTTTTATTATTTAAATATAAGCAATAAAAATATTCCTGTTTTTTGTCTAAAAATAAATATTTATTTTCTAAATATATGTCATAGGAATTAGTAAACTTCTTCTTCATTACTTTTTTCTCAATATAAATTCTTCTTCCAAGTTCAATAGATGAAATAATTTCAATTGCTTTTACCATTCCTATTCCTTTGATAGATAATAATTTATTAACCGTAATATTTTTTAACTCACTAATATTATCAATAGAATTTAAAAGATCCATTGCTAAAGTTTTCACAGATCTATCTTTAGTACCAGTTTTTAGGATAATTGACAATAGTTCTTCATTAGATAATGATTCAACACCATCTCTAATGAATCGTTCTCTTGGACGTTCTTCCTTTTTTATATCTTTTATTAAATAGTTCATATAAACCACCTAATAAATAATTATCTCTTTTCTACCTATTTCCTAATTAGTTAAAACCATTTCTTCATAACTAGATAATATTACTTCATTGATAGATTTAATATCTTCACTACTAGAAGCATTATCTAGTAATATATCAAATTGTTCTAAGTTGCTAATAAACTCTATATCATCTATCACTGTTTTTTTTATTGAAACATCAATATCTTCTTTACTAAAAACATCTGCTACTTTTTCCGCATTATTCTTTTTGGTACTAATTCCTAAATAAACATAAAATTTATTATCTTTTTCTACTACCATATAGTTTTCCACTTTTTTTAGTGCTATATCCATTTCCTCTTTAGAATCATATACTCCTAGTTGTAATAAATATGAATTATAATCATTATCTAAATGTTGTTCTTTTTCATATTGTCTATAAAAAATATTTCCCATAATTAATCCAGATAAAATAGCAATACCAATCCATACTAGAAATTTTTTATTCATATTATCACCAGTATGATCATACAAAAATTGATAATCGACTTTTGTCGAAAAAAGATAAATTTCATACTAATTAAAAAAAATAACCTTTCGGTTATTTTCTAATACTGCTTTCCAAAATAAATTCTAGTAGTTGCCTTTTCTCCACAACATACACATGGTCCATCTACTTCTTCTTCTTCAATAATACAACGAGATTTTAATCCTAAATCTTCTTTAATTTTATCTTCACAAGAAACATTACCACACCAATTAACCTTAATAAATCCCGGTTTATTATTAGCAATTTCTGTCATGTCTTTATAATTCTTAGCTTCATAAATCATACTATTACGTCTATTTAGAGCTCGATTATACATATCCTCTTGAATTTGTTCTAATAACTTAATAACACTTGTAGTTACTTCATCGATTCCAACTTGAATCTTTTCTAAAGTATCACGTCTTACTAGAGTGACAACTTTGTTTTCTAAGTCCCTTTTACCAATTTCTATTCTAATCGGATATCCTTTGACCTCTGCTTCAGCAAATCTAAATCCTGGTGTTTTATCACTATTATCTATTTTATTAGAAATATTTTGATTATTTAATTTCTCTTTTATATCATTAGACAAATTAATAATTTCATCACTATTACCTATAGGAATAATAATTACTTGAATAGGAGCAATTTTAGGAGGTAATACTAATCCTCTATCATCACCATGAGTCATAATAATAGAACCTATCATTCTAGTAGAGACTCCCCACGAAGTTTGATAAGGGGTTTCTAACTTATTTTCTTTATTTAAAAAAGTAATATTGAAAGCCTTAGCAAAGTGATTGCCAAAATAATGACTAGTACCATTTTGTAATGCTACTCCATTATACATCATAGCCTCTAGTGAATAAGTTTCTTCTGCTCCTGCAAATTTTTCTTTATCTGTTTTTCTACCCACTATTACTGGAAGGGCCAAATAATTTCTTTGTAAATCTTCATAAACACCTAACATTCTTAGAGTCTCTTTCCTAGCTTCTTCACTAGTAGCATGCATAGTATGACCTTCTTGCCACAATATTTCTCTACTTCTTAAGAATGGCCTAGTTTCTTTTTCCCATCTCACAATAGTACACCATTGATTATACAATTTAGGTAAATCACGATAAGACTTTATAATTTTACTATAATGTTCGCAAAACAAAACTTCACTAGTAGGTCTCACGCACATTCTTTCATCTAGTTTTTCACTACCACCATAAGTAACCCACGCTACTTCTGGAGCAAATCCTTCCACATGTTCTTTTTCAACATTTAAAAGACTCTCTGGTATAAACATAGGCATTTGAATATTCTCGTGTCCGGTATCTTTAAACTTTTTATCTAATACTTTTTGAATATTTTCCCAAATAGCATATCCATAAGGTCTTATGATCATACTTCCTTTAACGTTAGAATAATCAACTAAATCCGCCTTTCTGCAAACATCTGTATACCATTTACCAAAATCTTCATCACGACTTGTAATCTCTTTTACTTGCTTATCATTCATATACATCTTCCCTTCCACCTGTTTCTTTTATATTATACGCTATAAATGAAGAAAAAAAAAGACTTAAAAGTCTTTCTTAATTAGCATTAGTATTTAAATTTCTTTTTTCTGCTTTTCTTTTATCACGGCAAGCTTTACATCTTTTTGGTTCATTAGTAAAACCTTTTTCAGCATAGAACTCTTGATCTCTTGCAGAAAATATAAATTCAGTACCGCAGTCTACACATTTGATAGTCTTATCTTTATACTCAGCCATCTTCTTCCCTCCTTAATCAAACTAATTAGAACGTTCTTTTAGACATTTTCTTATCTTTTTTTTAAATTAAGAGAGAATATAGCCAAAATACAAGTTCAGTGAACTAATCACTAGTTAAGTGTAGCACACTACTATAAAATATGCAAGAGATTAGATTTAATTACATGTTAATCTATAATTTGTTATTCAATTCTTCAAGCAAATTGGTTTTATCTATAAAATCATCAAAACCATCTTCTAAATAATGATCTGCTATAAATAATTTATCTTTGTTTAATAACACTATTTTCTTACTTTGGTTATTCAATGCATTTAGTTTGTCCACTATTTCTATTCCATTCATAATAGACATTTCATCATTGATTAAAATAATATCGTAATATTCTCTATTAGATATTTTTTCTATACAGTCATCTCCATACATAGATACTGACACATCATATCCTTTATGCTCTAAGCTAGTCTTTATTTTTCTTATTTCACTATCGTTATCATCCACTATTAATACTCTTTTTATATTTAGTAAATATTCACTATTTTTATTGTTCAGATAATTAGCAATATATTGATCTAATGTTATTATTAATTCTGTTCCTTTATTTATATCACTTTTTATATACATAGTACCACCTAAAGATTTTATAATTTTATAGGAAAGTGGTAAATCTACATCTAATCTTTGTATTTTTAAATACTCCTTTTCTGTTATTTCTAGATCTTGCTCTAGTATATTATTTATTTTCACTATATCCATTCCACATCCGGAATCTTCAACAGTTATTACAAGACGGCACACATCATATTTGGTAAATGAACTTACATCTACATGAACATATCCTTCTTTCGTATTTTTTATTGCATTTATAATCACCGACATTAATACTTGTTTGATCTTTATTTTATCTCCATATAATTCTGTCGGTATATTATCTACTACAGAAAAATTATAATCTATTTTTCCCTCTATATAAGTCTTACCTCTTCTTTTAATATCTTCCAATAAAGAATATATATTATAAGTGCTTTCACTCTTTTTAATATTACTTCGATCAAAAGAAGTAATACCTAAAACATCATTTATCAAATAATCAATTTTTCGATTATTATTGTATATGTTATTTATAATTATATTTGTATCCTTTTTAGTTTTACTACTGTTTTTATATCTTTCTATTTCTCTATCTATATTATGAACTGGTTCTCTTATTCCTTGAGATATCTTAAATAGAAACGCAGATTTTTCTTCACTACTTCTTTCGATTATTTTTCTATTTTCTATTAGTTCTTCCACTAATTTGATATCAGGATTTTCAATAGTAAAAATCATGATTAAATTAATAAAACTAATCATTAAAGAAATAAAATTAATTTCTGGAATAACCGCTCTTAATATTGCTACCGCTATAATTAATATTATAAGAAAATATAGTGGCGTATATTTAGATTTATTTTGATTATTATTTTTTAATAGTACTGTTATAACCATAGCTATTATATAGAATATGGCTCCTACTAGTCCAAGAATAGTTAATGTCCCTTGTGAATCCATAATTCCATTAGAATTAATAATATTAACATCAAGGATTAAAGCTAATAAATACATAATAATATTAATGAGAACAAATGTTAATATTAATTTTTTGTTTTTATTCTTTTTTGAAACATTATAAATATAAAAAAACATTAAACTACACCAAGTTATAACAGTAATTACATCAAATCTATTTAATAAAACTAATATCTCATTACTATTTATAGTAAGTGCTACTAAAACAATTAGGTTAGTTAGGGTAGATTCAATAATATTGGTTATCAACATATACTTAAAAATTGTAGTTTCATTGTTTTTTACTCCTTTTCTAGAAAAGAAAACCACACTTATTAATATTGCTATAGCCAGTGCACACCATGTTAAAAAACCATTCCCCATTTTACTTCCTCCTACTACTAATCAAAAATATTATCTTTTAATCTTTTATTATATAAAAATGCATTATTTCTATTCGGTATTAGTTTTTTTACTGGACCATAAACTTCTTCTCTTTCTACAACATCTTTAGGTTTGTAAATTAACCTATTAATGTACTCTGTATTGAAATATGGCCATTCGCTAAATCTGTTTTCAATGTATTGTGTCCAAGTATCTTCTGGTAATTCATTTCTTTTTTGAATAGGCATACTTTCCCATATTTCCCATTTTAAAGTAGCTAAAGTATCTCTCAAATCATTAATTGCCCTTGTTTTTTCAAGAGTTCCTTCCCCATACAAATTCATATCAATATTTTTACCTATATTAACTTTAAAATGCTTACCATATTGTTCAGCCGCAACAGGGACTATTATGGCATTCCCCTTTCTTGCTACATCAACAATTCCCCAATAACATGGAAGAACTGGTAAATTAGGAGAAAGATTCCATGTTCCTTCTGGAAAATACATTAGATTCCCATTTTCTTTTAAAAGTTCGATCATTTTATTTGTTGCATTGACGCGATCTTCTTTTACTATTTCATTAAAATATATAACCCCATTTAATCCCAAAAAAGGTGCATCAATGATTCCCTGAATATGTTCAAAATCTCCAGATAATAAGTAATAATGTTCTTTTATTGGTTCACTTACAACTTCTATATCAAACTTTCCAACATGAGTTATAGCAAAAATAATTGGTCTATCCGTTTTTTCTCTTTCATCTTTGATTAAATCATAGGAAAAACCACCAAATCTATTTTTTGTTTTATATACTAAAAGAATATATTTGTGGATCTTCTCTCTTTGGGCCAAAGTCAATTTACTATAAAACTTATCATCATTTTGTTCTCTTAATTGATAATATAATTTTAAAAATTCTTCTTTACGTTTTTCTCTTTCTTCACTAGTGATTCCTTCTTCAAAAATCATCTTTTGTTCCTTTGCTAAAATATTCATATATCCCCCTATTACAACACAAAAAAGCGCAAGTACCCTATTAAAGCCTGTACTAGCGCTTTTCTTAATTAAAATTCATACGTATTTTAACATGAAATTTTGTTTTTGTAAACTAAAAATTAAACATAATCCACTCCGGTTTAATAATTAGTAATAATCCTATTAATAACATGATTATTCCACCTATTAAGTGAGTATATTTTGTATATTTCGTAGTTACTCCTGTAACTTGTAGTGTAAACATAGCAACAGCAAAAACAATTAAGTCATCTAACATAAAGAAGAACACATAAATTAAAATATAAATGATTGAGACTGTTTGATCTAAATTATTAATTGCTAAAATATTAGTAAATAACACGGGTAATCCTGCTGAACAAGCAAGTTCTACAATATTTACTGATACCGCTAAAGCAATTACACCAATGGTTGCTAAAATAATACTTTTCTCATGCGTAAACTTCTTTATTCTATCAAATATTTTCTTTCTTTTCTCATCATTTACTACAACACATCCAGCGTCTTTCTTACGTTCACGATAATAACTTCGTAAATTGATTAATCCCCCTATTACTGCAACTAAAGCAATTAATATTTGAACCCATCTTATTTCTGATATACTCATAACAATATTTAACCATGCTAACATAAATAAAAGATATACCATCGATGAAGTTAGTAAGAAAGATACCCCTAAAAACCACATTCTTTTCTTATCTTTCATATTAAGTAACATACTAATTAAAAATATTAATACCCACATAGCACATGGATTAAATCCATCAACAAGCCCCATTACTATAGAAAGAATTGGTAGGCTAACACTTTTTGGATCTACCTTACCTAAAAGTGGAATATCTACAGTATCATCCACCTCTACTTCACTTTCTTCCAAATAAGTATTTATATTATCTTCGGTTATACTGCCATCAATGATTCCTCCAACAACATTAACATACCCACCTTCACGATATGTCTTTATAATATTCTCTATTTCTAATTTAGTTGAATTATTAAAACCAACTCGATACTGGCTACCTATAACTGTATATGGTATATAAGGAGTCTCTCCATCAATTAATGTTTGTACTTTATCCAAAAGATCACTATTATCTTGATTCTCACTTACTTCATACATATAGACATTAATATTAGGATCATTCTCTTGCAAATCACTTAAATATTCTTTTTCTCTAGCACAATGAGGACAGGTATTAGAATAAAATAAATAAATATCAATTACTGTCTCGCTAGCATTTACACTTGTTGGTATTACTAGTAATAATGCAATTAATAAAATTAAAAATTTCTTCACAAACATCACCTACTGTATTTATTAATTACTTCTTCTATTTCTTCTTTACTCTTCTCACCATTTAATCTAGCTACTTCTTCATTGTTATCATAAAATATAGCAACCGGCAAAATATTTCCCACATTATATGTTTTCACAATATCTTCATCCATATCATAATCATAAGTAATAATTTCTATATCTTGATATTCTTCCTCAATTTTTTTCCATATTTTATGCATAGATAAACAACCACTGCACCACATAGCATTTATTTTTATTATTTTCATATTAACTCCTTAATGATAATTTATCGACTATCTTGATAAATTTATCTAAAAATATTTTTATTTCTTCTTCTTTAGTAACATAAGATAAACTTATACGAATACTGCTAGATGCTAATTCTTTATCATTAGTTAAACTATATACTGCTTTCGAATAAGAATTACCACTAGAACATGCTGTCTGTGTTGATATAAATATCTCTTCTTCTTCCAAAGCATGAAGCATGGTCTCCGGTTTTATTCCCATCACACTAAGATTTAATATATATGGTGAGCATTTATTATTACTATTAATATGGATGTTTGAATATTTTTCAAGTTCTTCTTTCACCATATTATTTAGTTTGGTAACATAATTATAATGTTTCTCTATATCAACATAAGCCAATCTTAAAGCTTTAGCAAAAGATGCAATAAGTGCTACTGCTGGGGTTCCACTTCTATAAATAGTCGTACTCTTTCCCCCGTGAATTAACGGTACTAAATTTATCTTGTCTTTTTTTATAAGTCCTCCTATTCCTTTTAATCCAAAGAATTTATGAGCAGAAAAACTAGCTAAATCAACATTTTCTAAATTAATTTCTTTTTTCCCTATTATTTGAGTTAAATCAGAATGAAAAAAACACTTAGGATAATCTTTTAATATTTTCCCTATCTCTTCAATAGGTTCTACAATTCCTATTTCACTATTTACAGCTGTAATTGATACTAAAATAGTATCATCTCTTAAAAGACTTTTTAGATCATCTAAATCAACAATTCCATTAGCATCTGTTTTTACAAAATCTACTTCAAAACCTAATGTTTGCAAATAACTAATTGGTCCATAAATAGAAGAATGTTCAAAATTAGTTGTAATGATATGTTTACCTCTATTTTGATATTGTAAGCAAATTCCTTTGATTGCTGTATTATTAGATTCGCTAGCTCCACTAGTATAAATAATTTCACTAGGTTTTACTTTTAGGATATCTGCTATTTGTTTAGTAGAAGCATCTATTAACTCTCTTGAAGATACTCCTAGACTATGTAGAGAATTAGGATTTCCTGGAAAATCACGTGATACTTTTACAAATGTATCTAATACTTCTTCATTCACAGGAGTTGTTGCAGAATAATCTAAATATATCATAATACCACCTTTTAAAATTATAACAAAAAAAAAGAGTAATTACTACTCTTTTAATTAGTTTTAATTACGTATCGTTAATTTTCATTTGGAATTCCGCTTTATTAAAAAAACGGCAATAAGTCTGATTATAGTATAATGAAATGTAAAATCAAGGGCGAATGAAATGAGTTTATAAAACCCTTGATTTTTAAATTTCATTGATTATAATAAGTAACACAAACAAAGTCCATCTTTGTTTGTTATCAATAGATAAATGCAGTTTTTAAACTCTTTACTATTCTAGTAATATTTAAAAAACGGCAATAAGTTTGAAAAACGGAAATAACCTCCGTATTTTTGTCGTGGAATAATTTATATAATTATTCGTTAAAATTAGAATTTTTATCAAGTTTATTTCCGTTTATCGTTATAAAAACGGTAATTAATATGAAAAAGAAAAAATTTCGTTAAAAAACGGAATTTAGTCTAAAAATTTGCGGTTTTAATTACGTATAGATTAGAACTGGTTCCGTCTCCGCTAGTTATTTCTACAGTTGATTTCAGATTGATGACTGGCCTAATTCCAGCACTGTTATGCACATTATTAGTAGTTAATTCCGTAAAATTAACAGCAATATACTCATCTGGAACCCAATGAAGTTCATATGGTGACATGGTCCAACCAACACTGGAATTTAAATAATTGCTATTGTTTTCAGAATTTGCACTTCCACCAGCATATGCTACTTCATCCGCTGTTATTAATCCTATTGGATAATCTAATGCTTTATTTCCTTTATTGCTACTAGAAGTTGTATATAAATCATTACTTTGTGGACAGGAAAATTGTGGCTCCCGATCACCCGTACCTGCATTTAATCTCTTATATGGGCCATATGATGTTTCATTAGTAGCACCAACTCCTGTTCCTGTAAATAAACTTCGATCTCCACAAACCCCTGAGTCTGCTATATAAGCTGAATAATTATTCAACAAATTATTTTTATACCACGTATCTACTACTCCTTTTACGGTACTATTATTAATATTGGAGTGTGTTTCTTCGTATGTGCTACTTCCTGGTGTTCCATACATATATCCCACATACGCATTGTCATGAGAGTTAGTGTTAAATTCACTACTACCTATTGTTGCTTCGTTTCCAGTTGCTGTTGGTGTTGTTCCTTGATAGATTAATCTGACTGTTCCATCTTCATTGATTCTTATGATTCTCCAATAAAATCCTGCAAAGCTCACATAGTTATTCTCTACTGCTCCTCTAAAGTAATATGTTGTTTTGTTGTCTTCTGTATTAGTATTTGTATAATATAATCCTTTCGTTCCATCTTGTTCACTTGTATAAATAAAATTTATATTCTCATCACTTTGGGCTTGATTATTCTTTAATATTGCATTTACTAATGTTGGTTTTCCCGTATCTTCATTATCTATATTAGGATCACTTGGAGTTAATTGTTGACCATCATCTTGAATACACTCAATATCCATGATTAATTCTTTTGTTGTATCACTTGGTATAGAAGTTGCCTCTCTATCAAATTCTACTATGATTTTAAATGTCTTACTAGCACCTGACGTTAATCTTTCTTGATTCTGTATTTCTTCTATTGTGTATATGATTACATAACTTCCTGTGGTTTTAATATTTACTTCATTGATGATGGCATCTACACTTCCACTGTTCTTTATGGTTATACTATATTCTATCTTATCTCCTGGCTTTCTTAATCCTGCATTAAAAGTAGCACTGGTACTATTATAACTTGGTTCACTTATGTTATAAGCTGTTCCTGTAATACTACTAGTGATAGAAGTTATTTCTATACTCCAAGTACTTGTTATATTACCTGTTCCATTAATTGTTAATCTGGTCATAAATGCAGCATACACTACTACCATTACTAGCACCAAGGCACACATAACTCCTATGTTTATATTTTCTTACTTCTATACATCTTTATCACTCCGCTTTAGTTTATCTCATATACATTATACCCCCCCCCCCCTCAACCAGATAATTTTCAATATAATTTTTAAAGGATCTCTCTCTTTACATCTTGCTTGACAGAGAATAATATTTTTAACCAAAAATAACTTTTTCAATACTCATCATATTATAAAATTGAATAAAAAAAGAATTGATATTCATCAATTCTAAATATTTAAATATTCTTCCAAGGTTAATCCACTTTTGTATACTTTAGTAGCTAGTTCTACTCCTAAATATCTTACATGCCAAGGTTCATATTTATATCCTGTTACATCCTGTTTTCCTTTTGGATAGCGAATAATAAAACCATATTTATGAGCATTAATCGCTAACCATTTACCAGTTTCTGTATCACCAAAATTATCATCAATTGCACCAATATCAAAGGCAAGTCCTGTTTGATGTTCAGAGTGACCTGGTTTTGCTGAGAAAGTATCCGTCATAGCTTGACCATATTTTTTTACATAATTGTTATATAAATTAGTTTGATAATTATAAGATCTAAATCCTGAACAATATCTTAAATCATATCCATATTTAGCAGCTTCCATCCTCATTAAATATAATTGGTTTGCTGCTTCCTTATTCTCACCTGGATTATAATTAGCAGGAAGAGAATACTTCTTGTTTACAATTAATATTCCTTCTACATAAGTAATTCCATTTATTACTACAATTCTAGGGCTTACAATAACCTCACGCACTATACTATTAGAATTATGATTACTATCTGTAACTGTATAAGTAATTTGATAAGTCCCTGACTCTTTAGTATTAATTGTCCTGTCATAAGTAACTTCTACTTTTAGAGTATCACTTTCATCATAGTTATCTGATACTTCATATCCAGGTTCAGTAAAAGTAGATCCATAACTTATTTTTATAGGATTATCTCCTTTTAATTTAATTTCTGGTTTAATATCATCCACTACTTTTATAATTCTCTCTAAATTTTCTTGTTTCCCATTTGGTAAAGTAATACTATAATTAATTTTATATTCGCCTAATTCATCTATTTTAACTTTGCTATCATCTATTTTTATTTTATTATTATAATCCTTCCCATTAACTTTAGCTTCTGCTCCTGCTTCTTCATATTTATCACCATAAGATAATAGATACTTCTCTTCTCCCTTTAATGAAAATGATACTGTAGGATATAAATATAATTTTAAAAAATAACCTCCTATTATTAAAGAAATTACCAATAATATTAATAATATTATAATTAAATATTTCCAAATTTTCTTTCCTTTTTTTTCTTTTTCCATAAGTATCTATCCCTTATTATATATTCATTAATATTATACTATTTTTTATATGAAAGATCAAAACATATATAAAAAAGTGAATTCCATCAAGAATTCACTTCTATACTTTATTTTCTTCTTTTTAATTTTGCTTTTTCTTCTTCATAAACTTCGTCTATTTCTTCATATTTAGCTTTAGTATAAGGATTTTTCTTAGCTAAAGAGATAGCTGTAGTTAAAACAGATACTCCTCCTGCAATAGCAATAGGAATTAAGCAATCAAAACCAGCTGCAAACGCATCATAACAACTAAATATAGCTGTGCCAACTATACCTCCAGCACCTAAATATGTAATAGCATTCTTTTTGTTTTGATAATTTTCCTCTTTAACTTTATTATCCCAATATCCTTCAATACCTTTTTCACTAAGATGATATTTTTCTCTTGCTATTTTTGAAACGTTAGCTTTTAATCTTTTTACGTTCATTAAAACTCCCCCTTAAAGATAGTTGTTATTATACACCATTTTGTCGATTTTGTCAATACTAACAACTATTTAGTTCTGGATCGATAGGTAACTCGATAATTACATTAGTACCAATATACTTCTCTGACTCATAAGTAAGTGTTCCATTATGTCTTTCAATAATCTCTTTAGATAAATTGACTCCTATTCCAGTTCCGTTGTATTTCGTAGTATAGAAAACTTCTCCTAAATGTTCTAATTCTTCTCTAGTCATACCAATGCCATCGTCGCTAATTATTATTTTTATTTTATCTTTAGTCAATTCAGTTTTTATATTTATTGTTAATAATTGATTTTCTATTTTTGCTTCCATACTATTTTTTAAGATGTTAACTAAAACCTGCTTTAATCTATTATAATCAGCCATCATATATACTTCATCATCTATAATATCAAAACAAGTATTGATATTTTTATCTTTTAATAATAAATCCATCGATCTAGCAGTATCTTCTATTAACATAATGATATCTATAATATCTTTCTCTATTTTTACCCTTGAAAAATCTAAATAATCATCCATCAGAGATAAAGTCCTATTAATTTCACTTTTAATAATAGGAATATATTTATTTACTTTCTTTTTATTATCTAGATCCATCATATCTAGATATCCTTTACATACTGCGATTGGATTTTTTATTTCGTGAGTGATTTTAAATAACGAATTTCTAATTGTTTTTTCCTTTTCTAATTCTTTCAAAGTATTATTAATCGTTACCATATCTTCTATTTTTCCGATTAATTTATAATAAAAGATAGCGGCTACATAAAAAACGCCAATGGATAAAATAATATTCAAAAGATTTAACCATACTACATTAGTAGGAGCAATAAAGTAAAACGTAAAAAAAGATAAAATAAAAGCTTTAATAATTGTAAAACTATTAATAATATAATTAGAAGTAATATTCTTTTTTCTTGATAGAATATACAATATAAAATAAGTACAGTATTCAAAAATAACAATACTAGGACTATAATTAAATACAATAATATAGTGAAAAATCAAAATAATAGAAATAATGATCGCAATTAATTTTCTTCCTTTCAAATAAGCAAACAATAAAGGAATGTTAATTAAAATTGATATATAACAATTATCTTTAAAATATCCATAACGACTAATTAAAAATATAGATAAAAATAATGCAATTTCAAAAAATTGATTCGTCGTTTCACGATTTGTTGTTTTTTGGTATGCTACATAAATAAGATATAAAAATAATGGAAATAAAAGTAAAATTGTATTTAATAAAAAACCATCAAAAAATCTCATATAATGCCTTCTTTCTATTAACATTATATGAGATTAATTTGTCGAATTTTGTCGAATTATGTCTAAATATCTCGATTTTTATTTTAGATCATCAATATATTTTTTCAACTGCTTAGAATTAGCACCTAAAATTATTTTTAATTGATTATCAATTTCTACAATACCTTTAGCTCCTAATTTTTGAATTGCTTCTTTATCAACCAAAGAGACATCCTTTAATGTTACTTTAAAACGAGATAAATTGGTTTCTGTAGAGATAATATTATCTTTACCACCTAGATAGTCTACCAATTTATTTAATTGTAGATGTGCATCCTTTCTCCCTGCTTTTAAAATAGCTAACAGTATAATAAAAATTATAACTAAAATAATTATGTATTCTAATTTCATTTCATTCACCACTAACATTATACTATAATATATTAAAAATACCAAATTATTTATTACGAACTTTTTTTACAATTTGCATAATATTTAAAATTACTAATAATCCCAATATACCACTCATAATGATAGGAATATAATTGATATCTTCTTTTTTTATACCTTCTTTTTCTTGGCTTTTTTCAATCTTTATTTTATAAATATTACTATTACCATCTTCGTCCGTAATTATTATTTTTATAATACTACCATCCTGCAATTCTTCATTTCCTACGATTTCAACTGTATATTTATCCGTATCAAATATAGTATTAATATCTAGATGATCTTCTTTTCCGATCGTAAGAGTATAACCAAATTTATCTTGTTTAAAGTCAATATCATATCCATGAATTGTTAAATCATCTAAATAAATATCATCATTAATAATTTTACCTTTAATAACTACAATGGTATAAATTTTTTCACTACCATCTTCTGCTTTCACAGTAATAGTAACAATATTCTCTCCTTCTTTGAAATCTTTATTTCCTTCTATTTCAACAGTAGAACTTTCTAACTCTGGAATAGCATCGATCTCTATTTCAGTAATATCATCACTAACATAATACTCATATTCAATAATATCTTTTTCAAAATCAATATCTTCACCATCAATAGTTAAATCTTTAAGATATGCATTTGCATTCCTAGTATCCGTACGATTAATCACAATCAAATAGCTTCTGGAAGTTCCATCTTCTGCAGTAACAATAATAGTAAATTCATTCTTTCCATAATCAAGAGTTTTCTTACCAACTCCTGTAATTGTTGCTTTACTATCATTAGCAACAGCTATAATAGTTACTTCATCGCTATCTACAACAGCATTATAACTACTAATACCATTCGACTCTTTTAATTTTAATTCTCCCTTATCAATAGATAATTCTTTTAAAGCATTATCATTAGATTTTTTTATATTTCTTTTCACTGTAATACTATATTCTCTAGACTCTCCTACTTCAGACGTAACAATAATTCTAAACGTTTCACTATCTTTAGTTAAAGTTTTAGTACCCGCTCCAACTATTTTGGCATTTCCATTTGCTTTAGCATTAAAAGTAATTTTATTAGATTCTGTATTAACAATATAAATTGTTAAATTTTCTTTAAAAGCTGGACTTAAACTACAAGATCCACAATCTTCTAATGTAAGAGAAGATAAAGTATTCACCGTAGATTTTACTTTGACAGTAGCACTTACATCACTAGTAATATCTACTTCCTCTTGATTATTAAAAATTTTTATATTAGATAATTTAATTACATTATTTCCTGTCGTATCACTGGAAAATTTTATTTGAAGTGTTCCTAAATTACCATTAGAAATATTACTAGTACTAGTAACAATTAATTTATTATTAGAAATAGCACCTGTAATACCACTAGTAGCTTTAAATGTAACACTAGCACTATTAGGCAATTCTATATTACTTTCTAATTTATTATAAGCTATATCACTACTAGACTTTACTATACAACTTAAAGTCTCTCCTGCAACATTATTATTATCGCATTCCAAAGTTAATTTTGACTCTGCCTCTACATTAAGAGGAATCACTAGTAAAAACATCAATAAAAAACTTATATAAAATCTTTTCATACTGCTTTCCTTACCTTCTTATCCTATTCTATAAAAATAATATCAAAAAATAAGATAAATGTAAATTATTTAAACTAAATTTATAAACGATTTCATTATTAGAAAAGTAAAAGAATATGATAAATTATAGGTGTTAATACGACACCAGATACAATATATAGAATATCCTATAATAGAAAAACATAAAAAGGAGTTGATTTGATGAGTAGTAATTGTTGTTGCTTTACTAAAATTTTAAAAGTAATTGATATTTTACAACATAGTTCAGAAAAAGAAGAATGTTTTGATAATACTTGTAGCAGACCATTTTTAGGTGTAGATATGCCTAGTCTTTGTTTTAATACAAGACCCATCACATTTTATGGATGTAACAATAACTTAATTTCCCTTAATTATGATACAGTAATTAATGGAGAAAGATTAACAGGAACCAGTAGTATTTTTAGAGTAGAAAGTGTAGAGGATGGATGTTTAGTAGTATCTATCTTAATCCCTAATCCTGATACCACAGATACTATAAGACCATATATTACAACAAGAAATACTGCAACTATTAATTTAGGGTGCGTATGTGTATTAAAATGTTTAGCTGATACTATTGTAGATTTATAAGAAAGGGGGATAATTATGTGTGGAAATAATAATGAATGTTCTTGTTCTTTTATTAAAACTTTAGAATTAATTCTGACATTACAACAAAAAGGAGAAGATTGCGATTGTCCAACAGGATGTACCAAACCATTTCTAGGGCCTACTCCAAGTGGTATATGCCTAAATACTAGACCTATTACTCTATATAATTGTTCTAATAATGAACTTTGGTCATTACCATACACATTAAATGGAACTACTGGTACAAGTACCGTATTTAGAATTGAAAACTTAGATGACAATTGTGCAACATTTAGAGTATTAGCACCTAATCCAGATACTAACGAAGCAACTAGTTTTCCATATATTTCAACCAATGATTTCTTTACAATTAACTTAAACTGTGTTGGAGCATTAAGATGTTTAACAGATACATTCGTTAGTGGAATATAAAATTAAAACCGTAATCATTACGGTTTTTTTATTAAAAAAAATAACAATTCAAAGATTGTTATTATTCACCATTTATTTTTATTGATAAAATATCTTCTAATTGAATTATTTTTCCATTACTAGTTAATATATGATCATCTACCTTACTTACTATTTTAGTATTAAACGTATTCTCCTTCGTTACTATTTCTACAGGAACATTAAATATAAATTGTTTTCTTTTGAATAAATTATCTATAGAATTAGTAAAACTACTAGGAGAATCCAAGTTATTTATATTATTATTGCTACGATTATCACTTTTTTCTACTACATTTCCTATACTTTCATATTTGGAATAAAAAACACGCTTATTATTATTAATTCTTTTATCAGATGAATTTTTAAAAATAGATGGTAGTTGTTTACTCATAATATCACTCTTCCTACCAATATTTTATGTATTTAGTAAATAAAAATTACCAAATAAATCATAATAATAATGGTGATATTTATGTTTAAAAAATATAAATTTGACAAATTTATGATTTTTTCTTTATTTATATTTTTTATAATAAGTACTACTTCTATTTATTCAGCCTTAACTTATCTATCTCCTACTTTAGGAAATCTTGCTTTAAAACAAGCACTATGGTATGCTATCGGCTTTATTATTATTTTTCTTGTTATCAAACTAGACAATCCTTTTTTTTATAAATATGCTTGGTATATTTATTTAGCTAATGTAATATTACTTTTAGGATTATTGTTTTTGGCTCCTGATATCAATGGTAGTAAATGTTGGTATATTATTAAAGGAATTGGTAGTATTCAACCTAGTGAATTTATGAAAATAAGTCTTATTCTAATGCTTGCAAGATGTATCGATTCTTTTCATAAAAAACATAAAAATCCTACTTTAAAAGATGAATTTTTACTCTTAGTTCAAGTATTTATCATAGTAGTAATTCCTAGTGTATTAACTTTTTTAGAACCTGATACTGGAGCTGTTATTATCTATTTGATTATTACATTTACTATGCTTTTTATTAGCGGAATCAAACCATTTTGGTATATATTATTAGGGATCATAGGAATTAGTTTAATAAGTGGATTTTTATACTTATATTTTCTACAACAAGATTTATTTATTGAAATATTTGGCAGTAGTTTTTTCTATCGAATGGATCGAATTATCAATTGGCGTAGTGGCAGTGGGATGCAACTGGAAAATTCTTTAGCTGCTATTGGTTCTAGTTTTATCTTAGGACATGGGTTTAAAAATACTCCTATTTATTTTCCAGAATCAGGAACCGATTTTATTTTCTCTGTCTTTGCCTCTAACTTTGGTTTAATAGGATCCATTTTTTTAGTAATATTTTTGTTGCTTTTTGATCTACACATTATTCAAATAGGTAGATCTACTATTAACAAGATCGATAAATATACTATCGCTGGTATTATTGGTATCTTCTTATATCAACAAGTTCAAAATATTGGGATGACAATTGGATTATTACCCATTACAGGAATTACTTTACCATTTATTAGTTATGGAGGTAGTAGTCTTCTATCTTATATGATATTGATTGGTTTAGTGCTCAATATAAACAATACAAAAGAAAAAAGAATAAAATATTAATATAAATTACGAATAATAAAAAAAGATCTTAGTTATTTTAAACTACGATCTTTTGCTTGTGTTTTCCTATCTTTTTCACTTTTTTTAAATTCTTTATCTCTTTTTCTACTTTCTTTTTTATCAATAGAAGGACTATTTAATACTTTTTCATAAACTTCTTTTAATTGTTGACCTATTACTTTTAAATCTCTAGCACATGCTACTTTATATCCTTCTTCAGTTAAATCAGGCAATTTATTATTCAAGATTAATTTTATTTTTTCTTCGAATTCATCAATATCCTTTGCTTTGTAAACATTAACTCCATCTTCTAGCCATCCTTCAAAAACAGGTATATCTCTAATTAATGCTTTTTGTTTACATGCACATGCTTCTAAGATAGGAATCCCTTCTGTTTCTTCTAATGTTGGGAAAATATATAAATCTGCCCCATTCATAGCACTAATAATCATTTCCGGTTCTACATATCCTGCAAACTTTAAATTAGGTAATTCTGTTTTTACTGCTTTTCTTATTTTTTCAGGAATTGCATATAAAGGAGTATATCCAAACCAGATAAATTGATATTCTGGTAACCTTTTTGCTAATTCGACAAAGTCAAGAATCCCTTTTCGCTCCAAATATAAACCGATTCCCATTACGATTTTATCTTTTTTACTATAACCATAAGTTTTTCTAAACTCATCCCCTAACTTTTTAGATACGGTAAACTTATCTATTTCAATTCCATTAGAAATGGCTGTAATATCTCGATGCATATGGTATCCTTCTAATAATCTTTTAGAGTAAGGAGTTGGAGTAATAATATGATCACCTAATTTATAACAAGTTACAATCCATTTTTTAAAAATAGGTGCTATTTGGTTAGATAGAACAAAACTATTTCTAAAATCTTCTTCTGTGGAATGAGCATGATAAATAACTTTTTTACCATTTTTTTTGGCTGTTTTTGCTAAAGCATATGATTTTGGTCCATAAGTATTAATATGAACAATATCATAATCATCATCTACATCTAAAGTGTACTCTACTTTAGCGTAATCTAAAGCTTTCATTTGATGTTTTATCGCTTTTCCTAATCCACTTTTCCCTATTTGTTCTATTCCTTCTGTATATAATAATACTTTCATGATTCACCTCATATTTATATATTAATTATATACACAGGATACAAAAAAGTCCACAAAATTCATTTATATTACATTATTGTAATAGACATACAAAGAAAAAATAACGCACAATGCGTCATTTTAAAGTAGATTTCAAATTATCTATAGCATTTTTTTCAATTCTAGATATTTGGGCTTGACTTATTCCTAATTCACTAGCTATTTCCATTTGTGTTTTTCCAATGACAAATCGTTGATCCAAAATGAACTTCTCGCGTTCACTTAAATTATCAATAGCTTCATTTACCGATAATTTTATATCTAAATCATCATTTTTTACATGTTTATCTTCTATTTGATCAAATAAGTAGATAGTATCTCCTCCATCAGAATAAATAGGTTCAAATATACTAATCGGATCTCTCATTGAATCCAATGCATTGATAAGATCAAAAGTAGATACTTCTAATACTTTAGCTAATTCTTCTATCGACGGTTCTACTCCTTTTTCTAAGATCCATTCATCTTTTGTCTTCATCGCTTTATAAGCTAGATCTTTTAAAGATCTACTTACTCTAATACTATTATTATCTCTTAAATATCTTCTTACTTCTCCTTGAATCATAGGAACACAATAAGTAGAAAATTTTACACCATAAGATAAATCAAAATTATCGATTGCCTTTAAAAGCCCAATACATCCTATTTGAAATAAATCATCCATATTTTCATCTTTCCTTGAGAATTTTTTTAATATAGACAAAACTAATTTCAAATTACCGCTAACTAATTCATCACGAGCTGCCAGATCACCATTTTGCATTTTTTTGAATAGTTCTTCCATTTCTTCGCTCGTTAATACTTTGATATTTGCTGTATTCACGCCACTGATTTCCACTTTGTGACGTGCCACTTCTCTCATCCCTCCTATTTTATATTGATAAAAATAGGCATCTTTTATACAAATTGACGAAAATACTCTATTTTGTTATAATAAGACCTTACTAAGGGGGGGAAAATATGAAGACAATTTATACTCCTTTACCATCTGAAAATAATTTATTTTTTAGATATAAAATCGAAAAATTAAAAGCAATTAAGGAAGAATTAGAATATTTTGTAGAAAATACTGATTTTGTAAATCATGAGGCTTTTACTAATCAAGTATTATTTCCATATGAAGTAAAAAGTAACAATGCTATTGAAGGATATCATGAAGATATCGCTTCTATCATCAGTGTTATGGACGAACCTAATCTAAAAAAGGACGATATGAATTCAGAATATCAAAGAATAGCTAATTTATACAAGGGATATCAATATATTTTAAGAAAGCCCAATCTAACAGAAGAAAATCTTTATAACCTTTATCGTATTTTATCTAAAAATTTATTAGAAGGGACAGATAGATTACAAAAAGGATGTCATTATCGTAGAGATGAAGTTTTTATCTTTTTTTCTAGTAATCTAGATGTAAAGCCAGATCATGGTGCTGATTACACAAAAATACCTACTTATATGCAAATGTTATTTGAATATATCAACACTGACAACGAAAATTTATCTACCACAGATAAATTTATAAAATCGCAAATCATTCACTTCTATTTTGTTTATATCCATCCTTATTTTGATATTAATGGTAGAACCTCAAGAACTACAGGAATATGGTATTTAAATAATAACAAAGCTTATCCTTACACTCTTTTTAACCGAGGTATTAATTTAAAAAAAGGAAAATATTACGAAATAATAAGAACTGTAAAAAAATATACAGATCTTACTCCTTTTTTATTATATATGTTAGAACAAACTAAAACAGAATTAGAAAAAGAATATATTATAAACTCTATTAATTCTTCTATTCATGGAGAATTATCGCCAATTAATAGACAAACATTACAATACATTTTAAGCAATAATGCTGGAAATACTCTACTTGATTTAGTCACACTATATAACAGATTTAACCCCAAAAAGAAAGCAAAATCATTTGAAGAAGAAATGATGGTTCCTTTAACAGATCTAGGAATCATTGAAATAAAACGTAAAACTTCCAAAGGAATTGCACCCCCACAATTAACTAATTATGAATATTCTCTAAATTCTACTATGATAGATAATAATCCTAAAAAAATAAAACGATTAAAACTAGAAAAGTTTATATAAAAAGATCTTAATTTTAAGATCTTTTATTTTTTCTTACCTTTTGTGTCATAAATCACTTCATTTACTTTTTGTAAATGATCCTTCATTGTTGTTATAAAGTAATCTTTTAAATAACTAGGCATAGGATGTTCTGTTCTTTGTTCTATTATTTCGGGAATATCATGAATTCCCTCTTGTAATTTATTCACCTTATCAATTACTAAATCCCGATACTCACTACTAGAGATATCTAAAAAACGTTTTAAAACCTCAAGCGGCTTTCTAGCAGTAGAATTATCTACCGTAAGATCCAACTTTTTATCTTGTAAAGTCTCTTTAGAAGCAAATCTTTCTACTAAAATATTTCGATGAAGATTAAGAATTCTAGCATTATCAAATTGTGGAGCTAATATTTTTCCTAATTCATTATCATCTAAGATTCCCCAATTTTCTGTGTGATCATCAATATTTATTGTTAAAATGTCAAAAATAAGTTTATTTACTAATCCATGAATAATTCTAGGAATAATAATATCTTTATTATAATTATTTTTAAATCTATCCTCTAAAATACTCCATATATCTTCTAAATTATTTAATTTATCTAAAGTTCTTTCTATAGAATCACGATTACTAATATTATAAAGTTTTCTCTTTTCAGAATTATTGTCTAAATTTTGTTCACAAAAATCTAGCAATATATCAGTCCCAGGATAATAAGTATCATATTCTTTTATAAAACTATAACTAATAACTCCTTTTTTCCCTCTAAAAATAGCTAAATCATAATGAGCGGTCGGTATGTCCAAAAGTTTAGATATCTCTTCTGCTAATAGTTCAGCATAGGCTTCATCAGAATTAAATTGTTCACTTTTATAAAAGAGTTGCCCTTCTTCTGTAGTTATAATGTAATTATCATGATTTCCAGAAATATTAGGTTCTATTAATCCCTCTATCATCAAAGAGTCACTATGATATTCTTCACTAGTAAGTGGACGCCCTAATCTTTCCTCTATCCATGAATCAAGTTCAATCCATCCGTTTTTTCTTTGAAACTTTATCTTGCTCATTATTTATTTTTCATTACAAAGCGATATGAATCTCTACACATCTCTTCAATTCCTTTTTCAGCGGTCCATCCTAATTGTTCTTTAGCATAACTAGGATCAGCATAACAAGCATCAATATCTCCAGGACGGCGTGGTGCTATTTTATAATTTATTTTTACATTATTTACTTTAGAAAAATTATCTACTATTTCTAATACACTATAACCTTTACCAGTACCTAGATTATAATAATCTATCCCCGTAGTATCTTTAATTTTTTCAATTGCTTTTAAATGTCCTTTACTTAAATCAACTACGTGAATATAATCTCTAACACCAGTTCCATCTTTAGTATCATAATCATTACCAAAAACACTTAAACACTCTAATTTCCCTGTTGCTACCTTCATAATATATGGCATTAAATTATTGGGAATATCATTAGGATTTTCTCCAATAAGACCAGACTCATGTGCCCCAATAGGATTAAAATATCTTAAAATAGCTATACTCCAACTATTATCTGATATATATATATCTTTTAATATTCCCTCGATCATCAATTTAGTGGATCCGTATGGATTAGTTGTAGATAGTGGAAAGTCTTCCTTAATTGGTAGAACCTTAGGTTTACCATATACTGTAGCACTAGATGAAAAAACTAACTTTTTGACATTATGACTATTCATAACTTCGCATAAAGTAAGAGTAGAATCTATGTTATTACGATAATACATTAATGGATATTTTACGGATTCTCCTACCGCCTTATATCCAGCAAAATGAATTACTGCGTCTATGTTTTCTTCATCAAAAATTTTGTTCATCAACGTTTTATCACAGACATTACCTTCATAAAATTTAAAATCTTTTTTCGTAATTTCCTTAATTTTATCAATTACTTCAGGTTTAGAATTAGAAAAATTATCAACAACAACAATCTCATATCCTCCCTCTAATAATTCAACACATGTATGGCTTCCAATATAACCACAACCACCAGTTACTAATATTTTCATATTTCCTCCTTATTTAACCATTTCTTTTATTTTGGCATTAATCTTTTTATATAATTTTATATTATTAGAATATTTATTCTTCTCATCAAATTTTACTACGATATCACAACCTCCATCACTTCTAAAATTAGTATCGTACTCCATGGTAAAAATCATTAAATCATTTTCTAAATAAGACTTAACTAAATCACAATCAATAACTTTATCTCTTTTCTCAAAAGAAGTGCACATACCAAATCTATTTTCCTTAGAATTAAATCCTAAAAACCAACTATAATCGTAAATAGAACCATCTGGATTAATAATAAAACCTTGTCCTTTTGTAGAATCCCACTCATGTAACTCTAGTATCGCTTTCTCACGCATTACATCTAGTTTTTTTGCAATTTCCTGTTCTGTTAAAGCTTCTTCATTCATTCGATTCACCTCGATAATCTAATTATAACATAGATATAAATTAAAAAAAAGAATTAGAAAATCTAACTCTTATTTTTTACTAAAGTTATTCTTTATCACATCAAAAGTAACTGCTCCCATAGGATCTTCTTGAAGTTTAGCTTGTGACATAATAGAACATCCATAATCAACAATTAATAACTCTCCAGAAATAAAACTTGCCATATCACTATTCAAAAATACAACTGGCTCTGCCATTTCTTTAGAAGTAGCTAATCTACCTGCAAAACCTGTAGCTTTTAATAGATTATCATCTCCACCTGCTGCTATAGAAAATTCGCTTTTCATTCCTGTTTCTGTGGAACCTGGTAATACTGCATTTACCCTTATGTGTTTGCTAGCAAATATTGTTTGCAAATAAGCTGTATAATAATTCATCGCCATTTTAGCAAACATATATCCTAATGGACCTGGTAAATGATTTAAATTCAAAGAAGTTAAAACTGTTACTGAATTATCCCAACCACTAGTCTGAATTAATGGCATATATTCGCCTCTATTAGCATCCTTCTCCCAATAATTTCCTCCCGTAGAAGTAATAAACGCAATAGAAGAACCACTATCCATACGATTTATTAAATATTCTTCACAAATATATTTATTAGCAATAAAATCAATAGTTACTGTAGTATTAAAATCCGTTTTTATTCCTGACACACCTGCAATTCCAAAGAAAGAATTTATTTTATCCGGAATTTCTTTAAAAGCAGAATCAATAGATTCCTTATTACCTAAATCTACTTGGATAAACTTAGTAATGCCATCTACCTCCACTGGATTGCAATCCAAAGCATATACTACTGCTCCTAAATCGACTAACATTTCCGTGGTAGCTTTTCCCATTCCACTAGCTGCACCTGTTACTACACATACCTTATCTTTATAACCAAAATAATCCTTCATATATCCTCCTATCTTTATTTAATTGTAGCATAGAAATACTAATAATTAATTATTTATTAGAAAAATAACTTAAAACTTTACACTAAAAAAATAAATGCACTATATCTTTATGGTAATCTAAATATAAAAAACCGACATATAAAATATCAGTTTTTTTATTACTTACTTCATAACTTTTCTAAATGATAAACAGTTATTTCTTATTTTTCATCTTTTTAATTAGAAAGAAGGAAAGCACCGCTATTACTAACAATAGCAAACTAATAATTATTATATAAACTAAATTACTAGATGAAGTAGTGTCATCAACAGAAGAAATATTAGACATAGTAACTAGATAATCGTCTGCTTCGCTAGCATCAAATACTATATAACCATCCTTCACTTTTAAATCACTTTGTCCTAAAATTAATTTTTCATTATCCTTAGAATAAGAATAAACATTAACTAATTCTCCATCACTATATTTATCACCAACATATAATTTGATTTTCGTTTCCTTAGGCATATTATTAGAACCACTAGCACTTATAAATAAACCATCTGCATAATTAGATAATCTTAACATAGTAGCCTTATTATCACTATCATAAGAAATAGTAGTTAATATATCAACAGTATTATCTATTAAGGAACCATCTATAATCCAAGAATACAGTAACCGACCATTATTATTATAATTGAAATGAACTATTTTTTTACTACTCTTTATTTTATTTAATTCTTCAGAACTGATGATAGTATCTGATAAAATATTAACATTAACTTCATCAATAGTATCATTATTTAATACATCTTCTAAGTCTTCCAAATAATATCCATCTTTTCTTATAACTTTAATATTTATTTTGTTTTGGCTACCAGACTCGGAAGTAATAATAACTTCAATATTATTATCTCCTATATTTAAATTATGATTCCCTACTCCTGTTACTTTAGCTTTAGCATCTTCTGCAGTTACTTTAACATTAATACTTGTTACATCCGTAGGTACAGTTAATGTATAATGATTAGCATCTTTTTTAACTAAATCATAACCTTCTACAGAAATTTCTTTTATTTTGTTATTAGTAGATTTTGAAGGCGTATTATTATTATAATTATTGCCTCCAGTTGTATTTGTATTATGGTTATTATTGTTATTATTACCAGATGAAGTAGGTCTTTTAGATACAGTTACCTTCCTAGTACCTGATACCTGCGTAGCATAAATATCTGTATCACCCGTTACATCACCATATAAAGTAACAGTAATTGTACCTTCCCCTGTTGCTGTACAAGTAGCTGTAAATGTTTTATTAGTATTCATTGCATCCATAGATGCATCTGCTTGATTAATGATACAACCACTTACAGGCCCACTAACAGAGGTATGCACATTCCAAGCAGCCGCATTCACATGAACAGATACCGTAAATCGATCTCCAACATACACACTACTAGTACTAGCGGATAAACTAGCTGATGCAGCAAACACATCTGTATTTAAGATAAATAAGGTAATTATTGTAACTATTCCCATGAATAGAATTTTTATTTTCTTCACTTCTAACTCCTCCTAATTATTCTGATATAGGCTTACTACCTAATAAATGTTGTCTTATTCTAAGCAAATCTGCTGAATTAATAGAATTATCATAATTAATATCTGAAGATAAGAAATATATTCCAGTTAATGAAATACTACCTAATAAATGTTGTCTTACTCTAAGCAAATCTGCTGAATTAATCATACCATCACCATTAATATCACCTATTACAACATTAGTAAATTCCTTATATATTTTATCTCCTTTATATATTTGAGTTTTACTTCCCGTATATATTATTCTATTATTATTTATTTCTCTATATTCAATATCTATGCTATATCCGCTACCTAAAATAATATTGTTTTTAAATTTATCAACAGTAGTATTAACAATCACTTTACTTATATAATTATTAGTATAATCTACATGATAATTATTAATTATATAATCAAATTCTTCTTCCCATATGGCATATAAAGTAATATCTTTGGTTATTGTAATAATTTCTTCGCTTTGATATGCCGTTCCACTTCCATCTTGTTTAGTATTCCACTCTTTAAAGGTATAACCTTCTTTTGTAAACGGATTCTTTTCTAATGTGATTTTCTCATCGTAATGATATTCTTTTGTTATTGACTCGTCTGTTTCATTATTAGCGTTATATATAATCTTTCTTATTTCTTTCTCCCACATTGCATATAAAGTTATTGTTTCATTATCATTGTTAGTTAAGTTCTTTATAATTTGCTCATCGCTATAGGTTGTTCCACTTCCATCTTTTTTGGTATTCCATCCAACAAATTTATAACCAATTCTTTCAAATGTATTCGAAGATAACTCTTCTTCGTTATCGTAAGTAAATATTTGTTCTTTTACCTCTTCTAGACTATGATTAGAATGAAACACTACTTTATATGTTATAGGTTCAAAAATAGTATATAAATTAATCTCGGAATTTGTTGTAAGGTTTTTTACAGTTTCATTTACTAAATAATTTGTTCCTGTTCCATCCGGATTTGTTCCCCAACCAATAAATTTATAACCAGTTTCATCTTCTATATCTAGTAATTTAAATTCTTCATCGTACTCATAAGTGTCATAATCAATCAATTCTCTCTTATCTTTTAAGTTATAAAAATAATTTACATCATATGTTTTTTTAGACCACTTAGCATATAAATGAATTTCACCATTATTTATGGATACTAAATTACTAACCAATTGATTATCCGAATAAGAATCGCCTGTACCATCAGGTTTTGTATTCCATCCAAGAAATACACTTCCATCATTGGTAAATGGGTTTTTCATTAATTTCTCTTCTTTATTATAGGTAAAGGTTTGTTCTATAAATTCATCAGTATCATAATTTGAGTGAAAAATCACTTTATATGTAATAGGTTCCCATTGGGCATATAAATGAACAGTACCTTCTGTTCCATTCATTTCTTTATAAGGGTGATACTCATCCCCACTACCATCAGCAGAAGTATTCCAATTTTTAAATTTATATCCGTTATTTACAAATGGATTTTCAATTAACTGATAATTGGTATTTAATTCAACTTTTTGGATATATGTTTCATCATTATTATCATTTGAATGATAAATAATAGTTGTCTTTTCTGGGTCAGCAACAGTAATTTTTATATCCTTTTCATATCCATCATAATTACTTACAATATGTATTGTTGCTTCTCCATATTCTAATCCTTTCATTGTTATATCTGTAGGAATAGTACTATCGTCTTGATATACATTCTTAAATTCGATTATATTATCATTATCTTTTATTTGATAAGAAATTCTATTGGCATCAGTTGTTGGAGTAATATATTCAAGAAGTGATACTGTATCACCAATATTAATACTAATATCAGATATTGTAGTATATGGAATATTAACACCTTTTAATATTGGTATCCTAGTTATTCCATCAATAACTTCTATTTTCCAATATTTATCAAAATTTTCCCAAGATTGATAGTTGTCCTTATTCTTTAAATTTAATACCGAATCTACTGCATATACACTACTATTACTACTATCCCAAGAATTATTTTTCATTTTTAGATAATATCCATTAGAACCATTAAAATCTGAACTTTGAATTAAGTGATTGAAAATACTATCATTCGTTTTAGTAAAACCACTAAATATAAAACTATTAATATGATAAGAATTTTTAGCAAATTGCCCTATAAATGCATTATTTTTATTCATTGCGGGTAATCCAACAATATTACTTGAAGTAATACCTATATTTTGAATATTTGAAAAATCAATATTACAATCAACTGCATAATTAACCCCAATTACTCCAGAATTAGTAGAATTATATATGTTAACAGAAGAAAATACATTATTTACTACGAATGATTCAGGTATTTCACTATATCCCTCATTAAGAATATAACCAATGAGAGAACCAGCATCATTACCGGATAGAAAACCATCAATCATATAAATAGAATCTATTAAAATATTAGAGTTGTTTTGAATTTGTAGATGTCCTATCAATATTCCTGCTTCATTAGTTCCACTGATATTGGCATCTTTTATAGTTATATTTTTAAAATATATAGGTCTATTTTCTAAAGCATTAACATATCCAAATAAGCCGACATAATCTAAATTAGTACTATTTGATGTTAAATTAGATATGGTGTGCCCATTACCATCAAATCCACCTGTAAATGGTTCTTCCATTGTCCCTACCGGTGTCCAATCTTCCGTTAATACAATATCGCTATTCAGTTTATAATAAGCTGACAAATTATCTGACATTAATTTTAATTCATCTTGATTGTTTATAATATAAGGACTATCAATGGTGCCATCCCCCTCCAAATTATATGATTTTGTCAATGTTAACTTTGTTTGATATGAATAATCATGATAACTTTGTACTAATGTATATTCGCCCTTTTCAATTTTTCCAACAATTTCTATAGAGGCATTAACATTGTTAGCGGCTACCTCATTATTTTTAACTACCAAATAATTTTCAAGTTCTGTCTTGCCATCATATAGTTTATACGTAATTAATTCATCTGAATCTATATTTTTCGTATCAGAATAAACAACAAAAGACAAATCGTCTGTTACGATCTCCTCTGTTTGTATAATTGGAATCTCATCCACATTTGAAGTATAGGCAGAAATAGAATCATTAGTTAAATATGAAACATCACTACTTATACTTACGGTAAAAGTTTCTAAACTATCTATATAAATATCTTTATCAGATAAATCTACTGTATAAATTCCTGGATGTTCTTTTGTTATCTCTTCACTATAAACAGTTTCACCAGAAGTTATAGTTAAAGTAAAAGAAGAATCATATGAGCCAATAATAAACTTTATTTTTTCTAGTTTTTCTGTTCCACCTAGTTTGTTTTCAAAAGTTTCGGAAACGTTCTTGCTATATCCTACATAACTACCATAATCTTGTTCCATCGGATAAAAATTATCCCAATTTTTTAATTCGTTACTAGACATAGAGGTAATATATGAAAATTGAGGTGCTGATGCACTAGTATCAAAGGAATTATACGTTAAATACACATATCCATAGTCTGTTGTATTACCCCAAGAGTTTTTTAAAATAAAAGCGCCTTTTCCTTTCGTTAATTCCCCTTCTTCACAACCACCATTTACTAAAGATGTATTATGTTTACCTGCATCACAATACTCATACTCATAATTATCATCCCAACCAATAACATGCATAGCATGTCCTTCCTGAATGGAATAGCATGACGAAGAAACATTGATAACATAACTTCCATCACTATTTTGAAAAGCACAACTAGAATTTGGACTTATCGTTCCAGCATAAGCGCCTCCGTATTTCATGATATTATCCTTAGCCTCATATAAAATTCTCTCTTGTAATGAGTTTTGATACTCATTGATACAGTTCTCAAATTCTTCATACTCATCAACGGCATCATATTCTGAACATATATTACCATATTGATATTCCAAACTTGTTTTTCCAGCAGCAGTACCTAATTCAATTGTTTGTTCCACCTCATATAAAGAATTGTTGAAATTTAAAACATCACTTAATTTTTTAGGTTCCGAATTCTCATCAAACGGCATTAAACTTTCATCCACTAAAGACAAACCATACGCCATTATTTCTATGGCATCAGAAAAATTAGCTCCATCATCTAATAACTCTCTACTACCAAATTTATTATTATAATCTAATATTCCATTATTACTAGTTGCATAATCTAATTGTCTTTCTGAAAAAGTCTGTGTAGCATCATTATATGGTTGATTATTTTGAATCATAAGATAACTTTCTGCTTGTCCTAAAGTAGCAAAAGCCCAACACAATCCTGAACTAGCTTGATTTTCTAAAGGACCGACGTAATTATTACCATCAACATTTCTTAAATCATATGATTCTGGTAACTCTGACACCTCAGATGAAGAACTAGCAAAATAATCTATGCTATAAACATTAGGAATTAAATCAAGTTCTGCTCTTTCTTGCTTACTTAATTTCAAATATTCTACATACTGTGGATTTAAATAGGGAGTATTTGCTTTCTTATTCTTCTCTGTTAAAATCAACTCTCCTGTCTCATTATAAACATCCATTACATATTCTTTCGCTTCATTCGGTAAATAAGAATAAGAGGAACTTGACAATATACTATTTATAGATAAATTTTTACTAATAGTACTTTGATATAATAGCTTTCCTCCTATTAAAACACCTACAATTATAATAAATACAAAAAAATATCTCTTCTTAAACATACCCCTACTCCCTTTCATTTAAGTTACTCCATGAACAATTCCTTATATTAACAACTTTATTTTATCATAATTGTACATAAATGTTCATAAAAAATACAACTTAAAGTAAAAATTTTATTAACTAAAAAAGTACCCCTAAAACTATAAAGATATTTATTTTATATCTCTAATATTTAAAAAAAAGAGTATGGTAATCATACTCGTAAAATTATTATTTTTGTTTTGGTTTTATGATTTCTAAACCACCCATATAAGGCTGTAAAACTTTTGGTATTTTTACACTACCGTCCTTTTGATAACCACATTCTAGAATTGCAATAAGTGATCTCGGACTAGCAATTACTGTATTATTTAAAGTCGCTAGGAATTGATTTCCGTTTTCAGTTTTCATTCTAATTCCTAATCTTCTTGCTTGTGCATCTCCTAAAGTAGAACAAGATCCCACCTCAAAATACTTTTGTTGTCTTGGACTCCAAGCCTCAACATCACAAGATTTCACTTTTAAATCAGCTAAATCTCCACTACAACATTCAAGAGTTCTAACAGGCACGTCTAAACTTCTAAAAAATTCAACTGTATAACTCCACATTTTGTTATACCAATCCATTGCCTCTTCCGGTTTACAAAGAACAACCATCTCTTGTTTCTCAAATTGATGAACTCGATAAAGTCCCCTTTCTTCTAATCCATGAGCTCCTACTTCTTTTCTGAAACATGGAGAATAAGAAGTCATTGCTATTGGTAATTCTTTTTCATTAATTAATTGTCCCTTAAATTTACCTATCATAGAGTGTTCGCTTGTACCAATTAAATATAAATCTTCATTTTCTATTTTATACATCATGTTTTCCATTTCAGCAAAAGACATAACACCGGTAACTACATCACTTCTAATCATAAATGGTGGAATGCAATAAGTAAAACCTTTATTAATCATAAAATCTCTTGCATAAGCAATCGTTGCTTCATGAAGTCTTGCAATATCCCCTACTAAATAATAAAAACCATTACCACTAGTTCTTCCTGCACTTTCTTTATCTAAGCCATTAAATGATTCACATATATCAGAATGATATGGTATTTCATAATCTGGAACAAAGGGCTCCCCAAATCTTTCAATTTCTACATTTTCAGAGTCATCCTTACCTATTGGTACAGATTTATCCATAATATTTGGTATTACCATCATACGATCGTGAATCTCTTTTGAAAGAGAAGTAAACTCTTCTTCTAACTCTGTAATTGAAGAAGCCATATTAGCTATTTCTTCCTTAATTTTATTAGCTTCATCTATTTTTTTATCTTTCATTAATTTACCTATTTCGCTACTTTTTTTATTTTTATCTGCTTTTAATCCATCTACTTTAGTTTGTACTTCACGAACTCTTTTATCCATCTCATAGATTTCATCCACGATAGGTAATTTCTCATCTTGAAATTTCTTCTTAATATTTTCTTTTACTAATTCTTTATTTTCTCTTATTAATTTAATATCTATCATATTATTTCTCCTTTAAACCATTCATAATTTTTTCATAAGCTTTTTTATATTTTTTCTCTAATTTTTTTAGCTCTAATGCTATCGCATTTCCACTACTTATTACTTATCTATATAAGTATCATAGTCTTTCTCATGACGCATCGAGACGACATCTGTTGCTACTGTGATATTATCAGTATAACCCATTTCTTTTAAATCTTCCAAGGCTATTTTAGTCTCTTCACTAGACATTTTATTACTAACTCTTTCTAAATGTCCAATATAAAGTTCTTTCTCTTTATCCTTTATATCTTTGAATAAAAAATTAATTAATATTTTACTTTTTTGATAAAGGTCTACTTCGTTTAAAACGCAATCATAATATTCATTTAAAATATCTTTTACCATAGCTCCTCCTAAAAATAAAAAGACTAACAATAGGAGCAAAATAATTGCGGTGCCATCCTACTTTAGTCTTACTTTAGATAACGGTTACCCGGAAATAGATACTATATTTCCCTATTTCACTCATGAGTTGATTCGCGTATTCTTATTCTTAGTTTACACCTTCCACTAAGTCTCTTTCTAATAAACAAATACCTACTAGTCTCAATCAACGATTTATAAAATTATACTAACATAAATTAATTATTATTTCAATCTTTTCACTAATTTTTTACCACGATTAGATAATAAACTAACAAATTGTATATCATTATAATTATTACTAGCCATATCGACTACTATACCATCATCAATTGTTAAAGTAATTAAATTATCTACTTTATCTATATTACGATAACTCACATTTTTAAAACATGCTACTCTATTAGAACGGATAGCATCATTTATATTAGCATCAGAAATAAAATACTCATTATAATCTGGAATTGCTCTTTTAATTAAGTTGTTTTCTTTATCGTAATAGATAACAGTATAATCCATATAAGATAATTTTTCTACCAGTTTCATATCTATAGGTGTTACAAAAATAATTGATTTCATAACTACTCCTTTCAAAAGTAAGCTCTATTATAGCAAATAAAAATAGAGAAAGCAATTCTCTATTAATAATTCAAAGGTTCCAGTGATAAAATCTCTTTATGTAACTTTTTAGCATATTCTATTTCTCTTCTAGTTGATTCTCCTATATATCCTCCTACATTGACTACGTAAATAGCATCACTAATTTCTATTCTTTTTAAATGAAGGCTTCCTATTCTTTCTAATTCTTTTTCACTATAATTGTTATTTTCATTTATGAAAACAACTTGAAGTACAGCATATCCATTTTTTAATTCTAACTCCTCTGCTATTTGTAGCATTTTTTCTTTAAATTTCATACTTCCACAAATGGTTACTACTTTTATATTATCCATAAATATATCCCTCGATCTAACTAAATTCCTTTAATAAATTATCTAGTTCTTCTTCTTCTTCTTTACTCATTTCTTTATTTTCTATCTCTTTATCGAACCAGGAAGGTAGTACTTCTTCTTTTTGTTTATATTTATTGTTAGTAACTATTTTATCTTTACTTAACATTTTCTTTAATTTTTTATGCTCCTTTTCAGCAGTTCGCATAGCTCCTTCTACGGTTTCAATATTCAATCTACTCCACTGACTTGCCACTGTCTCAACATAACTTCTTGTAAATTTTTGATTATTTACTTTTAATACATAATCAATTAACACATTAACTACTCCTGGTTTCATCTTTTGTTTTACCATTAAATCTTCAATGATTTGTAACTCTCTTAACGTTGGCTCCCCATTTTTATATTTACTTCTCAAATAATCATAAGGTGTAATATTCTCAAAAGTATAAACTTGCTTAGCCCAATTAGAAGTGTCACCACTAGGAGTTTTTAAATAATCCGGTTGTTTACTGTATATCAAAGTTGGTAATTTTCCTCCTTGTTCAAATTGATAGAAATTTCTAGCACTGCGACGTAATTCAGTTTTATCTATTAATCCTTTTTCATTTAAACTATTTCTAACTAAACCTTGCATATTTAAATCATCTATATTATACACAAATGCTAGCGAATTAATTAGATCTTTCACTTCCTCATTAAAACATTTTTCATTAACCATACTACGAGGTATAGAAGAAATTAATAAATTAAAATCAATTCCACTAGTAAGTTCAATTTTTCCTTTATTTTTCTTAACAATATTATCGTTTCCAAGAAAAGAATTACCACTAACACTAGTAAAAACATGATTAAATGATTTAGTAATATCTTCATAATCTTTCAGATTAATTTTAGGAATTCGAAAATAATTAACTATTTTATCGTACTCTTTTTTTCCTAGATTATTATAAAGAACAATATTTAAAATAGGATGGTTTAAAAATTCGCTGGCTGATAAAGGTGCATATAATAAATAAACAAAATTATTAACATGATCTTTCTTTACATAAGTTTTTAAAAGTCCTACTGCTTCTAATTTTTCTCTTGCAATCAATATGTCTTCTAATTTTAATTGCATAGTAGCCATTAAATGATGATGGGTTAATTCTTCACTCATAACATCTTTTTTTAACAAATCATCAAACAATGTAAAATATAAATTAGTAGCAGTATGCCCAATAATTGGCTGATATAACATGGTAACTATTTTGCGATCTATATCATCTGTAATCGTCTTATTAACTACAATATAAGTATCTGCTGGTAAAATAGTATTCATGATATCACCACCTCAAACTAAATTTATTATAATCTATTCAAAAACAATTCACAATCATTTCTTACTATGATTCATTACATTCTAGAATTTCTAATAACTCATTCACGATATCTTTTGGAAAATCTTCTTCTTTACTATCTAATAAAGGCTTTAAAAACTCATGAGTATTTCTACTTTGAGGAAGCATATACCCTGCTTCTCTTACAGTATCTTCTGCTAGTAAACGATTAGAACGAATGATAGCTTTTAAAAATTGTTTTTCTACTTGAGAAGAACTATTTTGATATAATTGATACGCTATATGCTCTTGTTCTACTTTACTTTTTAAAACAGTATTTAATCGTTGAACAACTCTATTGCTTTTTTCCTGTTGCTTTGGATATTGATAAGGAACCATAGAAATAGCACCAGCAGGACACGCCATTGCACACTTACCACAACCTATACATTTTTGAAAATCTATCTGCCCTGTTTCTGTATCTGTAGCACCCGTAGGACAAACATATAAACATAAGCAATCTTTACTACATAACCTTAAATTTCTTACTGCACGTATTTTTTGAGTCTTCATTTATCTTACCTCCTTACCTATTTCTAATATTTTAAAACTAGGCACTTTACAAATCGGACAAATACTAGGAACTTCATTACCTACATAAATAAAACCACAAATATCACAAACATATATTTTCTTATCCTTAAAGGAATCCTCTCCTTTACTTTGATATGATGTTAATAATGATTTTAAAATCAGTGTAACTTTTTCTCCCCAAGTAATAATTCTTAATGCCCCACGATCTTTTTCTTTTTCACTGATTTCCCTTGCTTTTTTATAATTAGTCTCTAGATCGTTATTGATCTTATCTATTAAAGCATCGATATTATAATTATCCTCGTTTTTTTCTTTACTCTTTTTATCATAATAATCGCTTAACTTTTTAAATAATTCGGATTCTCTTGATAGATATTGTTTCTCACATCCACGACTAAGATTAGAACATAAAGCACTTAATTCTCCATAAGTCATTTCTCTCATATCTTCTTCTACTACTGGATTATTTTCGATATTTTTTTCCTTAATATTTTCACTTTCTTCTTCTAATAATTGAAACATACTCTTAGGTGCACCACATAATGGACATTTCCAATCGTCTGGTAAATCATCAAACTTTACTTTTTCATTTGCTTCATCATAAATATATCCACAAATTTTACAAACATACTTCTTCATTGTTACCTCCTACTACCAGTATATCATTTAAATATAAAAAAAAGCAAAATAACTTTACCACTTAGCTATTTTACTTTTAGTTTTATTTTTTTAATACGTCAAATTTAACTTCTATTCCATTTAAATTAGTAACTTCTGATAAATTATCTACTTTTACTAAATTATCACATAAAGTTTCTTTTTTAACGAAATCAACATAATCATGAATTGCTTCTTCAAACTCTTTATTTTCCTCGTACAAAATATCGATGCGATCCAATATATCAAAATCATAATTTTTTCTTAATTGTTGTACTTTACTAATCAATTCTCTAGCAATTCCTTCATTTATCAAATCTTTGGTTAATGTTGTATTCAAAATAATAAAATTATTTCCAAGAGAAGAAGCATTAAATCCCTCTTTAGATTCTACTCTGATATCTACCATATTAGGACTAACAACAAAATCTTCACCTTCTAATACAAGTGTAATATCTTCTTCATTTTTTAATTTATTAATATCATTCAAAGATAATTTAGTTAGTTCTTCTTGGAATAGCTTAATTTTAGCTCCTAATATTTTTCCTACTTCTTTAAAATTAGGTTTAACATTAAAATTCATATATTTACCTAAATCATTTTCAAATACTACATCTTTCACATTCAATTCTTCTTTGATTAAATCAACCAAATCGCTAATGGTATCCTTATTTTTACCGTCTAATATAACTTCACTGATCGGTTGTCTTACTTTAATTTTTACTTCTTCTCGAGCATTTCTACCTAAAGATATCAAATCTCTTACTAAATCCATTCTAGTCTCAATTACATCATTAAACATTTTTTTATTGCAAACAGGATAGCTTGCTAAGTGTACACTTTCTTCCCCAGTCAAATTGCGATATATCTCTTCCACTGTAAATGGTGCGATAGGTGCTATCAATTTGCATAAACCAACTAATACTTCATAAGTAGTTTGATAAACAGCTTTTTTGTTATCGTCTAACTTACTAGCCCAGAATCTTCTTCTATTACGTCTTATATACCAATTAGATAAATCTTCATTAACAAAAGAATTAATAGCCTTACATGCTTTGTTTAAGTCGTATTCTTCCATAGCGACAGTCACATAATCAATTAACTTATTATATTTTGATAATAACCATTTATCAATCTCTTCTAACTTCTTATATTCTACTTTAAATTCTCTAGGATCTAAATTATCGGTATTAGCATACAATTGGAAAAATGTATAAGTATTTTTTAATGTTCCAAAAAATTTAGATTGAATTTCTTTAATTCCATCTTCATCAAATTTTAAAGGTGTCCAAACAGGAGATGCATGTAACATATAAAATCTAGTAGCATCTGCACCATATTTTTCTAATATACCAAATGGTTCCACAGCATTTCCTTTACTCTTGTGCATTTTTTGTCCATATTTATCTAATATTAAATCATTCACTAAAACATTTTTATAAGGAGAACATCCCTTGACAAAAGTTGAAATTACTAATAAGGAATAGAACCATCCCCTAGTTTGATCAATTCCTTCAGAAATAAAATCTGCTGGAAATTGATTATGGAATAATTCTTCATTCTCAAAAGGATAATGATATTGAGCAAAAGGCATAGAACCAGAATCAAACCAACAATCAATTACATCTTTTACTCTAGTCATTTTCTTTCCACAAATTGGACATTTAATATGAATATCATCTACATAAGGACGATGTAATTCGATCGATTCATCAATTTTTTCGATCGATTTTTCTACTAATTCTTTTCTAGAACCTATCATTTCATCATGGCCACAGCTACATCTCCACAAAGGAATCGGTGTTCCCCAATATCTATTTCTAGAAATCGCCCAATCATTCATATTTTCTAACCAATTACCAAATCTTTTTTCGCCAACATATTCAGGATACCAATGAACCTTTTTATTTTCTTCGATAATTTTATCTTTAAATGCTGTAGTTTTAATATATAAACTAGGCTTTGAATAATAAACGAGTGGTGTTTTGCATCTCCAACAATGTGGATAATTGTGTTCCATTTTTTGCTTTTTAAATAATTTATCTTCTTTAGCCAAATATTTAATAATTTCTATTTCTAGATCAGAATCTACTACTAATCTTCCCTTCCATGGACCTTCAGTATAACATCCTTGCTCATCTACAGGATTTAATATTGGTAAATTGTATTTTAATCCCACTTCATAGTCATCTTGACCAAAAGCAGGGGCAATATGAACAATACCAGTACCATCTTCCATAGTTACATAATCAGCACAAGTAATATAAAATGCTTTTTTATTTACTTTTAGAATTGGTAACAATTGTTCATATTCTTTATACTCTAAATCTTTACCTATATACTCTTCTACTACTTCAAACTCATCTCCTAATACTTTATGAGCTAATTTTTCAGCAACAATAAAATAATAACCTTTAGACAAACACTTTACATATTTCTCTTTTGGATTTACACAGGCAGCTACATTTGCCATTAAAGTCCAAGGAGTTGTTGTC
Source organism: uncultured Bacilli bacterium (assembly GCA_944371905.1). GTDB lineage: Bacteria > Bacillota_I > Bacilli_A > RF39 > UBA660 > RGIG3091. Next base: position 19,232 of record CALVYA010000001.1, on the reverse strand, counting down.
CACACTAATAGATAAGTATTTTCTTCATTCTTCAATTTAAAAGGAACAGTAACTGTATTGACACTAACTTCTTTATATCCTTGTGCTACTTCATGACTAGCAAGCCCAGTACCACATCTTGGACAATATGGTAAAATTTTTAAACCATCATAAATAAATCCTTCATCAAAAAACTTTTTTAAAATCCACCATTCAGTCTCAATATAATCATTATCATAAGTAACATAAGGATGCTCTAGATCAATAAATTGACCTATTTCTTCTGTAAATTTTCTAAAAGCTTCTTCATTTTTCCAAACAGATTCGCGACACTTCTCATTGAACTCTTTAATTCCATACTTTTCAATATCTAATTTACCAGAAAATCCTAATTCTTTTTCCACTTGCACTTCTACTGGTAAACCATGAGTATCCCATCCTACTTTTCGTAATACTTTATAACCCTTCATAGACTTGTACTTACAAAAAGTATCTTTTAATAACTTAGCTAAAATATGATGTACTCCTGGCATTCCATTAGCAGTAGCAGGCCCATCATAGAAAACAAAATAGTCTTTTCCTTGTTCAATACTTTTATCTAAAATATGATTTCTTTTCCAATCCTTACTAATATTATTTTCAAATACATGTACATTATCTTTAGATAATTCTTTAAATTTCATATTATCCCTCCTTAAAATAAAAAAGATAGAATACTATAAGGACGAAATTTTCGTGGTACCACCTTAATTCATAGAATATTCTATCTTAACTACTATAACGCGTAACCGTATTTATCTTATCCATAAATCGCATCTTGAAAGTGATCTTAGTTAAATACTAGTCTGTCTTTTTTCACCAACAAAGACTCTCTTATAAGACTGTAACCTTAACTACGTCTTTCGCACTTGCTTTAACGATTTTTAATATATCATAGTTTCTTTTCTTTTTCAACTATTTTAATCCATAGGAATTGTTACTTTCTAAAGAAGTATTTTTTCCATACCTAGCATAATAAGTATCCAGTTCATTATTCACATATATGGCAACATTATTTGTTCTAGCAATATTATCTAATATTTCTTTCTTTCCTTCTCTTCGATAATAAGCAAACGTCCTACAAGCACTATTTAAAATTTCTGGATCATTTAATAATGTATATCCACTCTCTATTCCATGATTAACCAAATTATTAAATATTACTACCGCTCTTTGATCATCCGACATGCCTTCTCTAAAAACACATCCTAACTCATTACTAGCACGTGTGTCATTCTCTCTATTGTAAGTAGCAACATTTACTATATTTTTTAATAATTCATTTTTAATTCCATCCGTACCAACAGCAGCCATATCATATCTCAAATTTCCTTGCCTTGTATAATCATTACACATTCCATCACTAGCATACATTACTTTTTGCAAAGCTCCCGCTGAATAATCCAATGCTAATTGTTCTAACTCTTGATAAGTTATTTTAGATTCTTGCACTTCATGATAATATGCTCTCATATATGCACCCGTAGTAAATGAAGTTGCTCTATCCATTATTTCTAAATTACTCATACTAATTCCTCGTTTCTATAAATAGTATTATACTAAACATAAAAATGAAATTCAAATACATTTGTATATTTATAAATATATTTTACATATTAATAATGGTGAGTATTATGTACTACTATTTAAATATTTTCTTTTTATTCTCTATTCTTGGACATTTCATTGAGAATTTTGTTTATGTTCACGTAGATAGTGGCATTCTTTTCGGATTTTGGACTCCTATTTATGGATTTGGAGTGGTTTTGATTTTAATCATTGATTATGTTTTAAGAAAACTAAAAGTAAATAAATATATTTTCCCATTAGTTTTATTTGTCTTTAGCGCTATTTTTTTATCCACTTTAGAATATATAGGTGGCACTATTATTGAATCTCTATTTGGTAGAGTATTTTGGGATTACTCCTATGAAGAATTTCATATTGGTAAATATACTTCATTAAAAATGTGTCTGCTTTGGGGAGGAGCTAGTATTTTAGTCGTATATCTGTTAAAACCTTTTCTGGATAAATTCATAAAAAAAGTACCAAAATTTATTACTTATATTTTAGTACTATTATTTATTGTAGATATTATTGCTACTTTCATAAGTTTAGGCAATAATATTACTCTAACACATTATTTAAAATAATTACTTTATTTTTGGACATTTCTTCTAGAGAAGCGGTAATTCCTTCTTTCCCTAATCCAGAATATTTCCATCCTTCACTACTGATTTCAACCATATCATTTAAAGTTGAACCATTAATTACAATATTACCGTTCTTTATAAGATCTGCAACTTGAAAAGCTACATTAGTATTATTAGTAAAAATACTAGTTCCACATCCATAGGCAGACTGATTTACAATATCAATAGCATCATTTATATTTTCAAATTCAATAATAGATACTACTGGTCCTAAAATATCCAAATTAGAAGCTACTGGCATATTTCTATGAACATCAGAAATAATTGTAGGTTCATAAAAAGCTCCACTTCTACCGCCACCAATTACTAATTTAGCACCCATAGCAACCATATCATTAACTTGTTTTTCTACTTTTTGAGCATTCTTCTCGCTAATCAAACAACCCAAATCAGTATCTTTATCGGTAGGAATTCCCAATTTTATGGATCCTATTTTTCTAATTAATTTATTAATAAATTCTTCTTTTAACGTCTTATGAATTAAAAATCTTTTATTACAAGAACTTAATTGTCCAGCATTGTAAAATCTACCTTTAGCAGCTTCTTCTACAGCTAAATCAACATTTCCATCTTTACAAAGAATAAAAGCATTATTTCCGCCTAAACTCAATACTGTTTTGCTTAAATTTTTAGAAGCTGATCCCATAACTCTAATACCATTGGCCGTAGAACCATTAAATGTTACTACATTAACATCAGGATGCATAGCTAATGCTTGCCCTACTGTTTTACCGTCACCATGAATAACTTGAATAACGCCTTCATATACACCAGCCTGTCTTAACATGTAAACAATTTTAGTAATGGTTAGTGGTACTTTTTTACTTGGTTTTACTACTACCGCATTTCCCATAATTAAAGCACTAGCTATTTTTTGGGACAATATATCAAATTTAAAATTATATGGTAGTATAACTCCTACTATTCCTATTGCCTCTCTTTTAGTAAACTGGAAAGATTTATCACCAGACATTTCTAAACTAGAAGATATCGCTGTTCCGTATAAATGTTTAGCACGTTCTACGCAAGCTGAAACGGTTTCATGTAAATTTTCTAATTCCTTTAAAGATTCTTTGAAAGCTTTACCACTCTCTTCTGATAAAACAGTAGCCAAGTCATCTTTTTCTTCCCATAAGATTTTAGCAAACTTAATTAATATTTCTCCTCGTTCATAAATTGGTGTTACTTCCCAACTAGGTTGAGCATCTTTCGCAATATTAACTGCTAATACTACATCATCCACTGTCGAATTTGGAATAGTATCAATTAAACTCTTAGTAGCAGGATTAAATACTTCTATTACATTAAGATTAGAGGAATCTCTCCAATCATTTCCTATTAAATTCTTCATAATGCGCGCCCCTTTACCATTCTTAAAATGTATCCTCTACGATACCCTATTATAATTATAACAGGAAAACGCAAATATGAACATAGTTTTTTTAATATTTATTATATTTTTTCATCTTCATACAAATTATTAATATAAGAATAATTAACTACTTTGAAAAAATCATTAAAATAGTCTTCTTTTCTATTTTGATGTTTCAAGTAATAAGAATGCTCCCATATATCCATAGCCATAATAGGAATTAAACCATACTTATAGGGGCTATCTTGATTGTCAAGAGCAACGATATCTATATCGCCATTTGGGGTTAAAACTAAAAATACGTACCCAGAACCCCTAAATGCCATTGCTTTTTTGATAAATTCGTTCTTAAAATTTTCATAATTTCCATATTTAGTATCAATAGCTTTTTTTATACTTCCCATAGGAATGTTATTTAATGACGGATCCATATTCGAAAAATAAAGTTCATGATTGACTACTCCGCCTAAATTATATAATACGTCTTCTCGATCTTCTTCATTAAATTTATCTATGTTATCAAATATAAATTCTTTATCAATATCAAAATTAAAATTATATTTATTTAATATCTGGTTTAATTTATTTAAATAATTCATATAATGTTTTTCATAATGTATCATTACAGTTTCGCCATCAATATATGGTTCTAATTCATTAACAGAATAGTTTAAATTAATCGGATTATACATTTTATCACCTAATATAACTTATGAATAGTGTTCGGTTATGTTGATTAATTATTTAAATGTTTTAATATTAACTCTTTATTTTTTAATAATCTTTGATTATTCGGATCCATTTTTATTGCTTTATTTATATATTCCAATGAATCCACAAATTTTTGTTGATAAAAGCAACTTAAAGATAATAAATCATAAATGGTATAATCCCAACTAAACGGTTCATTAATATATGTCTTTTCATGTTTAGTTATTTTTAAGGCTTCTTTACAATAAAATTCTACTTTATCCCAACGATTTAGTCTGTACTCTAATAAAGCCATTTCTACATAGGGATCCCTTAAATATGGAGTTTCTACAATAGCTTTAGATAACCACATTCGAGCCTCTTCATATCTTTCTAATTCAATATAGCATCTAGAAATAAAACGCATAGATGCGCTTCGTTCATCTTTCCATGTAGCTTTAGGTAGAGATAAATGACGAATTAAAGTATCAATCGCTTCATTCCATTTTCCATAATACATATATTCTCTTCCTAAATAATGCATATTTCTATCATCTGTAGGATCTTCCTTTACCGATAATTCCAATAAAGGCAAATAAGAACTACGTGATTTTTGATGATCAGGATAATGATTTAAAGTAATTTTATCTATTACTACTTTAGTTTCACTTTTTTGACCAGTATATTCTAATACTTCATGAACTGGATGAACCCATCTATAATTATTTCTAGAATGAATTTTTTCAATATAAAAGTTCACCTTTGGACGATCATATTCATCAAAACTCCAATTATAATTATAAGAAGCTCTAGTAGTACCTTTATCCCATTTAGACTCCAATTCTTCCCTCCATCCTTCTTTAAATACTTCATCTAAATCTGTACAAACACAAATATCAAAATCTTCTGGTATCCATTCTAAAGATTTATTTCTTGCTACATCAAATCGCCATGGTACGATAAAATCTACTTTAACATTAACTCCTTTTTCTCTTAACTTTTGGACAGTATTATCTGTTGAACCAGTATCCAATACATAAATAGCATCTGCTTCCTTCATAGAAGCAACCCAACGATCTACAAACTTTTCTTCATTTTTAGAAATAGCATAAACACATATTTTATATTTTTTACTCATTTTTATAACAACTCCTAATTTAATTTATGATAATCAAAAAAGAATTATCATAACAAAAAACTACTATTTCATCTAAACTAATTAACTAATATTTCCTAATCTAATAACTGTTAGAGTAATATTGCTAAATAAAAAACCAGAATTTTCTACTAAAACATTTAAAGTAACTGGTGCATTTGTTATTTTAATTAACCCCTGAAAAGAAATAGTATCTGTTTCTATAGAAGTAAACGTTTGTGTAGCTCCTATATTACTAATAGAACCATTGGTAGTTAAATAAATAACAATGGAAGCAGGTAAAGTAGTACTAGAGAAAGGGGCTATGCTTCCATTAAATAATACTTGATAAATCCCATTACCTGAAATTATAATATTAGGAGAATTCGTAGCATGTGTAATCAATTGACCTGATGTTACAGTATTAATATTAAAAGATAATGGCTGACTAGCAATACCAGGTTGTGGTGCAATATCTACTGTTGATAACGACTCAGGAACTGCACTAGTTCCCATTGGTCCTGTTGCTCCGGTTGGTCCGATTGCTCCCGTTGCTCCCGTTGCTCCGGTTGGTCCTGTTGGTCCAATTGCTCCGGTTGGTCCTGTTGCTCCTATTGGTCCTGTTGGTCCGATTGCTCCGGTTGGTCCTGTTGGTCCAATTGCTCCCGTTGCTCCCGTTGCTCCGGTTGGTCCTGTTGGTCCAATTGCTCCCGTTGCTCCGGTTGGTCCGATTGCTCCCGTTGCTCCGGTTGGTCCCGTTGGTCCTGTTGGTCCTGTTGGTCCGATTGCTCCCGTTGGACCCGTTAAATGAGGAAGTATAAAGTAACAAAATCTTGGATATTTTTTCAAATAATTATTAAAATCTTCACTTTTCATTTCATAACATATCCTTTCAAAATTAATTTATGTAGTATTAATCGAATATGTACACCAATAAAATTAATACAATAATAAACTACCGGAAAATCCAGTAGTTTATTTTAATAAATCCTTTTAATTTATTCTAGTTATCGAAATAGATGCAGAATAAAGATCATTAGGAACTAATTGAATTGGCACTGAAGAAGAATTGATAAATCTAAAAGTAGAATTTGCTGAAGCATTAAAAATTGCATTTCCACTAATTGTACCAGTATCACAACATCCTAATCTATTATGAGTAGAAGAATGAGCAATTCTTACATCGAATGGATAAGCTTGATGTAATTCGATACCTAATGGTCTCTCTTCACAATTTTCTAAATCCATAGAACGATTTCTTACATTTACCCACCAATGAATTATATATTGCCCATTACTAGGAACCTTAAATTCTCCAGTAGCTGGATCATAACTAATACCATTAGCTAAATTAGTTGTACTAAACTTAATAGGTTCTGCAGTATTAACGATTGGTTCTGTTTCTTCATGTATCATAGCTGCTTCATTAAAGGAAGGTCCTGTTGCTCCCGTTGCTCCGGTTGGCCCTGTTGGTCCCGTTGGTCCTGTTGCCCCTGTTGGCCCTGTTGATCCGGTTGGTCCTGTTGGCCCTGTTGATCCTGTTGCTCCTGTTGGTCCTGTTACTCCTGTTGGTCCTGTTGGCCCTGTTGGTCCTGTTGGTCCTGTTGCTCCTGTTGCCCCCGTTGGTCCTGTTGGTCCTGTTGCTCCGGTTGGTCCTGTTGCCCCCGTTGGTCCTGTTACTCCTGTTGGTCCTGTTGCTCCGGTTGGCCCTGTTGGCCCCGTTGCCCCCGTTGGTCCTGTTGCTCCGGTTGGTCCTCCTGATGGTCCGGTTGGCCCTGTTGGCCCTGTTGGTCCAAAGCAAAATCTACTACAACAATTTCTAAATTTACAAAACTCTAGATCATTACCATCAAAACTATTATTCATTTTATATCATCCTTTCTATAGTAATGTATGAGCATTAAAAATTATTAACTATAATAATAGACTATATAAACAAAAAAAATAATGACTTATAAATCATTATTTTTTTTCAAATTTTTTATAATCTACTTTTCCGATTGGAGTTTTCGGTAAACTATCAACATATTCATATTCTTTAGGTAAAGCATATTTTACAATATTTTTTTTGGCATATTCAATAATATTATTTTTTACTTCTTCGGTTAATTTAATATTCTTTTTTAAAACAATAATTGCTTTTGCCACTTGTTGTTTGATATCATCCTGAATTCCCACTACAATTGAAGTTTCTATCAGAGGATGCTTGTTATAAATTTCTTCTAAGTAATTTGGATAAATATTACATCCATTAGAGATAATCATTCTTTTCAGTCTTGTTTCAAAATAGAAAATTCCATTTTCATCCATTCTACCCAAATCTCCAGTATGAAGCCATTTCTTTCCATCTTCATGCACTCTTATCGCTTTATAAGTCTCATTTTGATCATTTAAATACCCCTTCATTACTGTAGGACCACATATACAAATCTCTCCTATTTCATTTATATCTGCCGTAATATTAGTATTAGTTTTTACAATTTTATATAAAGTATCTGGAAAAGGAATTCCTATACTACCTTTTTGATAATTCTCTACTAAACTAACACAAGTTGCAGCCGTGACTTCTGTTAATCCATATCCAATCCTAATTACTGCCTTAGCACCATGTTCTTTTAAATACTTTTCTGCTCTAGTTTTTAAATCAATATTTAAAAAATCTCCACCTGACAAAACACATAAAACACTTTTTAAAGCTTTTTTACTAGCCTTTTTATCCTTTACCATCACTTCTAATAAAGAAGGAATTACTGGCAAAAAATTTGGTTTAGTCTTTTCCACAATTTTATTAATTTTCTTTACATTTAACTTAGGAATTAAAATACATTTCATACCAATAGATAAAGGAGTATGAATACAAATAGCTAACCCAAATCCATGAAAAATAGGTAAATAGGATAAAATACTATTTCCAGGATCAGTGTTATCAACCATTAAATCGCAATGTTTACTAACAGCATTAAAACAAAGATTAGTAAGAATTACACCTTTAGGTTTACCCGTTGTTCCTCCGCTATATAAAATAACAGCATCATCATCTTTTTCTCTTTTCTTAAAAGTATCAATATTTTTATCATTACCTTTAGTTAAAAACTTTTTCCACACTATAGTATTTGACTGTAAATCATGTATTTTATTTTTCTTTTTCGTTGTAATATTATAAAGTGTTTTCATTACCATATTCATACTATTAGCAATAGGAACCACAATTACTTGCTTAACTTTAATATTTTTTAACTTATAATATACAAAATCACTAATGAAAATGCATGTTGATTTTGTCCCTTTTAAATATTGCTTTATTTCATTCTCACTAGATAGAGGATGAATAATATTAGCAATAGCACCTATTTTATTAATTGCATAAAAAGTAAAAATTGCTTCTGGACAATTTACCATACAAATAGTTACATAATCATTTTCTTTAATTCCCAGATTATTAAGAGATATTGATACTCTATCTATTTCATTTATCATTTGCTTATAAGTATATTTTTTACCAAAATACTCTAAAGCATAATTATTAGGAAACCTACTTGAAACATCTAAAATCTTTTCATATAAAGATCCATCAAAATAATCTACATGTTCAAAATCTCCTTGATAATATTTGAGCCATGGTTTATTAAATTTTTCCTCCATTATTTCTTTTTCTTCTTTGTTTACATTAAACATAACAGTCCTCCTTTTATTTTCTTACATCAACGGTGCGAATAATCTACATATATCTTGAAGAATTCTTGTAATAAAATTACCTTTACAATCTTCGATAGTAATTTCTTTACAAACTTCAATCGTTTTAAGAAAATCTTCTTTCATTTCAAGAATACAATCATTATTGTATAAACAACTACCACATTCAAAATGTAAATACAAACTTCTAAAATCTAAATTAGTAGTGCCCATCGTCGCTATTTTATCATCAGATATAAAACTTTTTGAATGAATGAATCCTTTGGAATATTCATAAATTTTAACTCCTGCTTTTATTAGATCTCTATAGTATGATCTTGTTGTAAAATGAATTAACTTTTTATCTGCTCGATACGGTACTGTAATTCTAACATCTATTCCGCTTTTAGCTGCTAACACTAAGGAAGAAACCATACTATCATCTATTATTAAATAAGGAGTATTTATATAAATATATTTCTTAGCATTATTAATTATATGTAAATAAACATGTTCTCCTATATTTTCCTTATCCATAGGACTATCCGCATATGGTTGAACATATCCATCACTATGAATAGTACATTTTTTATCTTGCCAAGGATAATAATCAAGATAATTTTCATAAGAACTTTTACATATAGCCCATTGTTGTAAAAACATCATAGTAAAACTCCATGCGGCTTCTCCTTTTATCATCACTCCTGCATCTTTCCAATGTCCAAATCTTTCATAAACATTGATATATTCATCTGATAAATTTATTCCTCCAGTAAAAGCCACTTTTCCATCAATAATAGCTATTTTACGGTGATCTCTATTATTTTGAATAGACGCTAAAAATGGTCTAAATTTATTAAATACTACACATTTTATACCATAACTCTCTAGTCGTTTATTGTAATTATTAGGGAGTAATAGAAAACATCCCATATCATCATAAATAATTCTAACTTCGACTCCTTGTTTTACCTTTTCTTTCAATATTTCTAAAATACTATTCCACATTAATCCTTCTTGAATAATAAAATATTCTAAAAATATATACTTTTCTGCCTTAGATAATTCTTTTAATAATTCTTCAAACATCTTTTCACCAGAGGCAAGAAAAGTAGGTTTAGTATGTTCATATACTGGAAAATTAGAAAAATTTTGCAAATAACTAATTAAAGGAACAAAATCTTTAAGAGCTTTACTAGCCTTTTCATAATTATTATTAGGAAGTAAAAACAATTCCTTTGACTGTTCATCAACTACATCTATTTTTTTAGAAAATATTCTAGTAGATGATTGAAATTTAAATAATAAATAAAATAATCCTCCAAATACTGGAAACAATAATATCAAAAATACCCACGTTAATTTATATGCACTTTTATCTTTTTTGGCTACTATATGAAGAGCTACTAATATACTTATTAATTTTAACAAAATATTAATTAATAGAGAACTACTCCCACTCATTATAAAATAAATAATTAAAAAAAGCTGTATTAATATTAAAAACGCAACAAACATCCTTCTTTTAAATAAATCTCTAAACCATTTTTTTGTTCTATTCATACAATCATCTTCTTTGCTATTTTTAATTCAAAAATATTATACTATAGTTTATTTTTTTTATCCATAATAACGCCTTTTTTTCATTTAAATTTCATATAAAAAATCGTTTCTCATCTTTAAGAAACGAAGTTAAACTTAAACATTCAATTTTTTAACGGACTCTATGTCTTTCTACAGGTTCTACTTCTTCTACTGGCTCTTGTTCTCCCATATAACTTCTCATAAAACGCTCTCTTACTGTTTCAGGAAATTCATCTAAATTATATCTTGCACTTAATTCATCCCAAAATTTATCCTCATTATTTTGAGGAGAATTAGGTAAAGATGAATTAGATGCAAAAGAAGTTTGTGTTTGTTCTTTTTGATGATCTTCGAAAGATAAACTAACTCTAGAGACATTATTATATTTTTCCTGCTCACCTTTTCTAGTACTAACGTAATAATCTTTTAAATACCCTAATTGCCTAGAATAGTAATCATATTCTCTTTCATTCAAAGATCCGCTTTTTAATTTAGATGATAAAATTTCATTCCATTTATCATAACTTTCATTAATCTCTTCCTCATCATACCCAGCCGATTCTAAAGAAAATCTTGTATTTCCACCTGCAATTTTTTCTAAATCTGAAATTTGCTTCATTGCATTTTGTCCCATAATTCTAATATATAAGGGATTAGATTTTAAATTATCATATTCTCTTACAACCTCATCAGATCCTATTTGCTCATCTATAACTTCTGCTTCGCGACTAATGGCCAATAATTCATCTTTTTTATCTTCTGGAATAGAATAGTGACTACCCGTAATAAAATTTTCCATATCACTATAAAAAGAATCTATATCACCCGAATAAATGGAAGAAATATTAGGAGAAATAATATCAGATAATTGTGAAATTAACTCATAAGTAGCATTCGTTAATTCTAATAAATGAATTCTTTCATTCCCTGTTACTGTAATTGAACGATCATACATCTCCCTACTACTTTCTATCATAATTAATAATTCATACAAACTTTTTGACATAACTCTCAACTCCTATATTAATTATAAGATACTAATAGTAATAACTCAATTGAAATAACTTATATATTTACTAATCTTTACATTAATTTTTAGTATATTATATTACTAATCTTTAAAAGTTTATCGTCGTCTAATTCTAATTTAAACATTTCTAGTGGTTTTATCATTTTATTAAAAATCATTTTACCATCATGTATTACTTTAAAATTCTTACCATCATAACTTACATTACAATACAAGTCCAAAAAACACATAAAACAAATACCATGTAATATAATAACAATATTCTCTTCCTTCTCTTGTACTAAAACATTGTTTATAAATTGTTTAAGACGAATCTTTACCTCGTTTAAAGATTCACCATTTTTTAATTTATAATTTTTGTCTTCGAATTGTTTAATCACAAAATCATTAGGTAATTCTTCCAAATAAATAATGCCAAAATGTCTTTCGTTTAACAAATTATTAACTTTAATTTTACTGTGATTAATATCAGCAAAATATTTGGCCGTTGCGATGGCTCTTGGCGAATTACTAGAATAAACTGAACGAATATTTTTAAATTTACTCATCCCAGAAACTTTTTCTGCTTTTTTTTCTGCACTAACAGATAAAATCATATTTCTATTTTGTTCCTCAAAAGGTATTTTATCACTTTGATCTATTTCAACAAAAGGACTACTATGTCGTATAATATATATATTTCTTTTCAAACCAACCACTTCCTTTATTTATTATAGCATAACTCTATTATCAAGAATAAAAATAAAGAAATTAAAAACTAAATGCTTTTAATTTCTTACAATTTTCTACCATTAGATATTTGAGTATTATTTATTTCACTAATAATATTACTTTCCACACTAACGTTCGTATGTGTACTAATGTGTTCCCTTTTTACAGCATCACTTTTATAGCGATAATAAAGATTAGATAATGAATTAGAAACTTCCTGATATCTTTGTTCACTAATGGAGTTACTATCTAATTTTTTATCTAACAATCTAGTAAAAGCCATATATTCTCTTTGAATTTGTGATGAAGTTTTAGGAATTTTTCTCACACTTGTTTGATCTTCTGCTATTGTATAAATATGATCATCAAAATTAAACCCTAATGTATCTTTAATATTATTTAAATCTTTTATTTTTTGATTGGACTGAATAACCCCTATCCTATTAGATAATGCTTTTATTTCATTTTCTATACTAACCATTTGAGAAAATGTTTCAGCATTCATATTTTGACTCATACTTCGAAACTGCTGTAGTTGTTCTTCTAGTAAAGATCTCCTACTAATCAATTCATCAATACTAGGTAAAACAGGTTTTGATGGTTCAGATTTTGTTTCTTTAGAAGAAACATTACTATCAATTACAGGTAATTTAAAATTCAATTTTTCAAAAACCTCTTTCATAGTTTCTCTTTGTTCTTCTGAAATCTTTGGATACTTTCTAGATAATATATCATTAATCTGACTTTCATAATATATAGATAATTTAGGATGATCTGTAAATAACTGTACTATATCTTGAAAATTTATTTCTTCTTGAGATAATAAATCTTCAAAATATAACATAGGATCAGTTTTTATAATAACCCCATACAAAGCCTTTACTTGTTGTTGTTTTGTTCTTATTTCAGGAACATAATTAGGACTTTCTACTACTTTTATTTCTTCATTACCAACTTGCTGCAATAATTGTTCTTTCTCCTGCATAATTTCATCGTAGTTTTTCATTCTTCCATTAGCATATATTAAATTTAAAATAGGATATTCTCTTACTAATTGAGGAGTAATTATTTTTCTTAAATTTTGATCCAACATTATCGCACGATCTATAGTAGATTTATCTTTAAGAACATATTCGCCTTTTATTATTCCTTGTTCCTCTAATAACTGAAATGGATTGTCAAATAAAGTTTTATTAGATATATAGGTTTTGTCAAATATCTTTAAAGATTCATTTTGTTCAGGAAAATATTCAGTAATTACGGCAGGTACTAAAGAAAATGCATATAAATTAGCATCATTTTCCATTAAAGATTTCAAATGATTAGAATGATAAAAAGCTGTACCATTATAATTCATGACTAAAAAATCTTTTAAAATCAACAAAGAATTAGGATCATATTTCAATGCTTCTCTAATAGAGCTTGCTTGAAACGCATGAAATTGTTGGACATGTCTATTTTCGTGAAAGACTGTTTTCCAGATTTCTGGAATATTATTTTCACAATTACGTAACAATCGTAAATCATGATAATAGATAGTTTGATTATTTGTATCATAAAATGCACTACTACTAAAAGTAGGAACTTGAAAATCATGACCAATCCGACATTTCGTTCTAGTAGAACCAATAGTTTCCATATAACGATGTCCCCACAAAAGTAAATAATCTATTTCTTTTAATAGTAACGGAGTCGATTGATAAACTCTTTGCATTCCCGTATCTGTTTTCACTTCTACTATTTTATTATTTTTACTATAAGTTTCTTGGTAATTAAGAGAAATGGATTTAGCAACCGAATAGAATTCATTAAAATTATCGTAAGTTATTGGTGTTTTTGATAACTTCAAAATTTTCTCTTGTAATTCTTCTTCCGTCATAATACCACCCTAATTACTCTTTATATGATAAGTTCCATAGGGAACTAATTCACTAATGGTGCCGATTATAGGATTTGAACCTACGACCTATGCATTACGAATGCATTGCTCTACCAGCTAAGCTAAATCGGCATATATATACATTATACTATAAAATTAATTAATATCAATTATATTTTATAGTAACTGACATATATTTTACTATGATAAGGATGTGTCTAAATGAAATTAATTGCCAATCGAAATCTATTTCAGAGTAATGAAGAATTTTTAAAACAAATTTCTAGAAATATTAATTATTTAGAAGGAATAATGATAGAGGTTACTCTAACTCAAGACGGAGTACCTGTTATTATTATTCCTTATGATTCTACAACTTTAAGTGCACAAGCAATAAAAAATATCCAAACTACTAATTTTAGTAATATTAAAAACTATGATCTAATAACTCTTGATAGTTTTCTAAAATCACTAGGAGCAATCAATAATAAAATTATCATTAACTTTGTACCAATTCCTACTACACAATATGCACAAAATTTAGAAATAATTAATCAAATTAATAAACAACAAGTCGTAAATTTATATAGTGTTATAAATCAATATCCTACATTAAATATATATTTATCTAGTATTAGTCATACGATTATTCGTCAAATCAAACAAGTAAACACTAATAACAAAGTAGGAGTCATTCTATCGCCTTATGAAACTAATTACATAGATGTTGATTTTTATATATTCTCACCTGAAATGCTTAGTTATTCAATTTTAAAGCAACAACTAGAATTTAATAAAGAAGCCATGGTTTCTTCTAGAGGATGTGAAGAAATGATGATTATTTACAATTTTTTTAATAATTTTTCAAGTGAAGAAACTAATGAAATATTTCATAGCATTTCTTTCATTAGTGATTATCCATTAATTATCTATAAACTTTTTAATTAGCTCTATGGTTTTTAACAAAGGGTTCTACGTGAATTAATACTTCTTCTACCTTATCAATTTCTCTTATAATATCCTTTTCCAAATTATCCACTATTTCATGACTCTTATTAGTAATCATTTTACCATCAATATATACAGTAATAACAATAATATATTTATAACCAATAGGAATTGAATATAATGCTCCTATTTTCTTTATTTTTTTATATTTTTTTATTAAAGATATAATTTTCTTCTTGGAATTCATATCAATAGAACCATCCATTAAAACATTATAACTTTCCACAAATATTTGTAAACCTACCCCGAATATCCAAATAGAAATACCAATTCCAACTAGTCCATCAAACCAAAATATATTTACTTTCGTTAAAAGAATCGCAATCGTAGTAAAAAAAGTAATCACACAATCGTTTCTATGATCCACCATATTAGCTTTCAATAAAATATTGTTATGTTTTTTATATAATTTTTTAGTATACCAATATAAACCAAATTTTACTACAATAGTAATAATACATACCCAGATTAACGTCCACGAAAAAATTAATTGATTTTTTAAAATTAAAGACAAAATTGCATCATATAACATTTTTAATGCTACTATCATCATAGAAATACTAATTAGCATTGAAAAAATATATTCTGCTTTACCATGACCATAATTATGACTTTCATCATTAGGTACACTAGAAATTTTATTACCTATCCAAGTCATAATAGATGCAAAAACATCGCCAGCACTATTAAGAGCGTCAGCTATCATAGCTTGACTTTTACTAAAAAGTCCAATAAAAATCTTTATAATAAACAAAAAAACATTACCAACAATTCCTAAAATACTTACTTTTTTAGCCACATCAAATCTAGTCACAAATAGCACCTCTATTCATTGTTATAAAAAGAGACTTAATAGTCTCTATCTATTTCATACTTAATAATATTACCATTAATAGCATTTATTTCATAGTTATATTCTATATTATTATAATAAAATTCTATCTCATATACTGGTATATTATTTTCAAAGTCAAACTCTGTTCTTTTCCATATAACATGATCATTAATACCAGAGTGGTTTAAAACAATATCTTTGGCTTTAGAAGCGCCTATATAATTACTAGAATTATGACCAGCATTAGAATTATTGCCCGCATTAAGGTAATTTCTATTATCTTTTTCCACTCTTATAACTTCTTTATTATAAGCATTGATATCTATTTCATATTCCATATCTATAGTAAAAAATTCTAATTCATAAATAAGTATACCATTTTCCAAATCTAATTTATTTTTAGTAAATGTTACTTCACTATTATCAAGATTTAAATAACTTAATGCCACTACTTTAGCTTCTTCTAAAGTAATTGTCTCGTTAGAGTTATTTTCGATATTAACACCTTTTTTGGCATCTTTTTCTATTTTTATGACCTTGCCTGTAATCATATCTATCTCTACATCGTACTCATAATAATCATCAAAAAATTCAAATTCATATTTGCGATCTTCACGATCTTTATTAGTAGCAGTAATCGTTACATTTTCTCTTACTACACTAGCATTTTGCAAAGCAATTTTCAACGCCTCTTCTTCTGTTATGAAAGACGTTCTCTTATCAATAATTAAAAAAATTACTATAACTAATAAAATAATTGCAATTAAAGTTATCACAATATTATAAAAGTTCTTATTCTTCATATCACACCTCTTATCATTATATTATATCATTAATTAATTTTTAATCATATTATTTTTTAGGATAAACCAATTTATTTACATCAACATCTTCCAATATTAATAGTTTTACCTTTTTATCAATGCCACCTGCATAACCAGTTAAATTACCGTTAACACCAACCACTCTATGACAAGGTATAATAATAGATATGGGATTATGCCCAATAGCATTTCCTACTGCTTGAGCGGACATGGATTTTTTATTCATCTTTTTAGCTACTTTTTTAGCAATTTCACCATAAGTAATTGTCTCTCCATACGGAATCTGACACAATATTTTCCATACTTCTTGTCTAAAACAATTCCCCTCCGGTTCAAGTGGTAAAGAGGATATTTTAGGCTTCTGTCTATTAAAATAGTTATCTAACCAACTCTTAGTTCTCTTAAAAATTTCTAATTCATCATTTTTAATGACATTTTTATCTTTCATATTGAAAAAATATTTTTGATGCTCAATCCACAAACCTATTAAAGCTTTACCGTTAGAAGCTAATAAAAGATTTCCTAATGGTGACTTATAATTGCTTATATAGACTATCCTATTATTCATTTTCTAATAACACCTTTCTAAATAAAAGTCAAACCATCAACATGACTAATTACCTATAGTTTTTTAATTGATAAGATCAAAACAAGATCAAAATAAATTAAAGTATAATAAAACCCTTATAAAATAAGGGTATAATACATAATGGTGTCCCAGGAGAGATTCGAACCCCCGACCGATGCCTTAGAAGGGCATTGCTCTATCCAGCTGAGCTACTGGGACATGTATAACCAAATAATGATTTGATTATACACCAATTATTTTATAATTTCAATATCTTTCAAATTTTTTTTCAAAATTTCTTCATTATCTACTTTAAAAACAACCTCATTAATATCATAATTATCAAAAACAGAATATGCAATAGAATAAACCACTTCTTCTAAAATTTCCTTATCATCCATAAAAATACTAGTATTAAAATTTAAAATCATAGTGTCACTATCCAATTCAAAATTAATTAGTTCTGTGTTTTGATTTAAATAGCTCACTAAATTAGGTTCGTAAATATAACTACTAGACAAATCATCAATAATTATATTTATTTTTTCACGATTATCATCTACATATTTAGTAATAGGAACATAATATTTATCTCCTTCTATTTCTTCAATATAATAGATAACAATTTTTTGAATGTCTTTTCTTCCTGTTAAGTCATATTTTTTATTAATTCCATAATCCTTTGTAAAAACTTCAGGTAAACTTTCTTCTAAAACCTTTGAAATATTTTGATTATCCACTTTAATTATTACTCCATTTACTCCATCTATTTCTAACAAAGAAAAGGTAATCGACTCAAGCATTTTCTCTATTTTCTTCTCATCTATACTTAAAATATCATTAGAAAAATTGACTGTGATAATTCCTTCTGTATGAAATATATCTAAAATTTTTGTCTTTTTGGGAATGATACCATTTAAGCCATTCGGCAATAAATCATTACTAGAATTCATCAAACTATTTAATATACTTTTAGCTTTTTCTATTACTTCTTTATCCTTATCTACTACCGTTGTAGCTTTCACTAACAAATCATCATTATTTAATAAATAAATATTTACTTTTTCAATATTATCTGAGTATTTTACTTCCATATTATTTTTAGATTCTTTTTTATTAGATACAATACTAGAAGGCATCAAATAAATTGCTAACAACAAACAAACAGTTAAAGTAGTTATCATGATTTTCTTCATAGCTTTTCTTTTTAGCATTTTATCACCTATAAAATATTATGAAAACTATTTATTTTTATTCATCTAAAGATAACTCATTCATCCTTAAAAGTTCTACAACTGCACCTGCTCTTCCTTTAACTCCCAACTTTTGCATAACATTAGAAATATGATTTCTCACTGTTTTTTCACTTATTTCTAACTTATCAGCAATATCTTTTGTACTCTTATTTTTTATTAATAACTCAAAGACTTCTCTCTCGCGAAGTGTTAGTATCTCTTTAATAACAATTACCTCACTTTCCTTTATGTATATTCTCTCATAGTATTCTATGATAGTATTTTTTTTAGTTGAGGGTATTAACCTAAACGATAAAAAAACGCCTTTGATAAGACGTTTTCTATTATTCTTTTATTTTCTTGTAGGAAACTATTCCTATGATTCCTACAATCATCATTCCTCCTATTACCATATACATAGTATTATCACTAGTAGAAGGATTCTCTTCTTCTTTTTC